>CALXNS010000023.1 GCA_944389815.1 uncultured Victivallis sp. | reverse complement strand
TTCTGCGGGAATACCTTGCAGATGAGTACTCCATATAATTAGTTTGTCAAATATCAAGAATTACCATAATTGTATAAAACCATTGCGGAAGGCGTCGTATCGTTTTTGATACGGCGTTTTTATTATTAACCGGCAATGGAAAAAAACTCCATAAAACGCCGCTGACGTGTTCGAACCATCCGGGCAGGGTGATTGTATCCGTTTGGTTTTTCCCATGCTCTGCGTGCATTCCTGACGTATTTATAACGTCGCATAATGTATGTTATGTTAAGTATCGAGCAGGGGATCGATATGGGTGAATATATTGCAATATGTTGATTTGCAAGTTGATGCAAAATCCTAACAAGCTGCTTGTTAATAACTTGATGATAAAAATATCATTCCCCAACCAGAAATGTCGCAGCCTTGCTGAAATTTCCAAAATAGTATGGCGGAATTTCTGAATTCATTTGATAAAAACTCATTCCGGAAGTATTTTATAGAATACACCGACGGCATTTTCTCCTGGAACGGTGGATTCGGGAATTTGATTTATTGTTATGAAATCTTATGATGTTATAGTAATCGGCGCCGGTCATGCCGGTTGTGAGGCTGCGTTCAGCGCGGCACGCATCGGCGCATCCGTCCTGCTGGTCACGCTCAATATGGATCATATCGCTCAGATGAGTTGCAACCCGGCCATCGGCGGTATCGCCAAGGGACAGGTCGTTCGCGAAATCGATGCCATGGGCGGAGCTCAGGGGATCGTAACCGATGCCGCGTCGATTCAATTTCGCATGTTGAACCGTACAAAGGGGCCGGCGGTGCGTTCTCCACGTTCACAGTGCGATAAAGTCGCTTATCAGCGCGGTATGAAGCTGTTGCTCGAAGAAACCCCGCAAATCGACATTCTTCAGGCGGAGGTCACCGGTTTTTTGCTTGAAAATGGTCGCATCTGCGGTATTGAAAACCAGTTTGGAGACCGAATCCACTGCCGCAGCGTCGTCCTGACGACCGGAACATTTCTCAACGGAAGACTCCATTACGGATTGAAAAATTTTCCCGGCGGGCGCGCCGGGGATTTTCCCGCCTCTTTTTTGAGTGGTTCACTGCATCAGCAGCTCGGGCTCCGGATCGGACGGCTCAAAACCGGAACCCCTCCCCGCATTCTTGCAAAAACAATCGATTTCTCTCAGATGCAGTTGCAGCAATCGGAGTGCCAGGAGGAACAATTTTCCTGCTGGGACAGGGATTTGCTGCCTGATTTACCACAGGCGGTTTCCCATGCCCTGCCCTGTTATATGGTTTATTCCACCGACGAGACCGCGGAAATCGTCCGGGGAAATCTCGACAAATCTCCCATGTATCAAGGCGTTATCAAGGGAATCGGAACACGTTACTGTCCGTCGTTTGAAGACAAGGTCGTCCGTTTTCCGCAGCATCCGCGCCATTTGCTCTACCTCGAACCAGAGGGGGCGCAGACGCGCGAATATTATATTAATGGAATTTCCACCAGTCTACCGCCCGATGTCCAGCGCCGGATGATTCATTCGATTCCCGGCATGGAACATGCGGTCATCTCCCGTTACGCCTACGCCATCGAATACGATTTTCTGCCGCCGGATCAATTGGAACGCTCCTTGCGCATCAAACGCTGGGAGAATCTCTTCGCCGCCGGGCAGATCAACGGTACCAGCGGTTATGAGGAAGCCGCTGGCCAAGGTCTGGTCGCCGGCATGAACGCGGCACGGTTCGCCGCAGGAAAAACGCCGCTCGAAATGGGACGCGACTCCAGTTATATCGGAGTTATGGTTGACGATCTTACCACGAAGGAAATCGTTGAACCGTATCGCCTTTTCACCAGTCGCGCCGAATACCGGCTGCTGTTGCGGCAGGACAACGCGGATCTGCGATTGTCGGAATTCGCTCATGAGGCCGGATTGCTGCCGGAAGAGAAATATCGCAGATTCAAACTTTACCAAACGGAATTGAACAACGTTATCGAACTCTGCCGTCAGCGTCGTTATCAGGGCAAAACGCTTCTGGTTCATTTAAAGGAGATGGACGACGATTCCGCTTCTCCTGGTTCGTCTCCCCTCCCCTTCCCCGGCCATCTTCTGCCGCGGATTGAAGATACCCGTCAGGGGCGCCGCATCTGGCGCGAACTTTTGATCGAGGCGCGTTATGACGGTTATCTCCAGCGGGAAGAAAGTGAAATCCGCAAATTGAGGAAGTTGGAAAACATTTCCATCCCTGCCGGATTCGATTACGCCGCCGTGGCCGGATTGAGCAACGAGGCTCGTCAGAAACTGCTCAAGGTTACGCCGGGCACGCTGGCGCAGGCCGGACGAATCGACGGCGTGACGGTGGCGGACATCGCCCTGCTCCAGGTGGCGCTGATTCGTCGTGCGGGAAAATTCGGAGGATTGAACTCATGAACACGTCTCTGACGTGGAGAAGATTGCGGAAACGCCCGTGGGCCATGGGAGCGCTGCTGATCGTGCTGCTCTATGTGGCGGCGGCGGTCGGAGTGGAGATTTATGAAATCATCTGCGAAGAGACCGGTCAAGTGCCTGTTTATCAACAGATCAACGAAGAAATTCCATTTTCGCCCCCCTCCCCCGATCACTGGATGGGAACCGATTATCAGGGACGCGACGTCATGCTGCGCGCAATTGCCGGCAGTGCGACCGCGGTCAAGGTCGGGGTGATCGCCGGCGTGATCTCCGCCGTGCTCGGCATGCTGCTCGGTGCCGTTGCAGGTTTCTACGGGGGAAAACTCGATGAATGGATCGTATGGCTGTACAGCACCTTCGCATCGATGCCGACGTTGCTTTTCATTCTGGCGCTGGCGCTTCTGATGTCGCGCAATTTTCTTTCTCCGTCGCTCATGGGAATCGTCAGCGCACTCGGAACCGTGTTGCGGGCCGAACCGGGAATGCTGGCGGTTTATCTGGCGATCGGACTTACCAGCTGGGTGACGTTGTGCCGGGTCGTACGCAGCGAAACGATGCGTTTGCGTACGATGCCGTATGTCGCCGCCGCGCGCGTGGCGGGAGTGAGTTCGCCAATGATCGTTCTGCGGCACATCATTCCCAATGTGTTTCATCTGGTGATCATTTACTTCACGCTGACTTTCGCCGGGGCGATCATGAGCGAAGTGATCGTAAGTTACCTCGGATTCGGCGTCCAGAACGCTCCGAGCTGGGGCGTGATGATCTCCGACGGCCAGGAACGGCTCTGGCGCGGCATCTGGTGGGAGATTGCCGCGGCGACCTGTTTCATGTTCGTGCTGGTGCTGGCGTTGAACGTGCTCGGGGACGAATTGCGCGATGCACTCGATCCCCGGACGAACGGTTGAAGAAAATTATCGGGATGCCTTCCGGAAGAGCCCGCTGGTCCATTCACGAAGCGTTTCGTTTTCGACCTCCTCGAAACCGATTGCAGTGAATGCATTCCGCACGTCGGGATATTCCCGTTCGAGAATCCCGGCGAGAACCAGAAAACCGTTCGGACGAACCCATCCGGCGATGTTGTGACGATACGCCTTGAGCAGATGCCCGAGGATGTTCGCGCAGACCAGATCGTATTTTTCCGGGCGTCCGGAATAATTCGCCGCGTCGGCGACTTCCGGTTTCACCGTTTCAATTCCATTGGCGGCAAGATTTTCCGCGGCAACCCGCACCGCGTCGGGATCGTAATCGAAGGCGTCGACCGGGTCGTACCCCAGGAGCGCCGCACCGATCGCCAGAATCCCCGAACCGCACCCGGCATCCAGCATCGAATGGACGTCCGGCGTTCCGGCCAGACGGTCGATCATCTTCAAACAGAAATAGGTTGTGGCATGCTGACCGGTTCCGAAACTCATGCCGGGATCGATCTCCAGAACCTTCTGTCCCGGAGTCGGCGTATATTCCAGCCAGCTTGGTTTGATCATCAACCGCGGGGAAATTGGAATCAAATTGAAATACTTCTTCCACGCCTCCGCCCAATCCTCGCGACGGATTTCCACATCGCGAATTTCGCCGATCTCCACACCGAATTCGCGCCATTGCCTGAGAGCTTCTTCAATCCGGCGACGGTTTTCCGCCGCCTCTTCCGGAGTCGGCGCGTATACGCTGTACAGGAAGCGGCGATTTTCACGGTCTTCCCAGCTGCTGAACTCCAACTCCAGTGCCGAAAGCATCTCCGCGGTCAATTCCGGCTGCGCCGAGAGATCCAGCAGCTGGACACAATAGATCAAATCATTCATTCTGAAATTCTTTCATTATTCAACAACACATCGAGCGCCGGAATCAATCCTTCGGCGACGCGATAGAATCCAAGATCCGTCGGGTGGCATCCGTCGACGGTGGTCTCCTCCCAGTCTCTTCCGGAGAGCGTGCCTCCATCGATGAAATATATGTTTTCGTCCCCGCTCCGGCGGCGAAGTTCGACCAAATTCCGTTGGAAATCAACCGATTGAACCGCCTCGTGCGCTCGGAGCAGCGGCGAACCGGAATCGCGAATCTCCCAATTCTGACGGAGACGCGAAATCACCAGAATCGGCGTGGAAAGATGACGTTCGCGCAGAATCGACAACGTCCGGTCAAGGGTATCGCGGATGCCGGCGGCGCCGGCGTTGGCTTCGTAACCGAGCAGAAAAAGCGCGGGATCCGCAATGGAAGCAAGGTGGCGCACCACTTCCGGTTCGCCTTTTCCGCTGCCGGAGAAACCGAAATTGAGAAACGGCCGGTTGTAATAACGACTCAAGATGTTCGTGTACGCCATCCCCGGACGCGATGCGCATCCCCCCTGCGTGATTGACGTGCCGTAAACCACGACCGGCCGGGGATCGCGCCACGGTTGCGGCGCGGAAACCGTCGCCCCGCGTTCCAGACCGATCGCCAGCGCTTCAACTCCGCTGTACAAGGGGAAGTTGATCAGAAACTCCCGTTCCATTGCCGTGTCGCAGCTGTAAAGCTCGCACTCGTATTCCCACGCGTCGACCGGAAACCGGGTCACGCCCTGGAAGCGATATTTCCCGGGACCGCCGACATAGAGATCGAACCCGAAAATTCCGGTCATCGCCATGTGATCCATCCAGGAACGGTCCCGCAACTTCGCCCGAACCAGGACCTTGCGACTGTCGGTGCGGAATGCGATCTGAGCTCCCGCTGTGTGCCAGGCCAGTCCGTCGACCGCCGTCGGCAATGCCGGATCATGCGGCAGCCGACGGAACGCACCGCCGCATTCTTCTCGAAAAGGCAATCCAGCCAACCGGAATCCCGGCGTATCCACGTTGCAATAAACGATGCCTTCGGCACCGGACGAATCGACCGCCATATTCCGGTCGAACTCAGCCACGTCAAAGTTTTTCATCTCTTTCCGTGTTTTCCTGTTTGGAACTGATTTTTTTTCGAAAACAACTTAACATACTTCGCAAAATTGAAAAAAGAAAGACAAGTCTCTTTAAAAAATGATTTTTTTGTGCTATATTAAATGAAAATAATAAAGGATGTTCAACTTCGAACCACCGGATCATTCCATGAGTGAAACCATCGTCGTACTGGACTTCGGTTCTCAGTACAGCCAGCTGATCGCCCGGCGCATCCGGGAATGCCATGTTTACAGTAAAATTCTGCCGTACTCCGCCACTGCCCGGGCCGTGGCGGCGGAAAATCCCTGCGGCGTGATTCTTTCAGGCGGCCCGTCCAGCGTCTACGCGGAAAACGCCCCCAAGTGCGACCCGGAAATTTTCAACCTCGGCATTCCCGTCTTGGGAATTTGTTACGGTCTTCAGCTGATGGTGCATACGCTGGGCGGGAAAATCGTCCGCGGCAAGGCGCGCGAATACGGAAAAGCCACGCTGGAAATCCGTGAACACGGCAAACTCTTCGCCGAATTGCCCGAAACGATGCAGGTGTGGATGTCTCACGGAGACAAGGTTGCCGAACCGCCGCCGGGCGGTTTCGAAACGCTCGCTTCGAGCGGCAATACGGAATATTGCGCGGTGAAATTCGCCGATCGGGAAATGTACGGTATCCAGTTTCATCCGGAAGTTGCGCACACGCCGCTCGGGCGGAAGTTGATTTCCAATTTCTGTTTCCGGATCTGCGGCTGCGCCGGCGACTGGACGATGGCCTCCTTCATCGAGGAACAGCTTCAGGAGATTCGGCGCAAGGTGGGAAAATCCAACGTCATTCTCGGGCTTTCCGGCGGTGTGGATTCCTCGGTGGCCGCGGCGCTGATTCATAAGGCGATCGGGAAACAGCTGCACTGCATTTTCGTCAACAACGGTCTGCTGCGCAAAAATGAAGCGGAACGCGTCCAGCAGCTTTTCGGGCGGACGTTCGACATGAAACTCATTTACATCGATGCGACCGACCGTTTTCTGAAACGCCTCGCCGGCGTCGAGGAACCGGAAGCGAAACGCAAGATCATCGGCAATGAATTCGTCAAAGTCTTCGATGATGCCTCAGCGAAAATCGAAAATGCCGAATTTCTGGCGCAGGGTACAACCTATCCCGATGTCATTGAAAGCGTTCCGATCGACGGGAATCCGGCGGCGATGATCAAGAGCCACCACAACGTCGGCGGCCTGCCCAAGGAGATGAAGTTCAAACTGCTCGAACCGCTCAGCCGTCTTTTCAAAGACGAAGTTCGCGAAGTCGGTCGCCAGCTCGGATTGCCGGAAGATGTGGTCATGCGGCAACCGTTTCCGGGGCCGGGACTTGGGGTGCGTCATCTGGGGGCGATTTCCCGGCGGACGCTGGAGATTCTGCGCGATGCGGATGAGATCGTCGTCGATGAAATCAAGAAAGCCGGGTTGTATTACAGCATCTGGCAAACATTTGCCGTGTTTCTGCCGATCCGCAGCGTCGGTGTAATGGGTGACGAGCGCTCCTATGATTATGTAATCGCCGTCCGTGCGGTCGACAGCAGCGACGGCATGACCGCGGACTGGGTTCCCCTGCCCCCGGAACTGCTCGGGCGCATTTCCAGCCGGATCATCAATGAGGTCAACGGCGTGAACCGGGTGGTTTACGATATCACCAGCAAGCCGCCGGGCACGATCGAATGGGAATGAAATAAGCATGCGGATTATCGGTGGCTCTGCACGAAATCTCGAACTGGAAACTCTTCCGGGCATGGAAGTGCGTCCGACTGCGGCGCGTTCGCGCAAGGCGCTCTTCGACAGTCTCGGTGATTTCACCGGGAAACGGGTGCTCGATCTCTTTTCCGGTTCGGGTGCACTCGGGCTGGAAGCCTTCAGCCGCGGCGCGGCGCTGGTGCTGCTGGTCGAAGTGGAAAAGACTCATCTGCGGGTCATCGAACGCAATGCCGCGCGGGTGGCGGCCTGTCGTCCCGCCGGGGCCGCCGCTCTGGGAAATGAAGTGATCCTCCTTGCCGGAAACGCGTTGAATCCGGTTGGATACCGCCGTTACGCACCGATGGATCTGATTTTCGCCGACCCGCCTTACGCAAAATCGATGGAATATTTCCGGCAGTTGACGAATGCGAAACTGTTCCGGGAGAGTTTTGGTGGCGCACTGTTGATCTGGGAGATTCCGGATACGCCCGGCGCGGCCGGTCCGTTCCTGCTTGAAAGCGGAAATGCGCTGGAACATGCCGGAATCCGTCGTTTCGGCGGAACCGACTTTCTGATCGGAGCGTTGAAACGATGAGCAGCAGTTCTTATCGCTGGATCTTCGCTGATGAAGATGCACACCGCCGTCTCGGAGATCATCCGGAGGAATCTTTGCCGGGTGGCGGCATTTCGGTGAAACGCAGCGATATTCGGGAGGTGCTGGCGTGTGGGGAATTTTTCTGGAAACATGATTTCCGCGGCGGGCGCCACATGATCGGCGAATGGAAATCCGCAATGCTGCTCCGCTCGACGCATGTTCCATGCGTGGAATATCTTGCGTTGGGGCGTTCATTGGCTGACGGAAATGTGATCATCACCGCCGCGCTGCCGGATACGTGTTCGGCCGGGGAATACTGGTATGGCAACATCGTTTCCGGAACGGAGAATCCGGAAGAATTTCTTCGCGGCCTGACCCATTTCGTCCGAGAAATGCTTGAAAGTGATCTGTTCCATCCGGATTTCCATTTCGGCAACATTCTGTACGATACCGTGCGCCGCAGGTTCGCACTGGTCGACGTTGCCGGCGTCCGGCAGAAGAACTGGTGCGATTCACTGCTGCCGTCCCGCCGTTACCGGATGGAACGGCTCATTCTGGAATGCCGCCGGATTCTTGCCGACCGGGAAATGTGTGAATGGATCGCCCGGTGCGGAATTGGAGATGCTGAAAATTTCCTGCACCGCGGATTGATCCGGGAAGCGCGGATGCTTGAAGCGCAGTGGGCGAAACGGGAGAGACAAATCCGCGATTCTTATTGGAAATTCGTTCAAAGTGATGAAAATGACCGCAAATTTGCCCGGACGCCGCAACATACGATCCGCCAATCGGATCCGCGACGCGATCTGATACTCGAGGGGGAATCTGCGTGGCTCGAAACATTGTTCCTTGCTCATTTTTATCTTGATCTGGCGCTGATTGAACACCGCAACGTCATCATGTGGGATACGCAGGCAAATCAGATCCTGCTGGAACCGGATCGACCGGGAAGAGCGAATCTTCCTGACACACTGCAACGTTTTGCCGTTCTGAAAGATGTTGCAAAAACAAGACACCCCGCCACTTTCTGGCACGCGGCGGAGAAGTTGCTCGAACTCTCATTGCAGCCGTCCAAGGAGTGAAATCATTTAAAATGATCGCCAAAACCTATTCAGCAACCGTCATCGGGATCGAAGCGCATCTCGTTGAAATCGAGGTGCATATCACAAATCGCAACACCCCGGTCGGTCCGGATTCTCCGATTTCCGTCGTCGGTCTGCCGGATGCGGCGGTTCGCGAGAGCCGCGACCGAATCCGTTCCGCAGTGTTGAGCAGCAGCTTTCCGGCGTTGCGCGGGAATACGGTCATCAATCTTGCGCCGGCGGATCTGCGCAAAGAGGGAACCGGTTTCGACCTGGGGATGGCGTTGGCGATGCTGGCCGCGGCGGGAACGATCCCGCAGGAAAGATTGCACACCTTCGCCGTCCTCGGCGAACTGGCTCTCGACGGAACCGTACGTCCGGTGCGCGGCGCACTGCCGATCGCGGCGATGCTGGCGCACCGCCGGGGGCTTGCCGGTTTTCTGGTTCCGAGGGCCAATGCGGAAGAGGCGGCACTGGCCGCCGGCAATACCCTGCCGGTTTATCCGGTCGCTTCCCTGCGTGAAGCGGTTCACTGCCTGACCGTGCCGGAGCTGCCCGAACCTTATCGCGCCAGTCTGCACGATTATCTGGAGCGTACCAGCAGCCGGCTGCCCGACTTCGCGGAGGTGAAGGGGCAGACCATGGCGCGGCGGGCACTGGAAATTGCCGCCGCGGGCGGTCACAACATCCTCATGACCGGGCCGCCCGGAACGGGAAAATCGATGCTGGCCAATCGCCTCCCCGGAATTCTGCCGCCGATGACGCTGGCGGAAACATTGGAAACCAGCCGTATTTACAGCGTGCTTGGGTTGCTGGGACACGGCGAACCGCTGGTCAATCGGCGACCGTTTCGTGCGCCGCACCACACCGTTTCCGATGTCGGTTTGATCGGCGGCGGGCGCGACCCGCATCCGGGGGAGATCAGTCTGGCGCACAACGGGGTGCTGTTTCTCGACGAGCTGCCGGAATTCAAGCGCAACGTGCTTGAGGTGTTGCGCCAGCCGCTGGAAGACGGCATCATCACCGTGAGTCGTGCGGCGGGAAGCTGTGTGTTTCCGGCGCGTTTCATTCTCTGCGCCGCCATGAATCCCTGTCCCTGCGGACGCGGCGAAGTGGAATTGGGATGCACCTGCCGGATTGAGGAAAAACGACGGTATTTAAAGAAAATATCCGGACCGCTGCTCGATCGCATCGATCTTCAAATCGAAGTCCGCCGCCTGACCGAGGATGAACTGCTCGCCGCGCCCGCCGGAGAGTCGAGCATATTGATCCGGCAACGGGTGATCCGGGCCCGGGAAATTCAACAGCGGCGTTTTGCCGGATTGCCGATTCACTGCAACGGTCAGATGGGGAGCCGGGAACTGCAGGAGTTCTGCCGCATTTCGGACACGGGAAAAACGCTGCTTCGTCAGGCGGTGACGCGTTTTAAGCTCAGTCCGCGCGCCTATGATCGTATTTTAAAGGTGGCGCGCACCATCGCCGACCTCGGCGGTTGTGAGGCGCTTTGCGAAGAGCATCTGTTCGAAGCGATCAACTACCGGAAAAACATCCCGGATTCCCCGCTTGCTTTCTGACGGGGAGCCGGAGATTTTTCAGGCTCGGGGAAACAGCACGTTGTTCTGCAGAAAAATATGTTCCTTGAGCATTTTGTCGAGTTCGCGCAGTTCTTCGAAGAGCGCTTCCACCGCCGCGCAGGCGTAAGGTGGAATCCGGTAATGACACGTCATCGCCGCAATCCGGCGCAGTTTGCGGCGGATTGAAAGATGTTCCTCCTCTCTTCTGCGGCACAAGTCGGCCAGATCCTCCGGCGGTTCCGGAGCAAGAAACGCCGGGAACAGCTTTGCCTCCTCGGTTTGCAGATGCGGAACCATCTCTGTTGCAATTTTTTGAAACTCATGCTGAAACGCATTCAGTTCCACTCCGTGTTCCCGGCCGTGTTTCTCCATGATCGGGATGAAATAAAGTTCGATTCGGGAGAACTTTTCATACAGCGGCTTATGATGAAAATTCATGAAATATTCGAGAAATCGCTCCAGGGAATCGCACTTCCAGTCGTCATTTCCTCCGGGAACGGCGGGCTGTTCCGCCGCATCGCGCAGGATTCGGCGCAGTTCGTCCGGGGGAACTGCCGCTTCCTTCGCCGCGTCCTTCAATCGACAACCGCCTCCGCAGCAGCAATCGATCCCGGCCTTTTCCAGCGCCAGGCGGAAACGGGGATCACGAAGTGCAAGATCCCGGACGGAAATGGTGTTGAATTCTTCGGTTGAGAGCTCAGTTTCAATTTGAGATGCGGCCATGGTCAGAACCCTCCCCTCTTCTCTCTCTTCTGGTTATGCGCATCCGCTTCGGAAGCGGAGTTTCGTTTCCGGAGGGAATCCCCCTTCAGAAATCATTATAAAAGCGATTTTCAAAAAATCAAGCATTTTTCCATCGCTTGACTTTGGGTTCATCCCATGATATCTTATGGTGCCGGAAATATACTTCAAACCCGATTGATTTCTTATGTTGATGAAAAATATACGATATCTTCTGTTTTTACTGACGGCATTCTGCGTCATTGCCGCTCCGGCAGCGGAGCGGCGAATCGTCTCACTCTCCCCGGCCCTGACCGAACTGGTCTGTCTGCTCGGTCATGGCAATGAACTCGTCGGCCGAAGCAGTGCCTGTGATTTCCCGGAAGAGGTGAAACGTCTGCCGATCGCCGGAGATTTCGCCGACCCCGACGTGGAACGGGTTCTGGAATTGTCTCCGACGCTGGTGTTGAGCAATGATTTCATCAATCCCGGCGTGGCGGTCAATTTCGAACGTCGCGGCATCCGGGTGCTGATGATGCAGTGCCGCACGGTCGCGGAGTACCGGAACTGCGTCGGAGAGCTCGGAAAACTGCTCAACGCGGAAGATGCCGCACGCGCGGAAACCGCGCGGATCGATCGGGAACTCGAAAAAATTCCGGAAAAGCGCCGGATTCGATTGCTGTGGGTCATCTGGGATTCGCCGCTGATGGTGGCCGGCCGGGGATCGCTTCCGGACGATGTGATCCGTCTGGCCGGAGCGGAAAATGTCGCAGGCAAAGTGCCGCAGGCGTATTTCAAATGTTCCTTTGACTGGTTGCTGGAAAATCCGCCGGACGCCATCGTCTGGACCGCATCGCCGCAGGGATGGAACAAGCACCGCTTCTGGAAAAAACTTGCGGCCGTGCGCGACGGCAGAATCATTTCCGAACTCGATCCGGATCTGCTGCAACGGCCCGGGCCGAGGATTTTCGACGGCATTTCCGAATTGCGGAAAGCGCTGGAGCAATTGCCGTGAAATACTTGAACTGCTACTTGCTGGCCGGTGTCGTTCTTGCCGGAGTCGCCGGAATTCTGTTCGGGTCGCGGCTGCTTCCGTTCGCCGAATGGTTCCGGGACGGCGGCGGACTGCATCCGATCGCGGAACTGCGGCTGATCCGGATGGCGGCGGCGTTCACGGTCGGCGGGAGTCTCGCGCTGGCCGGTTTGACATTTCAGGCGGTACTGCGCAATCCGCTTGCCGAACCATTTATTCTGGGGCTTTCCGGCGGCGCCGGAGTCGGGGCGGCGCTCTGTATTATTGCCGGATTGCAGGCGATCACGATTTATGCGTTGCCGTTTTCGGCTCTAACCGGAGCGTTGATTGTTCTCGCGCTGGTGCTGGCGGTCAGTCGCGGCGGCGGCCGTGGAAGCGAGAATCTGTTGTTGTCGGGGGTGATTGCCGGAACATTGAGTTCCAGTCTGTTGATGTATCTCTTGTCCATCGCGCAGGCGGACGAACTTGCGGGGGTGACCTGGTGGATGCTGGGGGATCTGCAGGCGGTGGATGAAAAATTATTGCTGCCGGGAATGGTGCTCGCGTTTGTCGCGTTCGGCATTCTCCGCTTTTCCGCGGGGGAACTCAACGCATTGTCGCTCGGCGAAGAGCGGGCGTTTTATCTCGGAACCACGCCGGCACGGGCGGCATTCCGTTTGATTGTGGTCGCGTCGCTTCTGACGGCGATGACCGTGACGCTGGCGGGCATCATCAGTTTCTGCGGATTGATCGTGCCGCATATCGTACGGAAAATCCGCGGCTGTGACCATCGCCGGAATCTCGGCAGCGTTTTTCTTGCCGGAGGATTGTTTCTGATGATCTGCGACATCGGCAGTCGGATCGTCTGGAGCGAACGGGAAATTCCGATCGGCGTCGTCACCGCGCTGATCGGCGGACCGGTCTTCCTCTGGCTTTTGAACAGGAGGAGAACGTATCATGCTTGAAGCGCGTTCGGTCACGTTCGGTTACAATGGAACAAGCAAGATGCTGCTGCGGGAGATTTCCGTTTCCGTTGCGCCCGGAGATTTCACCATGCTTCTCGGTCCGAACGGTTGCGGGAAATCCACCGTATTGAAATTGCTGGCCGGTTTTCTCTCCGCCCGTTCCGGCGACGTCCGCCTCGACGGCGTCGAGTTGAAACAGATTCCGCCCCGCGAACGGGCGCGTCGAATCGGTGTGGTGCCGCAGGAAATGCCTCCGGTGCTGGATTTTACCGTTGAAGAAATGGTGATGATGGGACGCAATCCCCGCCTGCCCCGGCTGGCGCCGCCGGGACCGGAGGATCTGGCGATCGTCGGGAAAATGTTGAAACTCCTGGAGCTTTCCGCGCTGGCCCGGCGCCCGTGCAACCGACTCTCCGGCGGCGAAAGACAACGGGTTCTGATTGGTGCAGCGCTGGCGCTTGAACCGGATTATCTGCTTATGGATGAACCGACTTCCGCTCTTGATCCGGCGCATGCACTGCGGCTGCCGGCAATTCTGCGTTCGCTTCGGCATTCACCGGGGTGTCTTATTACGACACATAATTTGCAACTGGCCGCCCGGTTTGCAGATCGGATCCTCCTGCTGGGGGAGCACGGTATTCATGATGCCGGAACTCCGCGCGACGTACTTGTGCCGGAGAATATCCGCGCCGTTTATCACTGTGACGCGGAAATTCTTACCGACCGCTCCGGCGGCATCGTGCCGTGCCTGCGCTCCCCGGAAGAACAGCTCAGGTAAAACATCCCTCCCCCGTAGCGTCGTCCCCCACAAAAAAAGAGGACGGTCATTTTTTCACCGGCCGGAATGATTCCGGCGTATCCGATTCTCCACCAGTTCGTTCTGAACAATTCACCGGACGCAACACCGGGCGAATCTTACCGGGTTCATACGGTGCGGATATCACAACCGGGCGCGGTGACGGCGGTGGTGACGGCGGCGTGGACGGCGGCGGAACTTTCGAAAGCACCGGGCGGCGGATCGTTTCCGGAGCGGATGGATTGTTTTCGGCCGCCGTCTTTCCGCCGGACGCAGCAGAAGCGGCGGCATTTTCCGCATCGGTAACTTTCGACGTCGGAACGATCGGCCGGGGGGCAAGTTTCACTTCCGGGAGGGAGTTCATCTGCGTTTCCGGCGCGTTCCGCAGGGAGGATTCGGAGGAGACCGGCGGCGGCGGTTCATTTCGAACCGGCGGCGGCGGAATCAGAGCTTTTCTTTCACGTCGAACCGGTTGCGGCGGCGGCGCAACCGCCGGATCCGGTGCATCCGGCATATCCGGAGCGGGGGGAATCTGAATCGTGTTCCCGCACCCGGGACACTTCGCATACCGGCCGCTCCACTCGATTTTCACCGCAATCCGCTGGCTGCAGTGCGGGCAGGCAAACTTGAATATGCCGGGAGGTGTTGCTGCTCCCGGTTGCGACGGCGCGAGCTTCGCGCCGCAGGCGGAACAAAAAACCGCGTCGTCGGCGGCTTCTTTTCCACATTTCGGACAATGCATCATTTTCTTGCTCCCTGTTGACTCCCCGAAGAAAGTGCATTCGCATCCGGCGAAGAATCGCCGGTGCGGACGTAGGGGGAAAACCGTTTTTCCCGAGGTTCATTCGAGGCGCCGTTGATTAAAACATCCATTAAAATTTCCGCGATGTCCCGCCCCAGTTCATATTTGAACTGATGCACCGATGCCGGGCGCGGCCGGAGCAACTGCAGAAAATCCAGGTCATCGTATCCGACCACCGTCAACTCGTCCGGGATCCGGATCCCGGCAAAACCGGCACGGCCGCACAACGCCGCCGCCAGATAGTCGTTGCAGCAGAACACCGCCCGCGGTCGATGCGGCGCGGCGAACCATTCATCGACTGACCCGAAATAAAACGTCCGGGCGCCCGCTGCTTTGAATCTATCTTCAAAGGCGCGAAAACGAAGATGTTCCTCCGGGCCGCGCCCCCCGATCAATGCCGCTTCTGCAAAATGTTGTTTCAGCAGATATTCCGCCGCCGCCCTTCCGCCGATTCCGTCGTCGTTATAGACCGCAGAACATCCGGGGAGCGGCAGATTGACGCCGACCACCGGAATGCCGGAATCATGCAGTTCCTTCAAATACCCGAGATTTGCCGCAACGCCGTCGACGCCGGGAACCGGAGCGATCGCATAACCGTCCACTCCCTTGCTCCGCATCAATTTAAGCGCTTCAAGCTCCCCGGCCGCATCCGAATGCGCACAAGCCAGCATCAGGTGATAGCGATGCGGCGAAATTCCTTCCTCGATCCCGGCGACGATCTCCGACCAGAAGGAGGTGCTCAGCCGCGCCGGAAGCAGAAAACCGATGAGATAGGTACGATTCTGCTGCATGGCCCGTGCAAAAATATTCGGCACGAAGTCGTATTTCCTCACCACCTCTTCAATCCGGTCGCACGTCGCCTGAGAAAGTTTATACTCCCGGCCCTTCCCGTTGATATAAAATGAAACCGCGGTCGCCGACACGCCCGCCTCCCGGGCGATGTCCGCAAGTTTCATCCGTTTTGCCTTCATTGCAGCTCTCTCCGCGCGAACCATTTTCCTCATGGTGATGCATCGTGTGAAAATATAGTGCCGTTTCCCCTTTTTTACAAAAAAAATTCGTCTTTTTCGCAAAAAAATTTGCATTTCAAATTCCAGTGCTGTATGTTTACCGATCAAAAACTAAAATGTTTCAGGATGGAGGTTTTATTTCTGATGCGCAGCGAAAATCAGCTTGAACTCCAAACGGCGGCGGAAAAGAATCTGACCTGGTTCCGCCGTTCCGGAATCATGCAGCCCGCCGACGGAAGCTGGGGGGTGGCGGAACGATTGAGCGTCGCCGAGGGACCGGCGCTGGAGAAAATGAAAATCTCGTTTCCGGCGTGGACGACGCATCCTTCCGGTCTGGTGTTGGAACAGCGACGCGCGGATTGCAATTTCGAAACGGCGCTGCTGTTTCTCGCCGCAGGAGACGGCGAAACCGGGAAAAACATTCTTGACTACCTTTACTTCCGCAGCGGACTGCTCAACCGTTACGACGAACGTTTCCCCCGCGCCGGATGGAACTGGTCACACATCAAATGGGAATCGATGGTTTATTTCGACGACAACGCCTGGTGCATTTTCATTCCGCTGGCGATTGCGCGCGCTTTCCCGGAACTGGAATTACGGTATGATTTGAAACACTGGGCCGTGCTGCTGGCCGAGAGCATGACTCCTGCGATGCATCGCACTTTCGGCGCTGAAAATCCCGAAGAAAAAGGCACCTGGCGCGATCCGGAAGGGAAATGGTGCGGGCGGCTTGACCTGCCCCATTGGGGATCGCTCGCTGTGATGGCGCTGGCTCGCGCGTTCCAGGAGAATCCAAACCCGGCTTACGAGGCGGAAATCCGCCGTTATCACGCTTATCTTGCTGAAAATCTTGCGAACTTCACCGTCAGCGAAGCCGCATACGCCGTGTTCGGCGCCGCGGCGGCTTGTCGCGTTTTTCATCACGCCGACGATGAAGCTCTGCTGCATCATGCCGCGGGATTGATGCTTGAAAAAATTGATCCGGAATCCGGCAACCTCCCCGCCGAACATTACGAAGCTCCCATCGGAAAACATCTGGTCGATACGATTTACACGGTCAACTGGGCTTTTCTTGCATTCCAGATGGCGGCGGCCGTCACCGGAGCGGCTCGTTACCGCAATGCCGCGGCCGGTTTTGCGGAACTCCTCGTCAAAATTCAGGATCAAAGCAGCGATCCCTTCTTCAACGGCTGCTGGCGCGGCATGTACGATTTGAATGCCGGTCGCTGGGGGGGCGGAGATTGTTACGAAGGCGGCTCCGGCAGCATTTATTCCGGCTGGACCAACGCTCCGATCGCCCTCGGGCTGCTGCTGGAGGAGCACGGCGGTTCATTGCTGGATTTCTTCGAGTGATTCCGTCCTTCTCCCCCCCTTACGAATTCCGCCTCCCCCTCTGCGAATTCCGCCGGCGGCGGGCGGGGGGGGGAGGGAAGTTTCCCTGTCCTCCCTTTTCCCTTTTTTCAGCGGTGCGCCCTCCCCGATCTAAGCGTGTTCCTCCCGGACGCCTTCCGGGAGTTTTACGCTCCGCCTGACGTTCCCGTCATGTTCCGCGCGGAACGAAACCTCAATTGGCCCATATGGAGTTGGAATTGCACCGTCCAGTTTTTTGAGACCGCAGAGCGCAGGTTGAATCCGCACCTCCCGGAATCCAGGTGCAAGTGGTTGAATTCCAAGCACGTGTTCGGTCAGGAACGCCGTCGGTCCCCCCGCCCAGCCGTGACAGAGACTGTGACGCAATCCACAGTAGCAGTATTTGCCGAAATCCGCATGGATGTCGCGTTTCCCCGGGACGGGAAGCTGATCGATGCCGAACGCATTTTCCGTCCAGTCGAGATCGAAATCCTCCCAGAAGGTGGTGGCGCCGAAATCCAGCATCGCGCCCCAGTAATTGCGGATGACCTCCAGCGCGCCGGCAATATCCCCCGCTTTCGCCTTCGCCAGCAGAACGAAATATCCGTAAAACGTGCTGATGTTGCGGTCCGGGTTCCGGCGCAGAATCTCCCGATCAAGTTTTGAACCATCCCCGACGCCGCCCAGGATCTGCATTGCAGCGGCGATCTTATTTCCCCGGCAGTCCGGGGCACAAGCGCGCAGAAGCGGCAGCGCCTTCCGACAGCGCGCGGCGATATCCGCTTCTTCAAGCTCCTCCATCAGAAGCGCACCGTATTCGAGCGTCCAGGCCAGAAGCCCCTGCAGTCCGGCGTGTTTGATTTTCTCGTCGTGGTTGGTCGACCAGTCCAGGAACCGGACTTCGCCCAACTCCTCCGCCCCGGTTTCACGATTCACGTAACCGAGCAGCTGAAGAAGCAGCCGGCGCAACGGTTCGTGCTGCGCTTCCAGATAATCGCGGCTGCCGCGATGCCGGTAGAGTTCCCAGTGGCTGATTACCCACCAGCATGAATAACTGGAGATCCCGTTCATCCAGCCCCCCTCGGGCGTCCGGTCGCGGACGAAATCCAGACTTTTTTCGATCAGCGAACTCTCCTGAAATACCGCAAGCAACGTGCGGATTTCCGGATACAGATCGCCCTGCCAGACCAGCCGGTCGCGTTTCACACCGTCGTAAATGTAATCCTGGCAGTTCAAATGCGCCGTGTATGCGCCGGTCTTCCAGATGCGGTTGAGCCGTTCGTCATCGGATTCGAACCAGCCCGCGTACTCCCAGTCATGAAAAACCGCGGTCACGCAAACGCCGCTCAACTCCACCGTGTTCGGCGCATCGTGCGGCACCTCCAGCCGGACGAAGCGAAACGCCGAATAACCGAAATTCACCTGCCCGAGCATCGGAATGGGAAAATCTTTCAGCTGATGAACCGCATGATCCGGAGTCGGTGTGCCGAGTGTTTCGGAAACCGATTCCCCCAGAGTGATCCTCATCCGGGATGGGCGGCTCTCCATTGTTCCCGTATTGAGAGTCAGAAGTCCGTGCAGTTCGACGCCGAAGTCGAGGATCAATTCGCCGCCCGGCGGGATCACGCATCCGGGAGGAGCGAAATGGCAGTAGCTTTGAATATTCACTTTCCTGAGCAGAACGTCTGCGCCTGTTACGCCGTCACTTTGCCGAACCACCCGCACCGGCGGAACATAAAAGCGCGTTTTATCGTCCCGGACGCCGCCGGGATAGCACAGGCGGCGGGAATTCAAGTTGTTCATCATATTGAATCCTGCGTTTTTTTTGAATATCGCTCTTTCGATCCATTGTTTCAAATTATTTCGTAAAATAATCCTCGTACAAGTTATTTCAAGCGGCAGGGAGGATTTTTTCTGATTCAGGAAAATCGTAGATTTGTCATGGTGAATCGTAAAAAATTTTTCAAAAAACAGATTGCAAACCGCTTCTGGCCGGGTACATTATCAGTGAGAAGAATCGTCGGCAACAACAAAATCCGTTCCATCGGACTAAATCAATGCAAGGAGTTCTCCGATATGATGCTCGAACAACTGCAATTCAAAACCGCCCCGGCCGCTCCCGGCAATGTCTTCGTCAAGGACAACGCGCGCTTCACGTTCCTGACCCCGCGCCTGGTTCGTCTGGAATGGAGCGCCGACGGCGTCTTCGAAGATCGTGAAACGCTCGCCGTGCTCAATCGCAATCTTGGGGAAGTTAAGTTTTCCGTACAGCAGGACGCAAACGGCATCCTGCTCGATTCCGGAGCGCTCAAAATCGAATACCGCCCCGACGGGCGTAAATTTCACCGCGGCAACCTCCGGGCGGAGTTCGAAATGAACGGCGAAAAAGTCGTCTGGCATCCCGGAGACGCTCCCACCGGAAATTTGCTCGGCACCTGTCGCACCCTCGACGGCTATGACGGGAAATATCACATTTCCAACTGGGAAAACCCCATGGAAAACCGCACCCGCATCAAACTTTGCAAAGGGTTTCTTTCCCGCGACGGCTGGAGCCTCATCGACGACAGTTCCAACATCGTCCTTGAACAGCGTCCCGACGGCCGCAAATGGGTTGCCCCGCGCACGCAGATCGAACGGCAGGATTATTACCTTCTCGCCTACGGTCACGATTACAAAGCGGCTCTCCACGACGCCGCCGAAGTTTTCGGCAGCCAGCCGATTCCGCCGCGTTTCGCGCTCGGATACTGGTACAGCCGCTACTGGGCCTACAGCGATCAGGAGATCGAAGCGCTGATCGACGGATTCGACCGTTCCGGCACGCCGATCGACGTGATGGTCGTCGATATGGACTGGCACCTGGAAGGCTGGACCGGTTACACCTGGGACTGGCGCTATTTCCCTGATCCGTCGGAATTTCTGGCGAATCTTCACCGCCGCGGCTGCAAAGTTACGCTCAACCTTCATCCCGCTCAGGGCGTCGGGAAACATGAGGCGCAATTCGAAGCCATGGCCAAGGCGATGGGGCTGGATCCGAAGAAAGTCGACCGGGTTCCATTCGACATCACCGATCCCAAATACATGAAGTATTACTTTGAGATACTCCACCATCCGGAGGAAAAACGCGGCGTCGATTTCTGGTGGATGGACTGGCAGCAGGGCGAATCCACCGCGATTCCCGGACTCGACACGCTGCCGTGGATCAACCATCTCCACTGGGAGGACATGCAGCGGCGGCCTGACCGGAAACGGCCGCTGATCTTCAGCCGGTTCGGCGGCGTCGGCGCGGGACGGTACGTCATTGGATTTTCCGGCGACACGCTGTCCACCTGGGAATCTTTGACCTATCAGCCGGAATTCACCGCCACGGCGGCCAACGTGCTCTACGGTTACTGGAGTCACGACCTCGGCGGACACATGCCGGGAAACATCGCCCCGGAGCTTTATCTGCGCTGGCTTCAGTTCGGCATGTATTCGCCGATCATGCGCACCCATACGACCAAGAACGCCAACGCCGAACGCCGTTTCTGGGCCTATCCGGAACCCTTCAGCACGTTGATGACCCGGGTCGTCCGTGACCGTTACGCGCTGGTGCCCTACATCTACAGCGAAAACCGCCGTGCCTATGAAACCGGCGTAAGCCTCTGTCACCCGCTTTATTACGAATATCCGGAAGATCCGCAATGTTACAAGGAGAAGCAGGCCTACTTCTTCGGTTCGGAAATGATCGTCGTTCCGGTTCACGTGCCGGTCGATCCGGAGAGCGAACTTGCCGCGATGCGTTTCTATCTGCCGCAGGGGAAATGGTATGACACGGTGCGCGGCGAATTTGTTGAAGGCGGCAAAATTCTCCGGCGCAAATATATGCTTGATGAAGTGCCGCTTTTCGTTCGTCCCGGCGCAGTCATTCCCGGTCAGCAGGTCTGCACCCGACTCAATGAGAAAAGCTACAGTTCTCTTACCATGACCGCCTATCCCGGCGGTTCCGGCTCCTACGATCTTTACGAGGATGACGGCGAAACGATCGACTACATCGACGGAAAATTCGCCCGGATCCGGATGGCTCAGCGTCGGGAGGGTTCCGCACGAATACTTGAAATCCGTCATGCCGACGGCACCTTCCCCGGCTTCCTTACGCGGCGGAAGGCGGAATTCCGGTTGCCCGGCACGGTTCCGCCATCCCGGGTGACGATCAATGGCCGGGAGGTCAAATTCTGTTATCGGTTTGACGACGACGACACCATGCCCGCGTGGCGTTACGACGCGACGAGCATGGGGCCGGTCATCCGGGCGGGCGTGATCGATCTGGAAAAAGGCGTGGAGTGCCGCGTGGAATATGCCGGAGTGGAAGATGAATCGCTCCCGGCCGCAGGGCTGAAGGGGGTGTTCAACCGGCTGGAGCGGGTTGCGATCCTGCACAATTCGCTCGGCGGGTGTGACGTAACGAAATACAATGAACGGCTCGGACAGCAGCTGGGCCACACCGCGCACCGCATCGCCCATCATCCGGAGACGTTTGACGCCGAGATTGCCGCATTGTGGAAGAAACTTCCGTCGCTGCCGCGCGAAATCCAGAATCTCTGCGAAGCGGTCAACTGGGTGGACGGCATGGAAATCCGACGGAAATCCACGAAAATTGCCGTAAATCTGATCAAGGATTGCAAAATCCACAAGTGAATCCCGCGTACCGGAAGATTTCCGGCTTGCAAAAGAAATCTTCCGGTACTATATTCCCTGTGAACTACCATACGTGATATGGAGGAGGACAAGGAATCATGGATCAGAACTGGAAATTTGAAACCAAGGCCGTTCAGGCCGGATACGAACCCGGCAACGGCGAACCGCGTGTCATGCCGATTGTGCAGAGCACGACCTATAAATATGATGACGCCCAGAGTGTGGCCGATCTCTTCGATTTGAAGCGGGAGGGATTTTTCTATACCCGTCTGGCCAATCCGACCGTGGACTGGTTCGAGAAGAAGATGGCCGCGCTGGAAGGAGGAGTCGCGGCATGTGCGCTGAGTGCGGGACAGTCGGCGAGCGCCTTTTCGATTTTGAACATCGCTTCCGCCGGCGATCACGTGGTTGCGGCGTCAAGTCTCTACGGCGGAACGGTTTCGCTCATGACCAACACGCTGAAGAAAATGGGGATTTCCGTAACGTTCGTTTCTCCTCGGGCCGACGAGGCGGAAATCCTCCGGGCGATCCGCCCTGAAACCAAGGCCGTTTTTGCGGAGATGCTGGCCAATCCGGCGCTGGTTGTTCTCGATGTGGAACGTTTCGCCTCTGCGGCGCATCGGGCGGGCGTACCGCTGATCGTGGACAACACGTTTCCGACCGCGTATCTGTGTCGTCCGTTCGAGTACGGAGCCGACATCGTAGTGCATTCGACGTCAAAATACACCGATGGACACGCGCTGGCCATCGGCGGAATCATCATTGAAAAGGGATCGTTCGACTGGACGAACGGAAAATTCCCGGAGTTTACCGAACCGGATCCGGCGTATCACGGTTTGATTTACACGAAAAATTTCCCGACGGCGCCGTATTCGGTGAAATTGCGGGTGCAGTACATCCGCGATCTCGGCATCGGGCAGTCGCCGTTCAACGCCTTCCTGAGCAACGTCGGACTGGAGACGCTGGCGCTGCGGATGGAACGGCACAGTTCGAATGCATTGGCGTTGGCGGAATTTCTGGAGAAACATCCCAAGGTGAGCTGGGTGAATTATCCCGGGTTGAAATCGAGTCCGGAATACGAGATGGCGTGCAAATATCTGCCGCGCGGCGCATCGGGCGTGCTCTGTTTCGGAGTGAAGGGCGGGAAAGCCGCCGGCGAAAAGGTCATGAACGCCTTGAAACTTGCGGCGATCGTTGTTCATGTGGCCGATGTGCGTACCGGCGTGCTGCACCCGGCAAGCATGACGCATCGGCAGCTGACAGACGAGGAACTGGTTGCGGCCGGAGTTTCACCGGATATGATCCGCTTATCCGTCGGAATTGAGAATATAGAAGACCTCAAGGCCGACTTCGACCAGGCGTTAAACCAAGCTTGAAAGGAGGACAGTCTCATGAGCAAAGGAATGGATGCCAAAAAGGAAACCAAGAAGCAGCCGACGAAGACGCTGAAGGAGAAACGGGCGGAAAAACGGGCGAAACGAGGCGAATAATGAAAATCGATTCCGGCGCGAAGCATCAAGATGAAGCCGCGCCGGAATTTCTTTGTCGGAAGTCATGGAACAAATCCTGAGATACCGTGTTCAAAACGATTTCTCCGCCTTGAGCCGTTTTCTGGAAGAACTCCGCGGTCTTCCCGGTTACGCGCGGCTGAATGAACGGCAGGCATATCGATTGGGGCTGGTTCTGGAAGAGATGATTTCCAACATCATCAAATACGGTTATGACGACTCGAAAGTGCATGAAATTGAGGTCGTAATCCGCTGGGGCGACATGAAAATCACCGTGGAATTGAGCGATGACGGTCACCCGTTTGATCCGATGCGTCACCATTGCCCGGGCAGCAACAGTGCAGAGCCGTTGGAACAACGCCCAATCGGCGGGCTCGGAATTCATCTGGCTCGACAGATGAGTGAGGAGATGACTTACCGGCGGGAAAACGGTCGCAACATTCTGCAGATTCAAATCGGCGGAGGAGTTGCGGGAGATTGAAGATATGGAAATCGGCTTTGAGATGAAAGACAAAATGACCATTGTTCATTTGCAGGGCAGGCTCGATGCGGAAACTTCGCCCGCGGCGGAATCGCAGCTTCTGCCGCGTCTGTCCGCCTCCGGCGGAAACTGGCTGGTGGATTTGAAGGATCTGGAGTTCATCAGCAGCGCCGGATTGCGTGTATTTCTGATGCTGGCGAAACGCGCCCGGGAGTGCGGCACGAAACTTACCCTTTGTTCATTGCGCCCGGGAGTGCGCAATGTTTTTGAAATCAGTGGATTCTGTACGATTTTCGCCATAGAGGACTCCCCCGCCGGAATCTGATTTCTGACGGAGTGCGGTTTTCTTCCCGGGAAACGGGATAACGCGGCGCGCCATGCCGGCGTGCCGCAAAATTCTTAACGAGAGGAGGATGTGTGTCATGAACAAAATTCAAATTGCGGCTCTGGCCGCAGCGGCGGCAGGCGCGATCGCCTTCGGAATCGGCAGTGCGATTCCTGTTCGGGCGGACAGCAGCAGCGGCGGAACTCAGATATTTGTTCCCGCCCGTTACGCGCTCGTGCAGGGCGAAGTGAATGTTTCCACTTTGCAGCAGGAGGTGACAGCCGAAGGCGGCTTCACGCAGAAGGCGATTTTCCGGCTGGATACGACGACCGGTGAAGTCTGGGTGCTTCAACTTTCGATCGTCGGCGCCAATCAGCCGCAGGTGACATCCGGTTCCTGGATGAAGGTGACGGACATGCAGCAACTGCAGCAGTTCCAATTGCAGAATCAGTCGAATAACGGTTTGTTCGGCAACAATTGAACTGTCGCTATTCTCCCGAATGAAAGGGGAAACGCATTCTTGCGATACTTTGAAGAATGCGTTTCCTCTTTCTGTATGAACATGAAATTTCCGCGTCTTCTCATGTGTTCGGTCGAGCCGACGCGGGGGGAAATGGAGTTTTGTAAAATTGCTCTATCTACTCGTCGATACCGGTCTGATCCAGTTCCTGAACGATGTCGATGCTGCTTTTATCCGCCGAATCTGCGGGCTGGCCTCCGAGCGTAACGGTTACGCCGGTAATCATGTCGCGCAGCCGGTCGCTGAAGCTCGCCAGCACGAAAAGCGCAGCCAGCGCAACCACGACGACCAGAATCACATATTCAACAAACGCCTGCCCGCGCTGACGACGACGAAACTTTCCGCTCCGGATCCATTTTCCCATGTTTCCAATCCTCCCTTGCTCTCTTGTTATGGAATATCGTAACCGACCAACGTCAAAAGCCGCTCCCCGTTATTGGAAAAACCGTTGAAAAGCGCGGCGAGCACCATAGCCAGAATCACCGCCAGCGCGAGCATGATGACATATTCCGTCACCACCTGTCCGGAAATACGCGCTGAACGGGGGATTTCTCTCACTCGGCGCTCTCCTCATCCTGCCGGAATCCGCCCCCCTTCCGCAGAGCGATTTCATTTTTTTCATTGAGAATGATCACCCGGGGCTGAATTCGCCTGGCCTCCTCTTCCGTACAGATCGAAAATGCCATGATCGTCACCACGTCGCCGACCTTGCCGCGATGAGCAGCGGGACCGTTAAGACAGAAGGTGCGTTTCCCGGGCACCCCGGGGATCGCATACGTTTCAAGGCGTTCTCCGTTATTCCGGTTGACGACCAGAATCTTCTCATAAGGCAGAATCCCGGCTTCTGCGAGAAGTTCGGGATCGATTTCCAAACTGCCCTCATAATCCAACATGCAGGCAGTCAATCTGGCGGTATGAATTTTACCGCTCAACATGATCTTGCGCATAATCACACATCAGTCTGTTATCGTATCGAAACCAATAATAAAACACATCTTCTCTCTTATAATATAACGCATTTTTTCGAATTCGCACCATGAAAAAAAATATTTTCCAATGAATCTTGATAAATATGGCTTATTTTCCGGAATTTTCCGGTTGAACAAGCCTCTCCCTCCCCTTCCGTTGCGCGGTCGACGTCTCGCGAAGCAGCGCGTCGTCAAAAAGAATTTCACATTTTATTCGGAAAATCTTCCGAATCATATTTCCCTTTTCGTTCAGAGCGTGATATAATAAAACAAATTCGGAAAATCCCTGCAATATGGATGGAATTCAAAAAATGGACCATCTGAAAATTCTGGAAAACGCGTTTTATTTCCTCGCGCTCCTGAATCCGGCCAGCAAAGTGCTGTTTCTCGCCACCTACGATCCACCGCTGAAAAACAGACAAGTCTTCACCCTCGCCTGGAAATCCTCTCTTGCGGCATGGGGAATGCTGGTGGTGTTCACCCTGGCGGGAAAATTCATCCTGTCGGAAATTTTTCGCGTCGACATTTATTCATTGAAGATCACCGGGGGGCTGGTGTTGTTCCTGATCGGCTGGACCGCCGTGAATGAAGGACGCTTCTATCAAAAGCGGGAACACGACATGCGTGAGGATTTCACTACGTTGTCCATCGTTCCTCTGGCGGCGCCGTTGATTGCCGGTCCGGGAACCATTACCATTGCGATCTCCTTCTCGTCCGAATACGGCAGCTCGGCATGTCTGCTGGCGCTGACGATCGCGCTGGCGGTCAATTTTGCGTTCATGCTTTTTTCCTTGCCGATCAACCGTCTGCTGCAATACCTGCATCTGACCGGGCCGCTGATTCGAATTACCGGATTGATCGTCGCCGCGGTCGCGGTGCAGATGATTCTTTCCGGTGCGGC
This sequence comes from uncultured Victivallis sp., assembly GCA_944389815.1. Classification (GTDB taxonomy): domain Bacteria; phylum Verrucomicrobiota; class Lentisphaeria; order Victivallales; family Victivallaceae; genus Victivallis. Next base: position 15,888 of record CALXNS010000023.1, on the reverse strand, counting down.
GGAATGGCTCAGGAGTTTTTGAATAAATTTATCGATGGAAAAAAGTTTTTTTTGCATTCCGGAATTTGAGAAAATCAATTTTTCGGGTTATATTCTGTGCGGTACACTGCAAATGACCACACATTACGGAGCGGAGCGCTTATGACCTTGAAGAAACTGTTGTATTCCCCCACCGAAATGGAGGATGCCGTCGACCGCATGGCCGGCGCCATCCAGGCGGAATTCCCGGACGGCAATCTCGCATTGGTCGGATTATACATGCAGGGGGTCCCGCTTTCCGAACGGCTGGCCGAGGCGCTGGAGAAACGCACCGGCCGCAGACCGGATCTCGCCCGTCTTGACATTTCACTCTATCGGGATGATTTCGGCAAGCGCAGCGCGCTTCCGCTGATCCGGGAAACCGTGATTCCTTTTGACATTTCCGAGGCGAACATCATTCTCGTCGATGACGTGCTCTCGTCCGGGCGCACCATCCGCGCCGCGCTCGACGCGGTGACCGATTACGGTCGACCGCGCCTGATCCGGCTGGCGGTGCTGGCCGACCGGGGCTGTCCGGAATATCCGATCCGGGCCGATTACGTGGGCTTCTCCCTCTTTTCCATCCCGGAGAACCACAAGGTGGTGGTTCATTTCAATGAAGACCCGGAGGAGACCGGCGTCTTCGAAATGGAGTGGAAAAGGTAATCAAATTTCTTCTCTCAACAACAGAGTTGGTAAATTATGGAATGGAAAAGAAAAGATTTGCTCAGTCTCTATGATCTCACCGCGGAAGAGATCGTCTTCCTCCTCGACACCGCGGAAGAGTTCAAGAAAGTTTCCGAACGGAAGGTCAAAAAGGTTCCCGCCCTGCGCGGGAAAACCGTCGTCAACTTCTTCGTCGAACCGAGCACGCGAACCCGCGTCTCCTTCGAACTTGCCGAACAGCGTCTCAGCGCCGACATCGTCAACATGCAGGCGGCGGTCAGCAGTCTCCGCAAGGGGGAAACTTTGCTCGATACGGTTCGCAACATCGAGGCGCTCCAGGTCGATCTCGTGGTCATGCGCCACTCCGCGCCGGGCGCGCAGGCGTTCATCGCCAAACATCTTTCCTGCGGCGTGGTCAATGCCGGCGACGGCGCGCACAGCCATCCGACGCAGGCGCTGCTGGACATCTTCACCATCCGTGAGAAAAAAGGCTGTGTGAAAGGTTTGAATGTGGCGATCGTCGGCGACATTCTCCACAGCCGCGTCGCCCGGAGCAACATCTGGGGATTGCTGAAGCTCGGCGCCAACGTCACGCTCGCCGGACCGGCGACGCTCGTGCCGCGGGAATTTGAGGAGATCGGCGTCCGTGTCTGTCACAATCTGCGCGAAGCAATTGCCGACGCCGACGTGGTGAATTTGCTCCGCATCCAGCATGAACGTCAGGCGGCGGGATTTTTCCCGAGCACGGGTGAATACGCGAAATTTTTCGGCATCAACCGGGAGACGCTCAAATGGATGAAACCGGATGCGCTGATCATGCATCCCGGTCCGATCAACCGGGATGTGGAGTTGACCAGCGAAGTGGCCGACGGGCCGAATTCGGTCATTCTTGAACAGGTAACCAACGGATTGGCCGTCCGCATGGCGGTTCTCTTCCTTGTAGCGGGATGTGTGAAAAAATGAAAGAATATATTTTCAAAAACGCGCGGGTCATCGATCCGCTCCGGAACATCGACACCAGAGGCGACATCGGCGTTGCCGACGGCAGAATCGCTGAACCTGCCGCATTGAAAAATCCGCAGATCATCGATCTCGACGGAAAAACTCTGACGCCGGGCTTCATCGATCTGCACGTGCATCTGCGTCAGCCGGGCAACAATATGGCTGAAACCATCGCCAGCGGCACCGCGGCCGCCGCGGCGGGCGGATTCACCTCGGTGGTGGCGATGCCGAACACCAATCCGCCGGCGGACACCGCGGGCGCCATCGAATTTCTCCGGCAGACCGCCGCGCAGAAAGGGGTTGTTCACGTGCTCCCCTGCGGCTGCATGACCAAGGGTTACGCCGGGGAAGAGATGGCCGGGATTGGTTCGCTCAAGGCGGCGGGCGTGGTCGCGTTGAGCGATGACGGACGCTGCATTCAGGATCACGCGTTGATGCGCCATGTGGTCGAATACGCGAAATCCTTCGGGTTGCCGATTCTCGATCACTGCGAGGACAAGGCGCTGGCGGCAGGCGGCGTCATGCACGAAGGGAAATGGTCCGTACTGCTCGGCATGAACGGAATCTCCGGAGCGGCCGAGGAGTTGATGGTCGCGCGCAACATCATCCTTGCGCGCAATATCGGCTGGAAAATTCACATGCAGCACGTCAGCGTCAAGGAGAGCGTCGAATTGTTGCGCAACGCCCGGGCCAAAGGCATTCCCGTCACCGGAGAAGCGACACCGCACCATCTGACGCTGACCGACGAATGCATCAAGAAATACGACACCAATTACAAGATGAACCCGCCGTTGCGCTCCGAAGAGGATCGGCTCGCATTGATTGCGGGAGTCGCCGACGGTACGATCACGGCGATCGCCACGGATCACGCGCCGCACACAAGTACGGCCAAACTGGTTGAATTCGACGATGCGCCGTTCGGGATCATCGGTTTGGAGACCGCGTTGCCGCTGACCTACACGGAACTGGTGGCCAAAGGAGTCGTCACGCTGCCGGAACTGGTGGCGAAATTCACCGCCGGCCCGGCGGAAATTCTCGGATTCGAAAATTACTCGCTCGCACCGGGGCGGGTGGCCGATTTGACGATTTTCGATCCGGATGCACACTATGTGATCGACAAGAAGAAGTTCAAATCCAACTCGCGCAACACGCCGTTCGACGGCTGGAATGTGCAGTGCCGCGTCGTCATGACCGTGGTCGGCGGGCGCATTGTTTATGATGCGCGCTGAATGAAAACATTCCGCGGCGAAAAAAGATAAAAGATCAACCATGGATATCAAGCGCAGAATCGCCGGAATATTGCCTGGAATCATCGAATTCCGTCATCAGCTTCACCGCATGCCGGAAATCGCCGGGATGGAATTTGAAACGATGGCGTTGATCCGCCGGGAACTGAACCGGATCGGCATCGAACCGGAAAAACCGTTTCTCGGCACCGACACGGTTGCGCTGATTCACGGACGCGGACCGGGGGCGAATGTAACACTGCGCGCCGACATCGATGCGCTTGCCGTGAACGAGGAGACCGCGCTGTCCTACGCCTCGCAAAATCCCGGCATGATGCACGCCTGCGGACACGACGGCCACACCGCGATGGTGATGGGGGCGGCGGAAATTCTGAATGGTCTGCGCGATCAATTCTCAGGTTCGATCCGGTTCGTCTGGCAGCCCGGCGAAGAGAATCGGGCGCTCGGGCGCGACCTCGTCGCCGCCGGAGCGCTGGAAAATCCGAAGGCGGATTTCGTTACCGCACTGCACGGAATGCCGGGATTGCCGCTCGGGGTGCTCGGAGTGCGAAACGGAGCGATCATGGGGTCGTGCGCTCATTTCAAAGTCATCATTCACGGTTGCGGCGGTCACAGCAGCCGTCCGCATCTGGCGCGCGATCCGGTGGTGGCGGCGGCGGCGGTCATCACCGAATTGCAGAGCGTGGTTTCCCGGCGGATCAATCCGTTGCAGCCTGCAGTGCTGAGCGTCTGCCGCATCGCCGGCGGGAAGCTTGCCAACGTAATTCCCGATGAAGTGGAATTCGAGGGGACCGCCCGGGCGCTGGATATGGAGGTGGCCGCACAACTGGAGCGCGGATTGCGTGAAACGGTTGAAAATGTATGTCATGTTCACCAGGTGGAGTGTTCGATCGATTATCAGCTCTCCTACCCGGTCACGATCAATGAGCCGGAGGCGACTGAACTCGCCCGCCGGGCCATGCGCGAAGCGGTCGGCGCCGCGATGTGCGTTGAACTGCCGGAATCGTCGATGGGAGCGGAGGATTTCGCCTATTATCTGCAACGTTACCGGGGGGTCTACGTCAAGCTTGGAACCGGAGAAGATTCTCCGGCGCTGCATAATTCGAAATTCGATTTTCCCGATGCGGCGCTTTCGAGCGGAATTGCGTATCTGGTTCATTTTGCGCTGGCCGCGCTGGCGGCGACGAAGTGAATTACTACATTCACATCCCGTTCTGCCGCAATAAATGCGGGTATTGCGCCTTTTATTCGGAACCGGCGCCGACGCCGTTGCAGATTGGAGCCTTTCTGGATGAACTCGAACGCCGCCTGGCGGCAACCGATCTTGATGAAGCTCAAGCGCCGGAAACCATTTATCTGGGCGGCGGAACGCCGTCGCTCCTTTCCTGCCGGGAACTTGAACGGCTTTTTCAACTTCTGGGCGACCAATTGCGTCCGGGGGACGCAACAGAAATTTCCATGGAGGCGAACCCGGAAACGCTGACCCGGGAGAAAATCGCACTGATCCGCACCTTCGTCAACCGCCTGAGCGTCGGCGTTCAATCCTTCCGGGCCGAATTGCGGAAGACTCTGGAACGCGACTGCACGCAAGGCGCGCTGGAAAATGCACTTGAAATGGTTCGCGCCGCCGACTTCCCGCATTGGAACTGCGACCTCATTTACGCGATTCCCGGTCAGACCCGGAACGATTGGGAATCAGACCTCCTCCGTGCGGCGGTTTCGGGCGCCGACCACATCTCCTGTTACAACCTGACCGCCGAAGAAGGCGCCCGGCTCGGTGCAACCTGGCAGATCAGCGAAGAAGACGGCGCCGAATGGTGGCGTCTGACGGGCGAGTTGCTCGGCGCGCACGGCGTCAACCGGTATGAAGTTTCCAATTACTCCCGTCCGGGAGCGGAGTGCCGTCACAATTGCAACGTCTGGCGCGGCGGCCTGCTTCGCGGTTTCGGTCCGGCGGCGGCATCATTTGACGGTCGAAGACGTTACCGGGAACCGGAATCTCTGACCGCATTCCTGGCGGGAGCTCCGCCGGAAGTGGATGAAATCCAGCCGGAGGCGCGACTCAACGAAATTTTTGCAGTCAATCTTCGCACCCGTGCCGGGTGGACGCCGGAACTGTGGCGGCAGGTGCCGCACGCCGACGCATGGCAGGAGAGGTTGAGGAAGGTCGATGGAATCCGCGCACAAATTCCACCGGAATGGATTGTATTTTCCGAAGAACGCATTACATTAAGCGACTCGGGCATGTTGTTCTGGGACTCGATTGCGGAATTGTTGTTATGAGTATTGAAAAGACCCCCTACGAACCGTCCCGGCGATATCTGCTTGAGATCGCCTACGACGGAACCAATTACAGCGGCTGGCAGATTCAGCCGCATTGCATCGCCGTGCAGCAGATTCTTCAGGAAATTCTGACCGGCTTGTACAACCGTCAACCGATCCACCTGATCGGCAGCAGCCGAACCGATGCGGGGGTTCACGCGCAGGGGTTTGCGGCAAGTTTTCTCACGCCGGTGCGGCCGGAGATTCCGCCGGAAAAAATTCTGCGCGCCTCGAACCGGCTGCTGCCGCCGGACATCAAATTGCGTTCCGTACGTGAAGTGCCGCTGGAGTTTCACGCCCGTTACGACGCGCTGGGCAAGGCGTACACTTACGTATTGAACCTCGGCGCCCCCTCCCCCTTCACCGACCGTTACGCATGGCGCCCGATTCACCGCATGGACGTCGAGAAAATCCGGGCGGCGGTGGCGATGTTGACCGGAACGCACGATTATTCGAGTTTCGTCGTCGAACGGAACATGATCGACGACGCAGTGCGAACGATTTACCGGATCGACGTTCAAACCTTCGGCGCGTTCTGCTGCGTCACCTTTGTCGGGAACGGCTTCCTGTACAAGATGATCCGCTGTCTGATGGGAACGCTGGAAGCGGCGGGTTCCGGAAAATTTTCACCGGAAGATGTACGCCGCATCCTCGAGGCGCGCGACCGGACGAAGGCGCCGGAAACCGCGCCGCCCAACGGCCTCTTTCTGATGAAGGTCTTCTATTCGGAAGCGGAACGGGAGACGTTCCAACTGGAGACGCTCCCGTTCTGCTGAAAAAACGCAACTGGATGATTTTTCCAGCCGTCATCAAAGCGAATCAACCAGACGACGCATCGCATCGAACTGGGATTCAATTGACGCAACCAGCGCCAGTTGCGTGCGGCAGCGGTCGAGGTTGTGACCGGGACGGTGAACCTTGAAATATTTGTCGCCATCCAGATAATCGGTCAGGAAACGGATGCCGATTTCAAGCGTAATGAGTTTTCCCGCAAACGGCAGAAGCGATTTTTCAACCGGATTCAGGAATGCGCCGGCTCCGGCAAGATAGCCGCGCAGCAGCGCTTCATACATCGGGAAACGCATCGTGACGCGACTCAGATCGCGTTCATCCTCCGGCGCCGGACTCGTTCCGGTACGCACCATGTCGCCGAAGTCGTAATGCGGCAGTCCCGGCATGGTCGTATCCAGATCGATGACGCAGCAGCCGTCGCCGGTGAGATCGTCGATCAGGACGTTGTTCAGTTTGGTGTCATTGTGGGTGGTGCGTTCGATCACTTCGCCGGCGGCCTGCAGATCGAGGAGCTTGCCGCATTCGTCGGCCCGGGCGCGGATGAAATCGAGTTCCGGACCGACTTCCGACAGCCGGTTGAGCGGATCGGCCGCGGCGGCCGCTTCAAGCGCATTCAGGCGCGCGACCGTGTTGTGAAAATCGGGAATCGTTTCCTCCAGCCGTCCCGGCAGATCGGCTAATTCACACTGGAAATTTCCGAAGGCGCGCGCCGCCTGAAACGCCTGTTCCGGGGTTTCGAGAATGTCGAACGTCCGGGCATTTTCCACGAAAACATAACAACGCCAGAATCCGCCGGTTTCATCGCGGTAATACGGCAGCGCCTCCTTCCGGGTGCGGACGAGTTCGAGCGTGCGTTTGCGGCAGGCAGGATTGTGCAACCGCTCGGCGGCGATTTTCCCACCGATGTGGGCGGTGACCCGGACGAAGTTGTCCATCAGAAGTTCCGGCTTGCGGAATACCGAGGTGTTCAACCGCTGGAGGATGTAACGTACATAAGTTCCTCCCTGATCGAACGTCAGGGCGAACGTGTCGTTGATATGTCCGGTGCCGAATGGTATTCCCAGCACATACGTCCCGTAAAGTTGAAAATGGCTGCTCACTTCCCGCAAATCGTAATTCATCGCGTATTCTCCATGTCGATCTTTTTGAGTGCTCTTTCGTACATATTTCAATATAATCACGAAAATCCGAATTTTAAATGGAAAATCACGCATCCGGCATGGACTTTTTGACAAAAGTACGTTATATTGTTCAAAAAGTTGATGCAATTGAAATGAGATTTAACCATGTCTCTGCCATTTGAACTTTTTCTGAGTGAGGAGGTACAGGCGCTGCTGGATAATTTTGCCGCGCTGCTGGACATCCGCGTCACCTTCTTCTCCGCAGACGGCCGCCAGCTGCGGCGCGGACGGCAGATGCGCAACTGCGATTTTTGTCGGATTGTTCAGAAGGAACTCGGCACGTTGAACTCCTGCCTCTCGATGGATACCGACAAACGCCGCGAAGCGGTTCGAAAACATGACACGATCGATTACTGCTGTCACGCCGGACTGCGGGAGGCGATCGCCCCCATTTTCGTGCATGACCAGCTGGTGGGATTCCTGATGATCGGGCAATTCCGTACCGGAGATGCGCCGTCGGAACAAATTCTGATGCGCTGCACGCCGGCACAGCGGCAATTACTGCTCCGGGCATTCGAAAGCGTGCCGAAGTTCTCCGGAGAAAAATTGGAAAACATCCTTGGATTGTTCCGAATGCTGCTCGACTACATCGTCGTGCGCGAACTTGCGGTTCTGCGCGGCGGCCATCTGCGCAATGAAATCGACCGTTATCTGGAACAGCATTGCACCGAAGACATCCGGCTGCCGGAAATGGCACGCAAACTCGGCCGCAGCGTCTCGACCATTTCCCAGTTTCTGCGCCGCAATTATCAGACCAGCTTCAAGGAGCTGCTGATCGAACGCCGCCTGGATCTCGCCGAACAATATTGGCAGACGCATCCGGAGGCGAGTGTGAGCGAAACCGCATTTGCGGTTGGATTCAGCGATCAATTTTATTTTTCACGGGTTTTCCGCAAGCGCCGCGGGATTCCTCCGGGCGCATTTCGCGACCGCCGGCAGAGGAAAGTCAAAGCAACGGCCACTCCTGAAAACGGAAAAATCGAGCAAAACCGCTCCGAAAGGCCGGATTGCATCGCGTGACCGTATCATTGTAATGTGTTCGCAGCGTTTCGAGCAACTCTCCATCACGCTGAAAGAGTTCGGCGTCATGTTCCGGAGCGGACAACGCCGCGTCGCGCGCCAGAAGTTCCGCAAGCGCAATATCCTCCGGAATCGCCGCCCCGCCGGCAAGTTGATTGCGATGCCTCAGGAGCACCCGCATGTGAAATTGCAGCTTTCGCAACTCGTTTCGTTTCATCGCCAGCGAATTATACAGAAAAATGAATATTCCGGCAATCACCAGCAGCGTTAATTCAATCCACATTCCTTTGATGCTCCTTCCAGAATGCCGCAAACGACCGGAACGCCGTCGGCAGCGAAATGATCTGCGTCAATTCTTCCTCGTTCACCATTTTCAACTCCCTCGGTGTCTCCCGGGCGATCAGCAGAAATCCCGTCATCTGCCATTCGACATGCGTAAACACATGCCTTGCCGACGGACACGGCACGATCCCGTCGATCCGGTACGCGGCAAATTCCTTCATCACGTCCGGTACGGAACACGCTCCGCTCACTCCCGGAAATTCCCACATTCCGCCCAGCAGCCCCCGTGGCGGACGCCGACGCACACCGACGCGGTCGCCGACGCACCAGAGCAGGATCGTCCGTTGTTCCACCCGGCGCGGTTTCGGAGTCGGACGGACGGGGAAATCCATCGCGCGATTCTGCCGGTAACCGACACAGAATTCCGCAAGTGGACAACGTTCACACAACGGCGCTCCATTTGGAAGACAGACCATTGCGCCAAGCTCCATCAACGCCTGCGTGAACGCTCCGCACCGACGCTTCGGATAGAGTCGGCGCAGTTCCGCTGCCACCCGGTCGCGAAAACGCGGCGAATTCACCGGTTCGGAATCCGCCGTCAACCGGGCGAAGACACGCAGAACATTGCCGTCGACCGCGGGCTCCGGTTGTTCAAAGGCGATCGACGCAATCGCTCCTGCGGTGTACGGCCCGATGCCGGGCAGTTCGGCCAGCGTTTCCGCTTCTTCGGGAAAATTCCCGCCGTAACGCTCCAGAATCATTGCCGCCGCGCGTTTCAAATTGCGCGCCCGCGAATAATATCCCAGGCCTTCCCACAATTTGAGCAACCGCTCCTCGGAAACCGATGCAAGCGCACGCACATCAGGGAGTTCCGCCATGAATCTCTCATAATGTGCCACCACCGCTTCCACCCGGGTCTGCTGCAGCATGATTTCGGAAATCCAGATCCGGTAGGGATCGCGATTCTCACGCCACGGCAGAACCCGTGCGCAGGAGGCATACCACTTCAGCAACGGTTCAACGATCAGAGGCGACAACAAGGGGACATATTCCTTTCCGGTTTTATAATTCCATTAATATATCCCCGGATGCATCGCTTTTCAACAATATTCGTGCCGCACACCCCAGGCGATCCGCAGAACTCCTGTCACATTGTGAATGATGAATTTCTCGCCGATCGCGTCATGCGTCCGTTCGAACGCATAATCCGCCGGACTCCAGAGCGAACGTTCGCAACTGGTGAAATTAAAACTCACACCTTCGGTCTCCTCCGGACGGAAAACGACTTCCGCATTCTTCAATCCGGAAAGTTCAATCACCCGATGCACCCCCGCATACGCCTGCGGCATGTCGCGGCAGCAGACGATCGAATCGTCTCCATTGACGAAAATCCGCCCTTCGTAATTGGTGGAACGTTCCAGATGATAGATGGCGCGATTGTTCCGGATACGCGCATCACTTCGACAGAAAACCGGAGCGCCATCCGGGAAGCGCAGCGAAACGTCACCGGTAGTATCTTTCGCGTAACCAACCAGATAAAGCGCATTCGCATGATAACGCAGCGTCATGCAGCTGTCCGGCGAGGCAAATGACGCCTTGTGGAAATTGATTTCGTAACCGACCTCTGGAAGAAAATAACGGAAGAATTTTTCGCAATGACAGTATTCCGACTCCGAAAACCAGTCCGGGTACGGCGCATTCGGTCGGAAACTCATCGAGTTGGTGCCGCGAATCCAGAGGAGTTTTCCGCCGTTCCATTCCGGCATTTCGCGCACCAGCGCCGCCGGGCGACGTTCCTGTCCGAACCGGTACTCGGCGATCACCCGGACGGTCGGATCATCCATGGCGGCGATCCGGTCAAGCGATCCGCCGCTGTAGGTGCTCAGATGTTTCACTCGCGTAACAGAGCAGAAATTCTCCGCACCGGTGACGGTTCCCTCGCCTTCCAGCGCTTTCGCCGGACGCACGCCGATCAACTCCTCGACTTCTCCGCCGTGCGCGGGCCCGTAAAAAATCACCTTGCCTCCTGCGGCAAGATGCGCCCGAACCGCCTCCAGCACCGCAGGCGTAACCGCGAATATCGTCGGAACGACCAGCACCCGTTCCGGAAAGGTGATTCCGCTCTCATACGCCTTGCGGAAATTCGCGCCCGATATTACCGAATTGAGCGGGAATCCACTGTTGATTGCGCTCCGGATCAGATAATCGCCGGCAAACACTTCCTCCATGCGTTTCCCTGCATACACCAGATCATGATATTCATCAAACGGATAAACCCAGAGCAGAGGCCCCGCCGCATCCGGCATCGTCATGGCGCCGTCATAAAGCGCGGCGCTCACCTCGAGCGGCACGATATCCGGCATCCGACCGTAGGAGTCGTCGATCGAAAGCAAATGCAATGCATCCGGCGGCGTAATCCGCCCATCGGCTCCCAGCCGGGCAATCGACAGCGGCAGATATATGTCGTAGGGACTGCGAATGTAACGGTCGAGCCACGGCGAATTCACAAACCAGGGATCGTGAATATAATACCGGAAGGGATATCCGGTTTTCCCCCGCGGCAGATCGGCAATGTGACTCATCCAGCCGGCCAGTTCCATGCCGAAATCACCGTTCAATGCCGCCCATGGCGAATTGACCGGAGCTTCGAGATCATGCACTTCCCGATAAATCTCCCGGGCCGGGGTGGCGTCGCTGGCCAGGTCGAGTCCGGTTGTGAGATTGGTGCCGCGCGTCTCCAGCGGATAGTCGGGACACTCCCGGCGAAAATCGTTCCAGAACCCGAACATCGCCTCTTTCACCTCCGCGCACCGGGCCGCGTCGAAATGCATCCCGTCGAAGACCGCCCCGGTGATCCCCCACGTCTCCATGCCGAACCCCATTCCGTTGGAGAGCCACAGATAATCGAATCCCATCGCACTCAGATAATGCTGCGCCTGACGCCCGAGGAAGGTGCCGAACGTCGTCCCCTCCGGAATCCCGTGTGGAAAACCGGCATAGGCGCGATCATCCGCGTGCAAAGTCGTATAACAGCAGACGAACGTTTTGGTGCCCAATACGTTGCCGCGGCAGATCTCCGGATGGCGTACGTATTTGAAATCCGAAACGGCGAATTCGGGACCGGAATCGAAGGTCGCACCGAGGCGAAATTTCTTTCCCCCGAAAAACGTTTTGAATTCCTGACGCAGAATTGTCAGAATACGTTTGAAATCGCCGTAGGTAATCTCCGGGGGATTCTCCATGTAAAGGCGCGGGTGTTCATGCATACACTGTTCGTCCAGCGGCAGTCCGCTGGGAGGATCGTAATGCGGGTTGGCCACGCCGATCCACTTGCACCATTCGAAACGTTCGTTCAGATTGCCGTCGAATTCGAGAATCTCCGATCCGTCCGCCGCCCAGAACATCAACGACACTGAGTCGGCGTTTTCAATCATATTCCGCCACTGGGAAAAAATCTTCTGCGCCGTCCGCCGAATCCCCGCATCCGATAAATCGCTGAAGGGTTTCAGCGACACCTCCAGATCCAATTTTTTCCAATTCATAAAAAGCCTCCGGATCTTTCCGCGGACCCGCCGCCGGAACCCTCCGGGAATCCAGACGGCCGCGCCCGTGCAATCACAATGATTATTTTTTCAATGGATCATATTATATCTGTGGAGCGCGCCAACCGCTTGGACTGGAGAAATGAAACAGCCCCAATCCCGATGACGATCAATACCGTCCAAAAGAGATGGCGTCCCCCCCCCTGCTCCGCGCTTGTCTTTATAGGCGGTTACCGGGGGGGCGGTCGGATCACTCGGTTTTCCGAATCAACAATCCGATCGAAGCGTGATCCTGACAATCCCGGGCGTTTTGAATGAAGAGCACCCGGGAGCCGTCCCGGTTCGGCTGTGGATGGGGATGGCGGAACTGACGCTCCGGATTGGAGTGAATGGTGCGCAGAATCTGTTTGGTTCCCTCCGCCAGGTTAAGCAGAATAATATCCATCTGATTTTCCTTGCGGCGGCGCGAATGCCCCCACCACATGGTGTCCAGCGTGAAAATCCGCCCGTCCGGCGTCCCCGAACAATGCCAGTAATCATCGGCATCCGCCAGACGCGAACCGCCGTTGAAGTTGAGAATCATCATTCCGCCGGGCAGATCCGAAACCGGATAGCGGACGGCGGCGATCACCGGACCGGCCGCTTTTTCGTGGCCGATGCATTCCAGAATGCGCCCGGTCTTCTCATCGCGCACATGTGCATGCAATAATTTCCGTTCACCGGTACGCCAGTTGAGCAGATTGACCCGGTCGGCAATGGTTTCCGTCGCGCCTTCGTGCGCGTAAATCATCAGGTCGGGCCGTTCGGTGAACTGAAAATGATTGGCGAAAAATTCACCGAAATCAAATGTGGCCGTCTCACTCCAGTCGCGGGTGTCAAGCACCACCAGACGTGAACACTCCGGCGTTCCCCATTTCGGCCGATAGAGGCCGAAGGCGACATGCCGACCGTCCGGAGAGAGGGTTCCCGGACCGCCAAGACGGAAATCATCATCCGCATACTGGTAACAGCGTACATCCGAACCGTCATTCAAGCTCACGAGCCGCAATTCGTTGCCGCGCGGGATGAGCATCTTCTCCTGCTCCGGCAGAAACACCGATGTGAGCAATTCCTCCTCTACGATTCGTCCTCCGCAATCATGCCCCGGACCGGCTTCCGCATCGAGGCGGGTTGCGCGTCCGTTCCAGCTGGAGAGTTCGCGCTCGATGGTTTCCCCGCCCGCCACCGAATAGGTCCCGAGCCAGACGCGGCTGAAATCCGGCAGCACGGAATAAAACACGAAAAACGATTCATCCGCACTCCATGGCGAGGTTGTGTAATAAGGAAGAAAATTATGACGCCCCGGGGTTGAAACGCGATGCTCAACCCATTTCTCAGAGATGATATTCATTTTCACAATAATCCCGATTTTGAACTTCATAAAAAATACGGCATGAATTAGACAAATTCAAGCCGTATTCTGTTTTTTGTCGACTGATTTTTTCCCGGAAATCACTTCTCCGGCGTAAAGCGCAGGAGCTGCGGCTGAAGCGGTTGCAGTTCAAACTCCGCCGTATCGAGCGCCTTGTCCGCGATCAGGTCATGAAAGCTTCCGTTTCCGGTCAATTTGAAATTCCGCGTCGAGGTGTTGTAATTGACCAGGTTGATCAGCCAGCCGCCCTTTCCGTCCGGTACTTCGCGGAAATAAACTCCTTCACTTACCGGTTCAATCCCGACCGGAAGCGCGACCACCGGATCCAGAAAACGGTTCTTGAGTTCCGCCGCCTTGATGAATTTCGGCAGTTGCTCCACCGCTGAACGATCAAACTTCAACGGCTGATCGTTTTCGTCGGAAATCAAACTGAAGGAGTCGACCACCACCTTGCCCGGGAAGCGCGCCAGCGCTTCCGCCGCCTTATTGCTCAAATGCGACGCGCCGACAGCGAAAATCATCTTCAACTCGCCGAAGTCGCCCTTTTCGAGCTGCGACTCGCTGATGAACCGCACCCGGTGACCGGTGAACGCCGCCTGTGCGTAGAAGTCGAACAATGCGCTCCGGTAGGAATCCATCTGATATGCCAGCGTATTAAGACTGAAAATGATTCCGATCTCCGACTTCGCCCGGGCGAACGCCGTAATTTCCGGCGCCAGACGCAGCGCATCAAGCGACACCCGGCCATGAGCGATCACGTTTCCGGGGCGGATGGCGATGTTTCCGCTCAGGTCGCGATTGACGCCGCGGCGGCCTTCCGGCAGGTAATCCACCCACACCCAGGTAACCAGCCCGGAAGCGCCGGAAATGAACTGCTGGAAATTCGCCGTGTAAATTTGATCGCCCGGAATCGGCCGCCGTTCGGAATCACGGATGATGTGATTTTCGGTATTCATGATCGACAGCGGCCGCATCGAAACTTGAATCTCATGTCCCAGCGCCGTCGTAACCCAGTCCGAAGCGTAGCCGCCTTCGCGGTAATTGAAATAATTATCGTTCCCGTTGTAGTCACTGAAGGAGGCGAACGACTCCGCATCGACGCCGTGATCCGCAAACGTCGAACTGGTCATCATGATCTTCGCATGCACCGGAATCTCCGGCCAGACCGCGCGAACTTCGGCGGCCAGGAAGCGGGCGAAATCACTCAGCACGCCGCGCCGGTAACGGATGAACTCTGCATTGACGGCCCGATCCGAACCTTGCGCGGCAACCGCGGCGGCAAAGTCGGCATATTCCCGGTTGAGCGTTTTGTTGAGTGCCGCAATCGAACCGAATTTCTTCTCCAGATAAGCGGTAAAGGCCGTCTTGACGCTTTCCTCGTTCAGACCGGCGTTGTAAATCGGTTCATTCAAGAGACAGATGCTGTGGATCACATCTCCGTAATTTTCCTTCAAAACAGGCAGAAATGCCCGGATAAACGCGCTGTTCAACTTACGCGCTTCCGGTGCGGCAATGTCGTAGGGCATGAATCCGGTGGAGAGCAGAGCCTCCGGATGTTTTTCCCGCCACCATTGCGGCGCATAATGCGGCGAGATCAGAAAACAGACCTTCAATCCGGCGGCGCGGGCTGCGTCGAGCATTTTCTTCGTGCCGTCGAATCCGCTGAAATCCGGTTCGAACTCCTGCGTCTTCCCTTCCGTCGGAAAGAGCGAACGCGGCCCCATTTCAATTTGAATGATGTTCGCGCCGAACGCCGGAAAGTTCGGCAAATCGGAGAGCATGTTTCCAAAGTGACCGTAACCGGAAAACAGCACCGGACGCACCTCCTCCCTGCCCGTATTCGAACGCTGCATCATCGACGGCCAGCCGTCATTCAGCACGATATCCGCATCTCCGACCGTCTGCCAGGTTTCCGGCAGAGTTTCGCCATTTCGAAGTTTTGCGAGGGTGCCTTCCAGACGATCGAGTTCGTCCTGAAGTTCCGGCGCAATCATTTCGATCCGCTCCACGTAGGCGTCGCGGTCGGCGGCGTTCGCTCCATGCAGCCCCTTCTGCAGACGGCCGAGAAAACGATCCAGCACGGCAATCGGCAGCGACACGTACATCGAATACGGTTTGTCGCCGTAGAATTCCGCCGCCTCTTTCCGCAAACTTTCAAAACGCTTCACCGCGCCGTCGAGCGTTGCAACGGCGCTCTTGTACGGATCGGCCTTCCGGGCGGAGTAGCGGGCAATCTCCTTGTCTCCGGCCAGGAATGTGATCGAACAATCTCCGTCGGCAATCTCGGCCAGCGGCAACTGGTAGTCGACGGCGGCCAGGGAACGCCCCGGAGTGGAAATTTTCTCTGCGAGATTGAAGGTATGCTTTTTCCCGGCGCCGTCGGTGATGACCGCACGCAATGGTGC
>CALXNS010000022.1 GCA_944389815.1 uncultured Victivallis sp. | reverse complement strand
CTCTGGAAGATGCTCCGGACCGACGCGGCCGGATTGTACGGCCCGGAGATCGTGTTGATGGGAACCGCGTGGCCGGGGCCGAACATCGGACGGCGGTTCGGCGCGGAGATCCGGGCGGCGGCGGAGGCCGGGCACGAGGTGGGCTTTCACGCCTGGGATCACCATCGGGCCCAGGCGCGGCTGATGCGCATGAGCGAGAAGGAGATGATCCGCGAACTCGAACTCGGGCTGGCGGCGTTGAGCACGATCACCGGCGCGGTTCCGGCGACGAGTGCTGCGCCGGGCTGGCGGGCCAACATGCAGCTGCTCCGGGTCAAGGATCGTTTCCCCTTCCGTTACAACAGCGACTGCCGGGGGAGTTTCCCCTTTTATCCGGTCGATGACGACGGGAAGAAATTGCGCCAGCTGCAGATTCCGGTCACGCTCCCGACCTACGACGAAGCGCTCGGGCGCAACGGGGTGCGCGACGAAAATTACAACGATTTTCAGATCGGACTGCTCAAGGAGGAGGGGGTGAACGTTTTGACCGTTCACGCCGAAGCCGAGGGCGGTCGCTGCGCGGCGATGTTCGATGATTATCTGACGCGGGTGCTGGAACTCGGTTACCGGATCGTGCCGCTCGGGACGATCGCGGCGGAATGTGCCGCGGATGCGCCGTGCGGCCGGATGGAACTTGCACCGTTCCCCGGGCGCGAAGGGGTTCTGGCGGTGCAGCGGGATTGACAATATAACACAACCTAATTTTCAGGGAGTTTGACAAGGGATATGGATCAGAAGTACAGTTTTCTGGAGAAGATCGGCCGGGAGCCGAGCAATCTCATCAAGGGATTGCAGGCGATCCAGGGGGCCGAGGGGTATGTCTCCGACGAAAGCATCACCGCAGTCGCCGAATATTTCGGTATTCCCGAAGTGGAGGTCGAGGGGGTGTTGAGTTTCTATGCGCAGTTCAAGCGCGTGAAACCGGGGCGGTTCAAGATCGCGGTCTGCGACGGAACCGCCTGCCACATCAAAGGTTCGGTGCAGATTCAGGAGTGGATTTCCAGCGCGCTCGGCATCAAATCCGGCGAAACCGACAAGAACGGCACTTTCTCGCTGGAGACCGTCGCCTGCCTCGGCTGCTGCAGTCTGGCGCCGGTCATGAGCATCAACGGCCGCGTCTACGGCAAGCTCGACCGCAAGAACACGATAAAAATCCTGAAGGAGTATGAAGCGAAATGAGCGACGCAAAAATTAAGAAGTTCCGCGTGGGCGTTGCCAGCTGCGGCGTCGCCGCCGGCGCCGATGCCGTGCTCGAACTGCTCAGCGCCCGGGCGACGGTTCCGGTGGAGGGCACCGGCTGTCTGGGACATTGTTATGCCGAACCGCTGGTGGAAGCGGTTCTGGAGGATGGGAAGAGCGTCTTCTATGGCAATGTCAAAGCCGACGAGAAGTCGATTGAAAATATTCTCAATCTCGGCGAAGAGGGACGCTTTGAAGTTCCGGCATTGCGCAAGGCGATCGAGAAGGTCAAGGTTCTGGCGCTGGCCGGGCGGATCAATCCGACCGATTTCGACGATTATGTGGCGCACGGCGGTTATGCCGGGTTGCGCAAGGCGTTGACCATGCGTCCGGAAGAAGTGGTCAACGAAGTGAAGATCTCCGGGCTGCGCGGCCGCGGAGGCGGCGGGTTTCCGACCGGCAACAAATGGAGTTTCCTCGCGGCGAAACAGGCCGACGAGAAGATCGTGATCTGCAACGCCGACGAAGGCGACCCGGGCGCGTTCATGGACCGTTCGCTGATGGAGAGCGCGCCGCACCAGGTGCTTGAAGGAATGCTCATTGCGGCGCACGCCACCGGCGCAACCAAGCTTTTCATCTACTGCCGGGCTGAATACCCGATGGCGATCAAGCATCTGAAGATCGCCATCGATCAGATTTACGAACATAAGCTCAACCATGTCGACGGCCGCGAACTTGAAATTATCGTCAAGGAGGGTGCCGGCGCCTTCGTCTGCGGCGAAGAGACTGCGTTGATTGCATCGCTGGAAGGCGGCCGCGGTACGCCGCGTTTCCGTCCGCCGTTCCCGACGGACAAGGGGTGGAAGGGGTATCCGACGATGATCAACAACGTCGAGACCTTCGGCAACGTGCCGTTGATCCTCAACGAGGGCGGGGCGAAATTCGCGGAGGTCGGGACCGAAGGAAGCAAAGGAACGAAACTCTTTGCGCTGGCGGGCGACCTGAAATATCCCGGACTGGTCGAAGTTCCGATGGGAACGACGATTGCGCAGATCGTTTTCGACATCGGCGGCGCGGATCGCGACTCGGTCAAGGCGGTGCAGACCGGCGGTCCGTCGGGCGGCTGCATTCCGGCGGAACTCTTCGACACGCCGGTCGATTACGATTCGCTCAAGAAGCTCGGCGCCATCATGGGTTCGGGCGGCATGATCGTCATCGGCCGGAACCGCTGCATGGTCGAGACGGCGCGTTACTTCCTGAGCTTCACCCACAGGGAAAGCTGCGGGAAATGCACCTTCTGCCGCGTCGGTACGACGCGGATGTTTGAAATTCTCGAACGGATCACCGCCGGAAAGGGCACCGAAGAGGATCTCGCGCTTCTGGAAGAACTCGGGCCGAAGGTGCGTGCCGGTTCGCTCTGCGGTCTCGGTCAGACCGCGCCGAACCCGGTTCTGGCGACGCTGCGCTATTACCGTCACGAATACGAGGCGCACGTCAAGGATCACTGCTGCGAGGCGCTGGAGTGCAAGGCGCTGGTCGATCTTTTCCTCGACCAGAGCAAGTGCGTCAAGTGCAAGCTCTGCATCAAGAGCTGTCCGGTCGGGGCGATTTCCGACAATTTCGTAATCGACAACGCGAAGTGCACCCGCTGCAACAGCTGCGCGGCAGTCTGTCCGAAACATGCGATCCGGCGGGTAAAGAAAGGTTCCAACTGAAAATGAGTATTGAATTTTTTCTGGATGGCCGCGCGGTGAGCGCCGAACCGGGCCAGACCATTCTTGAGGTGGCGACGGCCAACGGGTTCAAGATTCCGACGCTCTGCCGCGAAAACCGGATCAGCAGAACCACGAGTTGTTTCGTCTGCGTGGTGCGCGATAAGAAGAGCGGTCGTTTTCTGCCGTCGTGTTCGGCCTGTCCCGCGCCGGGGCAGGAGATCGAAGTGACGTCGCCCGAGGTGCTCGACATGCGCCGGACGGCGTTGAATCTTCTGCTGAGCGAACATACCGGAGACTGCGAGGCGCCGTGCACACTGGCGTGCCCGGCTCATGCGAGTGTTGAAGAATATGTGCGCGCCGGACGCAAGGGGAATTTCCTCGAAAGTTTGAAGATCATCAAGAAACGGATTCCGCTGCCGATGTCGATCGGACGGGTCTGCCCGCGCTTCTGCGAGAAGGAGTGCCGACGCAACGTTTACGGGAAACCTGTGGCGATCAATGAGTTCAAGCGTCTCGCGGCGGATCTTTTCTACGATGAATACATGGAAGAGCTCCCGCCGGAAACCGGCAAGCGTGTCGCGATCGTCGGCGGTGGGCCTGCGGGACTTTCTGCGGCGTATTATCTGCGGCTGGAAGGGGTTGCCGTGACGATTTTCGAAGCGATGCCCAAAGCCGGCGGCATGATCCGGTACGGCATTCCGGAATACCGGCTGCCGAAGAGTGCGGTTCTCGACCGGGAGCTGGAACATTTCACGAAGCTGGGCGTTCAGTTTGAATTCGGCCGGAAGCTCGGCGACAATCTTTCGCTCGATGAACTCAAGCAGAAGTTCGACGCGGTTGTCATCGCCATTGGTTGCTGGAAGGCATCCGGCATGCGTTGCGAAGGCGAGGAACTCGTGACCCAGGGGATCGATTTCCTGCGCGGAGTCATTGAAAACGATTGTCATGCGGCCAATCCGGGCAAGGTGATCGTGGTCGGCGGCGGCAACACTGCGATGGACTGCGTTCGCACCAGCGTCCGGCTCGGGAGCGGCGACGTCAACTGCTTCTACCGTCGGACGGAAGCGGAGATGCCGGCGGAGAAAATCGAAATCGCCGAGGCGCGGGAAGAAGGGGTGAAATTCCATTTCCTTGTTGCTCCGGTCAAGGTCGAAAAACGCGGTGACAAGCTCGTGATGACCTGCCGACGGATGGAACTCGGCGAGCCGGACGCTTCCGGACGCCGCAAACCGGTGGAGATCCCGGGCAGCGATTATGAGGTGGAAGCCGATACGATCATCGCGGCGATCGGTCAGAGTGCGGCAATTCCGGCGGGGGTGCCGGTTTCGCGGTTCCGGACGGTCGAGGTGCAGGACGGCACATTGCGGATTGCCGACAATGTTTATGCCGCCGGCGATTGCGTGAGCGGTGCGGCGACGGTGGTCGAAGGGGTTGCGAGCGGTCGCAAGGCGGCGCTGGAAATCGTTACCGCGCTCACCGGCAAGGAATTTCCGCCGGAACCGACGATCAACGTTTCTCGCGGAAAATGGCAGGATCTGAAGAAGGAGGATCTGGTGTTCCTCCGGGACAATGTTTCGGAAGCTGACCGCGAGAAGCTCGATTTCATTCCGATCGAAGAGCGCAAGAGCACCTTCCATGAAGTTACTTCGACCATGCCGAAGGAACGGGTCATGAAGGAAGGCGAGCGCTGCATCGAATGCAGCTGCACCGACAAGCATGACTGCAAACTGCGTTCGCACGCCGAATGTGCCGGCTGCAAGACCGATGCGATCAAGGGTGGAAAACTGCCGGTCACCTACGATACGCGCCATCCGTTGATTATTCAGGATCGCGGCAAATGCATCCGGTGCGGCGTCTGCGTGAAGATCTGCAAGGAAGTGGTCAACAAGACGTTGCTCAGTCCGAAAAAACGGGGATTCTACACGTATGTCGGCACGGCGTTCGACAAGGGATTCCCGGCGAGCTGCGGCGAGTGCGGCGAATGCATCAACGCCTGCCCGGTGGGTGCGCTCGACTGGCGCAACAAGGAATAAGCTGAACTCTATTGCTGAGTTCTGGAACGGCGAAGAACTTCTTCGCCGTTTTTTTATTATCTGAATGATTCAGTTTGTACTGTCGTTGTGGTTATGATGTTTTTTTCCGGTGGATTTCCGGAAAAAAACATTTCCGTGATTGCAAAACACGATAAATTGCATTACAATAAATATAAAAATCCGCCATTCGTTGTGCGGTTTTGTGAAAATCCACTGAAGACTGGAAGTAAAATTGTCGGGCACTCGAAAAATCAGACTCCCATTGCGTTCCCTGCTCCGGGATATGACTCCGCCTCTCTTGTTGCATCTGCTGCATGGAGAACCGATCCGTACCCGGGTTTTTGACAGCTGGGCGCAGGCACTGGCGGCGTCCGGAGAAGATTATGAGAATCAATCCATTGTCGATCTGGTTGATTTCCGAACCGGTTGTTTCCGGCGGAGCGGGCTGACGGAACTC
>CALXNS010000021.1 GCA_944389815.1 uncultured Victivallis sp. | reverse complement strand
CGCGTCGAATCCCTCGCTTTCTTCGGCAGCGAAGCGAAGGCGAAATGCTTGTCTCTCGGCAAAGCCGATTGCGACTTTCAGATCGTCACGGCGGCCTCGCTTGACGGAGAAGAACTCACGCAAAGCGGAGACATTCTTCTCTTTCACCTCACCGACGTCACCAATGACCGTCTCCGTTACGCCTCGGAAACGATGCGCGCCGTCGAAGACTGGGGTGCCAACCGCCAGCTCATCCGCCGCGGTTCCGCCGATGTTGCCCTCGCGCTCCCCGCCGGCAATTATCACGTCTCCGCCCTCGGACTTGACGGCCTGCCCAAAGCGGATATTCCCGCCGAATTCTCCGGAAACGCCCTCCGGTTCAAGGTCGACACCGCCCGCAACGGCGGCACGATGGCATACCGGATCATGAAAATGGAATGAAGGTTCAAAAAGGCGTTGCGTACAAAAATATCGATATTTTTATATCGAACCCCTTGAAAAAATTCCGGAATGGATTATGTTAAATAGCAGATAAGGAGCGATCAAACGGAGCTGCCGCGCTTCCCACCGGAAGAGTGAGCCGATCGGTTTGAGCAATTCCTTGTTTCCCTTTTCCCTTTTCCCGGCCGGTTGCCTCCCTGCATCCGGCCACTTTTTTTCAATAAAATTCGTTCTGTATCAAAAAAGAGCGTAAAATCGGTTTGAAATTCCTCAAAGCGCGGTTATATTATCCGGTCTATGTATGCATGAATCAAGATCATGATAGAAAACGCGGTCCCGATACACGTGGGATATTGCAAGGAAAGGTTTGGTGTTTTGATGGCGAAGAAATTGGTAGATTCCATTCAGATGGAAGTGCGCTCCACGCAGCCGTGCCGCAAGGAGTTTGATTTTGTGGTTCCGGCCGATGCGGTAAAGGCGGAAACCGACCGGACGATCAGCGAGTTTTCCTACGCGGTCGCCATTCCCGGGTTCCGTCAGGGGAAGGCGCCGGCCGGGCTGATCAAGAGCAAATATGCGCCTCAGATCAAGGAAGAGCTGCAGCGCCGGATCATCTATGCCGCCTACGAAATGGCCAGCAGGGACGAGTCGCTCGACATCATCAGCTGCGGCCTCGAAGGCGATCCGAAAGTGGAGTTCGGTGCGGAATTCAAATTCACCCTCGGCGCCGACGTCGCCCCGGAATTCGAGCTCGGCGACTACAAATCGATCAAGGTTGAGCTGCCGCTCGACGCCGTGACCGACGAACAGGTCGAGGAGCGGGTGAAATTCTACCGCACGATGTACGGCAACTACGCCGACGTCGACGACGCCGCACAGAAGGAAGATATGCTCAAGGTCAATTATCACAGCGACTTCGAGCTGCCGGAAGACGCCTCCGCCTCGCTGAAGCGCCAGGCCGCCGCGGAAAACACCTTCATCTGGTTGAGCGAACCGGAGACGATTCCGGGCTGCATCGCCGCGCTGACCGGCGCGAAGAAGGGTGGTGAGTATACGTTCGAAGCGAAATATCCGGACGATTACCGCGAAGCCGCCCTCGCCGGCAAAACCGTCAAGTACACGGTCAACGTCCTCGGCATCCAGCGGCGGAACGAATTGAATGACGAGGAACTCGCCGAAAAGGCCCGCGTCAAGTCGATCGACGAATTCCGCGACATGCTCCGCAAGGCGATGGAGCAGGAAAACGAGGCGAAACGCAAGAACGAGGCCGCCGACGCCGTTTACAAGAAACTCTCCGAGCTCGCCGGCGAATTCCCGCTCCCCCCGAACGTTCTCCAGGCCGAAATCCAGAAGGAACTTCAGAAGATCGCCCGGGAAACGGTCAAATCCGAAGAGGATGCCGAGAAGTTCAAGGCTGAACTTGAACAGCATAAGAAGACGGCGGAAGCCAACGCCACCGCTTCGCTGCGCCGCACCTTCCTGTTGCGCAAGGTCGCCAAGGCCGAGGGCATCAAGCTCGACCGCGCCGAAGTCGACGCGCAGCTCCGGGATATGAGCCGGTATTACGGTTACAAGGAGAAGGATTTCCGCAACATGCTCGAAAAGAACGGCGGCATGGATGAGCTTCAGCTCGACATCATGAATGCCAAAGTGCTCAATCAGCTCGTGGAAGCCGCCACCAAATAATTTCATCTCCGGCGGCGGCCGGAATCCACAGAAGACAAAATCCTCCGGAAGACCCCGAGTTTTCCGAAGGATTTTTTCATCCATGCAAAACGGGCACGGCAATTTTGCCGTGCCCGCAGAATCGTCATCATTCCGGGGCAGTCAGATCAACGCAACGCATTTTCCGGCAGCCACGCCCCCGGTCCGACCGAAAAATTCCCCAGCTGTTTCGACCGCGCAATCCGCAACAAAGCCGAGGCGAGCGCCCCGTCGGTTCCCCCCCGGACGGTCAGAGTCGTCCCGTCGAAAGTGACGAGCGCCGACCATGGTTCATACCAGCGGAGGAATTTCCCGTAACGCACTTCCGGCCAGACGCCGCCGCGAAGATACATTCCCTCCCCTTGCTGCGTCAATTCGCTTTGCCGCACGATTTTCACCGGAATACCGCCATTGGCGGCCAGAGTGCGGCCGTTTTCACGCAACACCGCGCCAAAGAGCGCCGCGATCTCCTCCGAAACCGGATCACCGGTCAATGAAAACACCGCGTCCGCGGGAAGTGCCGAAGCAAGTTTCACCTCCGTCGTCACCAACCCGGGATCATCCGCATGAAGCAAAGCTGATTGCGTGGCAGACAATCTCTCCCCTTCCGGAGCGGCGATCGCCGCCGGACCGGAATTGCGGTTCTCGAATAAAAGTTTCCCGTTGCACTCGATTCGCCCCGTCGCCTGAAGCAATCGCGGTGCGCCGGAACGCTCCACTTCCAGAATGACCGTACTTCCGGCAACTGGTTCCAGAAAATAACGATATGAACCAATACGCAGTTCGAAGCTCTTTCCCGAACACTCCGCCATCACGATCGTCCGCGTTCCGTCGCGCCGCGGCAGCACGTAAAAATAATCGGATTCACAATCGGAACGCGTCACGCCCCCCGAGGTAGACAATGACAACTTCCGCAGAGCCTCTTCCGCCTCGGATTTCTTCAAAGCCACCACCCGGATGCCGGCACGTTTCAATTTTGCACTCCACTCATTCAACCATTCCCGCTCCGCATCCTCGTAGAGCAGCAGCACCGTCCGCACACCCGCGGCGGCGGTGACGCAGTCCTGATTCAACTCCAACTCCCGGTCGCTCATCACCCATGTCCGAATTCCGCGATTCACCAGCATGGTGTAAGATTTCCGCAACACTTCGTCGCGGGTGTCGGTTCGATAGATCAGCCGCGTTTCCGGCGGCTGAACCGGGGATTTCGACAGGCGGTTCCGGACGAAATTCCACGTCTTCCACACTTTGAAACTTTCCCGTTCGACCATCTGCGGCAGCAATAATCCCCATTCCGGGGAATCATTCCACATCGCATACCCGAGATAGAAATTCTGGAATCCCGCCGCCTCCTCACCGATGCCGAGCGCAAGTAAATTTTCATAGAAATGCCCCCAGTCTCCCAGCCGGGCACGCCCGCTGCTCGACGCATTCGGCAATCCGACTTCGCCCATCAGCGCCGGACGGGAGAAGTTCATCGCAAAGGCGATGTTTCCGAATCCATCCAGCCGCAGCAATTCTTCATAATAGGGGTGGACATGCCCCCAGGAAATCACTCCGTTGAGATTCTCGCGGATGTTCCAGATCCGGGAATTTTCCGGTACCGCGTTGCCGATTCCGAACGGCGAACCGAACACGGAACCCATCTCCTTTACCCAGTTCCGAATCATCTCCGGCGCGGTTCCGAGCGTGCGGGGACTGATGTGTTCCGGTTCATTGATGAGTTCCCAGGCGATATTCCTGCTCCCGGCGCAATATTCCGTCAACCCCTCCAGATAATGCCGCACCGCCTCACGGGGAGCGGAGTCCGTGTAGGGATTGCCGCGGTCGAGCTTCAACGGCAGCCAGAGTTTCCGGGTGCCCGGCAGAAACGTCAGGGGGTCAAGCAGCATCACCGTCCCGGCTTTCGCGTGCAGATAACGGCACGCATCGAGCGTGCGCAGCGCAAAATCCGTCGCCGGCTCCTCGCGCCGTTCCGGATCGAAGGAATCCGGCAGAAACATGTCTTCCAGATAATGCTGCCGGGTCGAATTCCCGCCCGCCAGACGAATCCATGCCAAATCCCGTTCCCAGACGTCCGGCAGCCGGCGCGGATTCTCACGTCCGGTCACAAATACCCCGAGACTGCGATCCTCATTGCTGTAAAAATTGACGCCGCTCAATTGCGTCGGCACACCGTCGATCGTCATCCGTCCCTCCCGGAAGGCGAATTCCGGACCGGAAGGCATCTCTTTTCCCGGGCGGCGGACGAGCGCCATGGCGCGCTGCGGCAATGCGCAATCCCCTTCCAGTGAAGCAACAAGGTCGAAGGACTCTCCCGTCTCCGGAATGGAGAATTCCAGTTCGAACGGCGTATCTCCAGGACGAAGCGCGAGTTCGAGCTTCCGTTGTTCGATCGCCCGGTCGCTCTCCCGGTCGTAAAGCGCCACGCACACCGACGCCGTCCCGCTGCACCGGGTTCTGACCGCGCCTTTGACCCGAATGGTCTCTCCAGGTTCATAAAGCGGCAAATCCGTATAAAAATCGACCAGCATGCGCCAGTCGCGCCGCAATGCCAGGCGGGTCAATTCGGCAATCACCCGCGGCGCATGTTCCCATGCCGGCGACCATGGGTGCCGCTCTCCGGTCAATCCGAGCGCGACCAGCCGGGCGGCGGGGAATTTCCCGTCCGCCGGATGAAAAAGCAACGGAAGCGCCAGAACCTCTCCGGCATCGTTGACCGCACCGAGCAACGGCATCTGAGGACGAAAACTCATCGCCGGAACCGGTTGAAACGCAACTCCGGCACTTCCGGGCCATTCCAGCGGCAGATCCTCCGGCAATATGCCGGAGTCGAACCGGAGCATCCGAACCGCGCCTTCCGGAATCCGCTGATATTTTGCAATCGGCAGAATATATTTGAACAATGCGTATACCCACTGTTCCCGATGTGACGCATCGATGATTTTCTTCCAGACGCCCCCTTCCCGTCGCACCGGTTCGGCGAGCGGGATTCCGGCGGGAGAGACGATCCCGCCGCCGGCGGCGATGTAACGCTTGATCGAATCGTAAGCCGTGACGGGAAAACTTTCTCCGTAGCTGAGAATCAACGTGTTGTATTTTTTTGGATCAAGCTTTTCCAATCCGGAAGCATCGACAAATTCCGCCGAAATCCCATTCTTTTTCAGCGCGTCGAAGATGAATTCCGGCGTCAGATCCGACGGCACGCCCGCGCGAGGGAATCCCTCCTCCCGGAAAATCCCCACCAGTTCGCCGTTCAGGCTCTCCGAATGCGGCGCAATCGGGACTGTTCCTTCCAGCGACGCAACGAAATCCAGCAGCGGATTCGTTTCCGGCATGACCCGGTTGATCAGCGTCTTGAGCACCCGGTCCAGCGGATACCCTACCGCACAGCCGCCGCAGAAAAACACCTGTCCCTTCCCGTAACGAATCCGGGCGATCGCCGGGCGCCGGACACGGAACGGCGGATGAACTTCCACCGTACTTCCTTTCTCCGGCGGCTCATACCAGGCCATGATCTCCGCCTCCGGCATCGAAGGAGGAATTGCAAGCGAAAATCCCCAGCCCTGCGCGGCCAGTTTCTCCGGAACTCCGGCAAAAAAATCCGTCGCGGAAGCATCGAGCTGAATTCCGGCGGTTTTACCCTCAACCCGTTCCGGCGCGACGCCGCCGAAAAATTCAGCCGCGGGCATCGAACCAAAGGTGTAAAGCGCCGTGCCGCCGGCTTTCACATAGTCGGCGACGCGCTTTTGCACCGCATCAGGGATTTTCGTCCAATGCGCGAAGTGAATCATCCGATATTTCGAAAGATCCCCCGCGAGCAGATCCGCCTCCTTCAATTGAACCAATTCACATCCTGCATCGCGGTAATTGGTATCGTACTGCTCCTGATATCGTCCGATGATGCCGACGCGCGGCAGTTCGCCGCTCCAGATGCGGCAGCAGACTCCGAATCCGCAGACGATTCCCAGCAACACCGACAAAAACGAACGCAATCTCATCACCCGTCCCCGCGTTATGCCAGCTTCATCGTCGATCAGATCCCGGCCCACTCCGGATACGACCAGAATACGCGCTTCCAGAGGTCGTTGCTGCTCAACACCTCATTGAAACGCATCGAACCAACCCGGCCGTCGCAATAAACCGCATTCGCGCCGGTCGAACCGTGCCGTTCCGTGTCGAGCTGACGGCGCTTCGTATACGAAGTGTCGAACGACACCGCGTTGGCAAGCGACGTCTGCAAATGCCACCCGCCGCCGTCGGCGATGTAGACGACCGCGGATCCGTTTTTAATCCGGTTCAGCCGCCCTGAGCAGTAAACGCTTCCCGTCGCATCGACGAAATCCGACGCCCGCGCCGGCGGAACGATCAGATTGATCGAATACCCGAGGCGGTTGTAAAGCGGATAATCCGTCATCGACGGACAACACAATGCCGATTTCGTCACCCGGTCCCGGACCTCATCCCACGACCAGTTCACCTTGGCGAACTCCGGCTCTTCGAATTCCCCCACGCCGACATACGGAGCAAGCATCTGACTGAAATAACCTTTCCCACTCGCATACGGAGAAGGCAGGCATTCAGCGTTGTTCCCGGCATAAACCGCGGCCGCCGTACCGAGCTGCTTGAGATTGCTGATGCAGCTGGCCGATTTCGCCCGGTCGCGCGCCTGATTCAACGCGGGAAGCAGCATGGAAGCAAGAATCGCGATAATCGCAATCACGACAAGCAATTCAATCAATGTGAAGTGTTTCGGAACCGCCGTGGTCATGGATGCTCGTTTCATTATGCAAGTCCTTTCTTTTGCTATGTTTACGGTTGCATGAAACTTACGGTGCGAATTCGAAATTGAACCAGATCGGAAAAGTCGAGCGACAGAATGCGTTCCGGATGAGCGTAGATATCCCGCATGCGCAGAAATGCCGCATTGGCAAAGCTCGAATAATCGGTGATGATCTCCTGAAGTCCGAACGAATGAAACGCTTCCGACGGATTGCGATAAACCAGGAAATTGATCTCTTCGGGCACCCGCAGCCCGAATTGATGCGCGGTCGCAACCAGTTCGCCATAATCGACGATGTCGGAAACGTGCACGATATCGGGGTGGATGCCGCTCTTGAGCATCGCGCCGAGCGCCGCGGCAACTTTCTGCGAACTGTTGACATCCTGTTCGGGAGAAAACTTGAGATATTCGACATGAAACGGCTTGCCCGCCGCCGCCATGTACTCACGCAGCAGCTGGCAATATTCCTCTTCGTAGTCGAGCATGCCGGGCGGGAAGGCGATGTAGGCCGCGCTGCCGCAGGAACTGCGGGCGAGAAATTCAGCCACAAAACGACCCTTGTGCAGAAAACGCTCGTATATCTGCTGAAACGGAAACTCCGGCAGTTCGTGTGCCAGTTCGCCGAGCACAAGAAACGGGATTCCGCACGAATTAAGCACTTCCAGCCGTTCGCGATTGAGGTAACTGCTTCCCAGAACCAGCATCCGGCAGTGCGAATTCCGATAATTGTTGATTTCGTTGACGAACGTGTCGAAATTGAGAATGTCTTCCCCGATGCAGCGCAGCGTCAGATTGAAATCACGGCAGTAACTCGAACTGTTGGTCAAATTGAGCGCCTTCTCCAGATACGACTCCGTATGTTCCGAACGAAACGTCAACGCTCCCAGTTCAATCTTGTCGAGCGAGAGCACCTGCGGATTCACATACGTTCCGCGCCGCGGTTCGGTGATCAGAAGCTGCTTCTCTTCCAGAAGTTTCACTGCGGAACGCACTACCGTGCGCGACACCTCGAACATATCGCACATGCCGCGCATCCCCCACAGTTTGCTGCCCGGCTTGATGTCGCCGTTGCGAATCTTTCCCTCCAGTATCGCCGCAACCCGGGCCGACTGCGTCTCCTCCCGAACCATATCCATGCAATTCCCTTTCGCGTGACTGCTTTTCGCATTAATTATGGCCCAGATTGTGACAAAATGCAACGTTTTTTTGGATTTTTTTTATATTTTTTATAAACAAAAACAGCTCTGTTTACGCTTTTATCACTTATAATAAAGATATTACAAAATAAATAAAGCAAATGGCCCACAATGGCCCAGATTGGAGAAAAAAATCGTTCCACCGGCAATCAGAATGGGATGCGATCATGGAAGTTGCACAACCAACCGGGGGAATCCCTTCCTCCCGTCAACCGGCACGGACGGAACGTTCAATTCCGCCCGGTTCGGCCACGACGGAATTCTCCGGGCGTCATCCCCGCCACCCGGCGGAATTGACGGAAAAAAACGCAGACATCGGCGTAACCGAATTGCGCTGCCGTCTCCTTGAGAGAAATATCGCCGTCCAGCAACCGGGACTGAATTTTTTCACTCCGTTTCCGGATCCGGTATTCCCCGGGGGAAACATGCAGATATTCCACAAAAAGACGACGGAAATTCGGATAGCTCAACTGAAAACGCGCCGCCACCTCCGGCAGCGGATGCGTCTCCGCCGCCGTCGCCTCCAGATATTCCGCGGCCGCCATGATCGTCGCAAAATGGGGTTTATTCCGACTTCCGCCCAGCAACAGTTCGTTGAGAAACTGAAAGTAATTCCCCATCGCCACCGTCAGATGTTCTTCCCCGCAGGCGGCAAGCTCATCGGCCAGCCGGTCGAAGCGCGAAGCGATCCACTCATGCAATCCGAGCTCCAGCAACGGCCGCTCCGGCGTCAGCAGCCCCTGCGTATGCAGTATCTCGTAAAACGGTGACGGCAACGCAAAATATTTATCCACATAACGCCCCGGCGCGTGACTTTGATGATGCAGCACACCCGGCATGCGAATCAACAACATTCCAGGTTCGTAAGGATATCTCCGTCCAGACGACGCATCGATGTACTCCCCCTCCCCTTCCAGAATGTAACTCGGGTTGAGGAAACCGGTGCGAATTTCCCCGCGCAGCCACGGCTCCGTGAATTTTATCACCGACGTCCCCGCCAGCAATGTACCGCCGCAGCGCGGAATATGCCGCGCCTCATCATGCTTCATCGCACGCCTCTCTCTCGCCCATCCGGTCCGCTCACTCCCCGGGCGGCGATATGTTTTATTCGGCGCGGCGCGCCTCCAGAATCACCAGTTCCTCTTTCGGCACGTCGCGATGCATCCCGCGGACCCCGGTCTTGACCTGCGCCATCTTGTCGGCCACCTCCATCCCGGAAACGACCCGCCCGAACACGCAGTAACCGAAATGCTCCCGCGTCGGCGCGCGGAAATTCAGAAAATCGTTATCCACCAGATTGATGAAGAACTGGCACGTCGCCGAATCCACCACATTCGTGCGCGCCATCGCCAGCGTCCCGCGCCGATTCGGAAGCTGATTGGTCGCCTCATTCCGGATCGGCGCCTTCGTCGGCTTCTGGTTGAACTCCCGGTCAAAGCCGCCCCCCTGAATCATGAAATTCGGAATGACCCGATGAAAAATCGTCCCGTCGTAAAAACCGTCATCGACATAAGAAAGAAAATTCTTCACCGTCTCCGGCGCTTCCTTCTCATACAGTTCAACCACCATCGTTCCCAGATTGGTTTTCAATGCAACTTTCATTTTCTCGACTCTTCCTTTTTCTGAGCAATGCCCCTCATCATGGCATAATTCCGGCGAAACACGCAACGTTTTCCTGCCGGACAACGCAATCCTGCCCACTCAATCGCACCAGACCATGCCCCGCGCGACCGCATCGGCCACGTAGGCTTCCCGGTCTGCGACCGTTTTGACTTCTCCATGTCGGTAATAATCGCGATACCACTCCGCCGTCTTCCGGAATGCGGTCGACGCATCCCAGACCGGGCGCCACTGCAACTCCTTTCGCGCTTTCGTGCAATCCAGCCGCAGAAGCCGCGCCTCATGCGGGGCGTCCGCCGCCGGAACATCCGCAGCCTTGTATTTCACCTCATCCCAGTAACGCGACAGCAATTCCGCCGCCTGAAGCACAGAAAGCGTCCCATCCTTCTCGTCCGGACCGAAATTCCACGCCGACGCACACCCGACGTCTCCATTCAACAACCGCCGTCCCAACTCCAGATAACCGCTCAGAGGTTCCAATACATGCTGCCACGGCCGCACCGCGCCCGGTGAACGCAATGTCTCCACGCCGCCGCGCGACGCCGAACGCACCAGATCCGGCACCAGACGGTCAGGCGCCCAGTCGCCGCCGCCGATCACGTTGCCCGCCCGGGCGCTGGCGATCAGAACGTGATGTTTCGACCCATACCCCTCCGCCGGGAAAAAACTCCGCCGATAAGCCGAAATCGCCAGTTCCGCGCACCCCTTCGAACAACTGTAGGGATCGAAGCCCCCCATCGGATCCTCTTCCTGAAATGGAACACCCGTTTCGCGGTTTTCATAACATTTGTCGCTGGTGACCGCGACCACCGCACGAAGACTGCGCGCCGAACGCGCCGCCTCCAGCACGTGAACGGTTCCCATCACGTTGGTGACGAAGGTCTCCACCGGATCCAGATAGGATTGCCGCACCAATGGCTGCGCCGCCAGGTGAAAGATGATCTCGGGCTGTACTTCATCGATGATGCCGCGAAGCTCACCCAGTTCGCGGATGTTCGCCCACTCGGAGAGCACCGGCAGTTTCAACAACCCGAAGTGGTTCGGTTCGTAGACCGGACGCAGCGACACCCCGCACACCCGTGCGCCGAGCGACACCAGCCATTCCGCCAGCCACGATCCCTTGAATCCGGAGTGTCCTGTAATCAGAACCCGACAATTTTCATACACGTTTCCGAACATCTGCGTCCTTCGCCTCCCCCCCCGTTCCGCCGGAATCGGCTCTGTACAATTCGATCCTACACAAGCTCCATCATCCGGTTCATCTGCCGTTCGATCGACTCCACCAACCGGAACTGATTCCGGCACCGGTCGAGATTGTGGCTCGGACGGCGCGTCTTGAAATAGATGTCGCCGTTGATGTAATCGGTCAGGAACCGGATCCCGGTCTCCAGCGTAATCAATTTTCCGGCAAACGGCAGATTTTCCCGTTCCGCCGGAGTCAGGAAATTTCCCGCGCTTGCGGTATAGCCGGAAAACAGCGCCTCGAACATTTCAAAGCGCATCCCGACTTTGCGCAGATCCACTTCGTCCTCCTCCGCCGGACTCGTTCCCGCCCGCACCATGTCGCCGAAATCGTACAGCGCCAGCCCCGGCATGACCGTATCGAGATCAAGCACGCAGATTCCTTCGCCGCTCAGATCGTCGATCAGAATGTTGTTGACTTTGGTGTCATTGTGAGTGATTCGTTCCGGGATGTCGCCGTCGGCGTTGAGCCGCAGCAGTTTTTCCGTGTCGCCGCGGCGCTTCATCACGAAATCGATTTCACGTTTCACGCCTCCGGCCCGGCCGACGCGATCCTCGCGAATCGCCTCCTCCAATTGTTCGACCCGACGCGGCGTATTGTGGAAATCCGGAATCGTCTCATGCAGACGCGGTCCCGGCAGATCCGTGAGATCATTCTGAAACTCACCGAAGGCATACGCCGTCCGATACGCCTGATCGGCCGTTTCGAGCACATCGTAGGAGCGGGCGTTCTCGACGAACACATACGCCCGCCAGAAGCTGCCCCGCGAATCCTGCACGTAGGGAACATTGGAAAATGTCCGCAGCAGCCGGAGCGTCCGTTTTTTCGTTTCGATATGCCGGCTGTGGATTCGATCCAGAAGATGCTTCGTCACACGATCCATGTTTTCCATCACGTGGACGGGATTTTTAAATACCGCATGATTGATCCGCTGCAACGTGTAATGCAACCGGACGCCGCCCTGATCGTAGGTCAGCTGATAGGTGTCGTTGATATGCCCGGAACCGAACGGAACGGCAACCAGAAAATCTCCGTAAATCGCGAATTTCGAACAAATCTCCCGCAATTCATCCTGTGAATACATCGTCCGGCCCGCTCCCTTCTCAATACAATTTTTCCGGATACGCCCCCCGGGCCACCAGATCGCGCAGCGCCGCCTGCACCAGCGGTTTGTCCTCGCGGTAGGTGATGCCGAACCAGCTGTCGGTGCTGTGAAGCACCTTGATTTTCGCCTCTCCGGAACGAATCAGGGAGTCCACGGCGAACGGCAGATAGAATTCGCTTTTGAGTTCCGTGCCGCGCCGGCTGAGGAACTCTTCAAAGAGCGCTTCAAGTTTTCCGACCAGCTCCGGCATGAATCCCCAGGAGTTCATCGAGGTGGGTTCGTTTCCGGAAAAAATTATCTCCGAACCGTCTTCCTGAAGGCTGACGATCTTACCGTCGCGACGGAAAATTTTCGTATTCTCGACGACCTTATCCAGATTTCCGGCCGCGTCGACTGAACAAATGCCGCGCGAAACGGAACCATTTTCGCTCAACGTATTGGCCAGAACGAACGAAGCGATGCAGCCGCGCACTTTGCCGTTGTCCGGTGTGCTGCGCAGATATTCGGCGAGTTTCCGGTAACTGTCCTGTCCGTAGAAATCGTCGGCGTTGATGACCGCGAAGGGACCGGTCAGGAGTTTCCGTGCCGCATAGACCGCCTGCCCGGTTCCCCAGGGTTTCTCCCTGCCTGCCGGCACCCGATAACCGCCCGGGAGGTCGTTCATATCCTGATAAGCGTAGTCTACTTCGATTTTGTCGGCGTAGCGGCTGCCGACCGATGCTTTAAAGGCTTCTTCGATGTCGCGACGGATCACGAACACTACGCGTTCGAATCCGGCCCGCATCGCATCGAAAACGGAATAATCCATCACCGTCTCTCCGGACGGACCGACCTGATCGAGCTGTTTGAGCCCGCCGTAACGGCTGCCCATGCCGGCAGCCAGAACCAACAGCGTAAGTTTCATGGTATCTGCACCTTGTCATGTTCGAAAATCGCTTTTAAACAATACCGTAACAAAACAAATATAATCCCGATTTCGGCCGAAAGCAAACGGTTGCGGCTCAGGAAGGGGATTTTTAGGAAGCTTTTTGCGGAAAAATCCATATTTATTGCAAATCCCTTCATTTTGCATCGAGCGGGAAGATTGTATATTTACAAGCGGAAGTCAGACAAATTCAATTTGAACCCAATGTCAAAGGAAGTCAAACATGTTCACCTTGATCCGCAACTGCCGCGTCGTGTCGCCGGGAATCGACCTGAAAGACGGTTCCATCCTGATTGAAAACAATAAAATCGCCCGGCTCTTCCGTGCCGGAGAACCCCTTCCCGCCGCCGACCGGACGATCGACGGCACAGGCCTGACCGCGGCGCCGGGATTCGTCGACGTCCACTGCCACGGTCGCAACAATTTCGACTTCTGCGACGCGTCCGTTGAAGGAGTCAACACCATCGCCCGCGGAAAACTTGAGGAAGGCGTGACCACGCTGCTGCCGACGACGTTGACGCTTCAGGAGAGCGATCTGGCTGCGGCGCTCCGTTCGGTGGCGGCTTACGACGGCAAGGGGTGCAAACTTCCGGGCGTCCATCTGGAGGGGCCCTTCATCAACCCGAAGTGCACCGGTGCCCAGAACCCGGCATTCGTACGCAAACCGGATCTCGCGGAGGTGCGGCGCCTCAATGAAATCTACCCCGTCATCAAAGTGTCGTTCGCAATTGAAATGGAAGGCGCTCCGGAGCTGGCCGCCGCATTGCTGGCCGACGGGATTACGCCGTCATGCGTGCACAGTGCGGCCAATTACGCGGAATTCCGCCGGGGATATGATTGCGGGTTGCGCAATCTCTCGCATTTCTGCAATCAGATGACGCCATTGCACCATCGGGACATCGGGCTGGTGGGGGCGGGTTTGCTCAACGACGATGTCTACATTGAATTCATCTGCGACAAACTGCACATCTGTCCGGAGATGATCGCCTTGACCTTCAAGGTGAAAGGGCCGGAACACATCCAGTTGATTTCCGATGCGATGCGTGCTTCCGGCATGCCCGATGGTGAATACACCCTCGGCGGGTTGCCGGTGATCGTCCGGGACGGTGCGGCCCGGCTCAAGGAGGGCGGCGCGCTGGCGGGAAGCACGCTTCAGATCAAGGATGCGTTGCGCAACGTGGCGGAGATCACCGCATTGCCGTTGTCGCGGCTGATTGCGAGCACGGGCTGGACGCAGGCGCAGGCGCTCGGGCTGGATGGAATCGGAAAACTGGAATCGGGATTTGCGGCGGACGTGGTCATGTTGACGCCGGAATTTGAAGTTGTCCGGACTCTGGTGGACGGGGAAGTCCGGTTTGAACGCTGAAATCCCGGATTTTTTCGGAAAAAAGTGAATTTTTCCTGAAAAACGATTTGCCGACACGGGAAAAGTGTGTTATCTTAATGATATCCACTTGAGCGGAGAGATGGCTGAGTGGCCGAAAGCACAGGTTTGCTAAACCTGCGAGGGGGTAACCTCTCCGAGGGTTCGAATCCCTCTCTCTCCGCCATTTACTTCTTTTCCCCGTGAAAAGAAGTAAAACAAGAAAAGCGGTTTGGCGCGGCAGTTTTCAACTGCCGCTTTTTTTTGTCGGGAATGATTCGTCTGCAGTTTTTTATATCGGGAATACGCCGACTATCTTTTGGCCGGGAATAAAAAATCCGAAAATGATTGAACGGAGAAATAACGACGCGCCGCCCGATTCGCGTCTCTTCCCTCTCCTGCTGCCGTCAATGAATAACTGTATGACACTCCTCTGGAGCTTCTTGCACCAGGCTTTCAATCCCATTTGAGACGCGGTATAGTATGAGAGTTAGTTTGCGCACAGAGATAGAGTCAGTTTACGCATGCCATCTGACTATTGCGTAAACTGATTTAAACACAAATAGCCGGACGCCATATACGACGCCCGGCTATTCATAATATATATATTGTGAAGGAGTATTACACATCCGGCAGGAGATATTTGTTACTTCACCTTAAACATTTTCCGCTCCTTGAACTCTTCCTTCTTCCCTTTGTTCCAGTTGGAGACCGGACGGAAATATCCGCAGACACGGCTGTAGACCTCTGTTTTTGCCCCGCATTTACTCATTTGCGTTCCCTCCCTTTTCACTGAATTCGATCTCGCTGCCCGTCGCCGCCACGCCGTCGGTCAAACTTGCAGAAATATCCTTTTTAGTCGCCTGAATCACATGAGCAATTCCGTTCAAATTTTTCTGCTCCGGCAGAATCGAAATCGCCCCCTGATTGACCTGCCCGGCGAATATTTTCCCGTGCGGCGTCGGATCGTCCACCGTCCCCGAAC
>CALXNS010000020.1 GCA_944389815.1 uncultured Victivallis sp. | reverse complement strand
CTGATTGATCCGATTGCATTTTTTTGTTGAAATGATATAGTATCTATTGTTGTTTGATTTCAGGATTGGAAGCCGGATGGCACCGGGGCTGATTGATTGTAAAATGGATGGCGGATTTTGCCGAGGTGGGATTCTCCCGGAGAGTACCCGACCCAAAAAACATGTGGAAAATCATGCTTTTTTCAATGATTTCAAAGGGTGCCATCGGGTGCCGTTTACAAGGGAAAAAGTGCCGAAAAGTGCCGTTTTTACGATCTTGGAAGCCTTGCAAGCCCATCAGGTCAGAACGATAGTTTTTCGTTTCAAGCCAATGGGTTGTAACTTATTTTGTGCTCAAGCTGCGGGTAGTTGGCTCTACACTTTGGGTGTACCATTTTTTTTGTGTGTGGGGGGGCTTCAAAACTTGAAGGTGCAGCCCGCCAGACTGGAGTTTACCGTCCTCGGCTTGAAAATAATTGTTCTTACATGTTACGTTGCTGGTAAGCATTTTGAGATGACAGGCTGGTATGGGATGGTATGATGTGGCACAGATAATTCCGTGTTTATTTTTTTCGATTCCATGAATGCATTTGAAATATGATGAATAAACACTACTTATTACTTATATTTTAATTTCACAGGAGCCGTAAAAGAATGAAAACATTTTGTCCACATTGCGGAATTCTGTATGACATAAGTGAAAATTACACGGGAAAATCAATCACCTGCCAGCGCTGTTCGAGTGATTTCATCGTATATCCGGCGAATGAGAAAGTCGAGAATAACCGGACGCCGGTTTCATCGTTGCCGCCGCCACCTGCAACATCGTCACGATTGACGACGTGTCCTGATTGTGGGCAATCGGTTTCGCTACGGGCGTCGAGTTGTCCGCATTGTGGTGCGCCGCTGAATGTGCAGCCGCCTCCGGTATTTCAGCACCAACAGTCTGCGCTGCTTCCGAATGTTCCGCAACAGGGCGGCGGGTTCACGAAAAACATAGCGATGCTGGAACATAATCCCATTGCTGATGTATGCGGGGCAATTTTACTAATAATATCATTTACATTTCTTCTGGTTGGTATTAACACTGGTTATCAATTTCTCCTGATAAGTTTTATAACACTGATCTGTGCGATTGGTTGTTTTGCGGGTTTTCGGACGATATCATGCTCCCGTTGCGGTTACCACGGGCGTCCGATTCAATATGGCGGTCCGAACGGTTGTGCATTTATATTATTATTGTGCATAGGGATTGTACCGGGGCTGATTTATATGTTTGCAGTACCGATACATTACAAATGCCCGAACTGTGGCCAGGAGGCATTCAAATAGAGAGATGGTTCTTCTCCGGTTTAAGCCACAATTTGCCTCAAAATAGGCTTCCAAAATCTGAATAGATGGAAAAAGGTCGCATTGCCTTATAGTTTTTGCCTCTCAAACCGAAAACTAAGGAGGTAAAATGTCGACTCTACATTACTTCAAAATACACAGAAAATCCGCGGACTTCAACACCAGAGATTTGAATACGGGAAAGGTGTTTCTGCGTTGGACGGATTATCGAAGAAGTTACGCAAAAATAAGTTACAAGTCGTTGCCGTGGATATGTTCCAATGCTTATGCCAGCAGGGAGGAAAAGCATTTCCCGAAAGCTCGAATCGTATTCGATCATTTTCATGTCATCAAGCTGATGAATGAACGGCTGGACAAACTCCGAAGGCGATACATCGCTGAACTTGATGCTTTGCAACGCAATCAATTCAAGAAACTTCGCATGTTGTTTCTCCGAAACATGGAAGATCAGGACGGGGACAGTCTCCTGATTCTCAGGAACATGCAAAAGCATTTCAAAGAGTTGAGTGACGCTTATATGTTAAAAGAGGCATTGAGAAGCATTTATGCAACCGCCTCCAATGCCCTCGAAGCAAGAGCCGCATTTCGCCGTTGGGCAACCCTGGCGGCTGCTACGGGAAGCAGAGAGTTAGTCGCTATGGCTAAGACAATCCGTGAAAAACTATCAGGAATCATCACATATTGGACCTTCGACCGAATGAGCAATGCATCGACCGAAGGATTCAACAACAAAATTCGAAGGCTCATTCGCCAGGCATATGGCTTTCGAGACGTATTCTATCTCAAATTGAAGATATTTCAGCTACCCTCAATTCAACCTCAGAAAGAGCTATGATTTATGGCTCAAAACGGAGAAGAGGCAGCTTTTATTGCAGACGAAAACATTCAGCGATGCCCTGCGGGCTGCGGGCGAATGCTCACCGGATGATCTGCGCACATTGATTCATGCAAACATCGAGCGGGTAATCGATAATGGAGACGGGACGTTCCGGATTATTCCCCGCCATGCGATCAGTTCGACTAATGGTAAAGAATGGTACACCCGACGAGATTCGAACTCATGACCTTCTACTCCGGAGGCAGACGCTCTATCCAACTGAGCTACGGGTGCCCATGTTCTGTTTCCAATAATATATTACACTTTTTCAATTTTTAAAGCGGTAGAATCAATTTTTTCCTCACTTTTTTGGACTTTGGGGCGGTACAGGGCATAGCCTGAACGTATTTTGAGGAAAACTATGCGATGAAATGGAAGCAAAACCTCTACCCAAAACAATGGTTTGATTATGAAGAATGGCAGAATGAAAATGAAAAACCGCCTTCCGATAGACTTTTTCAAAAGGCGGTTCGGTAAATTTCTTTTACATTATTGCTGGTTGGGCTTTTTTCGCGTCGGAATAATCACATACCAGAAGACTCCTCCTGTAAACGCGATGACCGCAAAGGCCACTGACCATTCAAGCAGAGTGCAATCCCAGAAATTCATGATACGGGATCTCCTTGTCCGTTTCCATGCGGCACCGGAAATAACCAAGTCTTCCGGTGCGCGGAATCATCAAAGATATGAAAACTATGACGGAAAATGTTTCGCCTGAGAGCCGTTTGTTTTTACGGCGAAATAATGGTTTCCGTCCGGAGAAAAGATGCGCTCAGGCAACCGGACCGGCGCGAACCGGAAGAGAATTTTGCAGATAGGTCTCGGCGGCGAAATTCTGAATTCTCCGCCGGGTAACCACGATGGCCGGACTCTTCTGCGGCAATTCCACGTGAGGCGCGGGCAGCAGCGGCGTCGATGGCAGGGGACGCAGTGCATCCCGGTGCAACTGAAAGTTGCGTACGGTCTGCCGGAAGAGCCGGAGTAAAGTGTCGCCCAGTTCCGCCTGAGCGTCAGGAGATTCCGGATCCGTCAGCGTTCCGGAAGTTTCATACGGTTGCGATGGAAAATATTTCCAGGATAAAGCAGGGCGGACGTTCTCGTCCGCACTCTCGAATGCGCCGGAACCGTCGACAGAGTAAATGCCGAGCGCGATGAGGAGCACGGGCAGGGCAAACAGAAACTTCACGCCTCCCGCAGAGCGGAGGGCGAAAATGTACTTCCCTGATTGTCGGACAAATCGTTCCATGGCGCATCCCGCTTTCCGTTATCCGATTAATATAATCTTATTTTTCCGGATTCCAAGTCCCGGAACGGAGTTTGCCGGATAAAAATGTCTCCCCGCGGCAATATCCTGCTGCCGATGAAAACGGAACTTCGGCGCAAAATGAAGCGGGCGTCCCGAAGGGTCCGGAACGCCCGCTCGACAAATGAAATCTTTTTCCGGTTATGGTTTGAAAAATTTAATCAGCATCGGATTTTCCCGCAGCGAGAACTTTTCAAGCACCAGTTTCCCGTCCTGTTTTTTCAGCGCAACATCGTAGGTGTCGCCGGTGATGAGATCGATTGCAACCGGAACCGCATCGAATTCGGCCCAGTTGTCAATCTCCAGCGAGACCATTCGATTGCTGAATTCCCGGCTGTACGGCTGCATCGACCAGAGAGCCAGCAACCGCTCCTCCGGGGCCGCGGGGTCGCTGAATGCGTAGGCGCGGACGCCGTTCGCCGCCGAAATCGCCGCGTCGTCCCACGATTTTACCAGAGTTTCACGCAACGCGCTGCGATGCAGCGGCGCAGCGGTAACCGTTACCCGTGCGTCAGCATCCGGTACGGCGCCGTGCATCAACGAATTGAGCCGCTGTATCGCGAAAAACGCCGGTTTCGGCGTGTAATCCGTGCGCAGCAATCCGAAGTTCGCTTCATCCTGGAACGGCTTCGAGCCGTAATCGTCCACGAATTCATACTGGCACGAAAGCGCGATCGGCAGCGCCAGCGACTCCAGAAAACGCCGAACCAGATAAACCGCCTGCGCCTCCTCGGAAAATCCGGCGTAAAGTTTCTTTTCGTTATCTCCGCTCGCGCAGAAGTTGCTGTAACCGAATTCCGTGACCCACAACGAACGCATTTTCCCGGTCGCCTTGAATTTCTCGATGTAAGAGTTGACCAAGCCGGCAAACGTGTGTTCGGCATCGCCAACTTCCACCCCGTCACGCTCCGTCAGCCCGTGGCCGAACGGCACCTTCTCCGGCGGCAGCGAGAAGGTGTACGGGTGATCGACCACCCCGTCAACCGCCGGCGACAATCCCTGTTCGAGATCGCGGAAATTGGCCGGCGTCGCGTTGCCGCAACCAATTACGATCGCTTCAGGATAGAGGCTCTTCAAATATTCGGCGCCCTGATTGGTGTAGTCAAGATGGGCGATCAGCCACGGCGCATGTTTGTTTTCGTTGCGCAGCCGTCCGTTCCATTCACCGCCGTACTTTTTGATCCAGCCGCCGAAGTTGGCCGGCTCGTTCCCGAGTTCGTAAACCCGGACGCCGCAGGCGCGGGTTCCTTCGACGGTAAGACGAATCCTTTCCTTGAACTCCTCCAGCGACTCGTTGGCGTACATGCCGATGATAATCACACTTTCAATACCGCGTTCCCGGGCGGCATTCAGATAATTGAGATCGTATTCGTCCACGCCGGAGAGCTTTCCGGACTCATCTTTCCGGAGATTTATGCCGCTTCGAATCCATTTATAACCGCTGTCGGCAATCCGGTCGAGAATCATCTCCCAGGGGTGCCAGACTCGGAAGGCGCCGCGCGGATCCTTTCCGTAGTTGAAATGGACGCACGTGCCCATTCTGGAGGAGGGAATCTCGCCGCTCTTCTTCGGCGTTCCGAGATTGCTCCGGTTCGAATCCACCCCCTTGAGCTGCAGCGTGACTTCTCCGCGCTGCGCTCCCGACTGAATTCCAACTCGGAGATGGTAAATGTTGCGCGGATTCGCGCCCCCCGCGTCGGTGAACGGCAATTTATAAACAATCTGCCGCTTCCGATCGGGGGAAAGCGTATAACGGACGACTTCGTCACGCGTCATCGCCGGAAAACGAATTTCCAGTTCCGCCGGTTCGTCGCCGCTTTCGACATTCAGAATCAATTGTTCCGCTCCGGGGAGGGTGTTCCAGGAGGCCTCGACATTACAGGCGGCGAGCCGACCGGAGAAGGGGACGCCGATCACTTTGCTTTCCGGCGGCTGCGGATATTCCCCGGTGACGTTGCGAATCGTCATCGTTCCTGTGGCGCTTTTCCCTGACCCGACGACCAGATAGAAACTGCGCAACGGCTGTTCCGGAATTTTCACGCTTTCATCGCCGCCCCAGCGGTTTGCCCACGGTCCCGCAACCGGATAGTTGAGGCGGATTGCTTCGTCCGCCTTCAGAATGCGGCTGTGCGTCTGATAGGCGCGTCCGTTGCGGTCGATCATCCGCATCGATACCGGAACTTCCGCACTGGGAAGCACTTCAAAGGTGATGCTTTCAATTCCGGCGGGCGGTTTGAGACGGGGTTCAAGGCCGATGTAACGGCCGCTGCCGGAGAAATCCCAGTGCGCAACAGGATAGCCGTCGACGATCTTCAAACTGCCTTTCGCCCCGGGAAATTCCGTCCCGAGAATGAGGTTCCAGTTTTCCGTTGAAGCGCCCGGATTCAGCGACACTTCGACGGCGGCAACCGTCAGAGGCGTCGTCATCAATGCCGCCGCGACGGCGCCCAGAATTTGAAGAAATTGTTTCCGCATCGCTCTCTTTACTCCTTTTTGTTGTCCAGCGTCCAACGATTGTCGTCGAAAAATTTATTGTACAGAACTCCCTTTTCATACATCGCATTGGAGGCGACTGTGCGGGCTTTGACCGCGGAAACGTGTCCATCCAGCCAGACGGCGTTCCCCTGCAATCCGTGACGCATGATCGCCGCACCGTCCGGCAGCGCCCAGCTGTTCGCCTGATAGTGACCGCCGCGCAGACCGGACGCCTCGTTGCACGCTTCGATCAACAGAATGGTCGTCGTCGGCATCCGCGCCATCGAATTCTTCTTGCCCGGCAGATGGCGGCAGTTGTAACCGTAACTGATTCGGCCTTCATCGAAAAGCGTCAGACGACTTTTTTGGCCGGCGGCGAGGTTCGGATCCTTCGCACACCACAGGAATTCAGCCTTTTCCCGGTCGCCCATGACCGTGTCTCTGCCCATGTACGGCAGCACCAGCGTCTGATAACGGGTCTCCGCGGAAGCGCTGCCGTCGGCCTTGACCTGGGTGAAGAAAAAGCCGTTGTTCGCGTCCGAATAGAGTGCGCCGCCCATTGAGATGCTCTTAAGATTGTTGATGCAGGCGATGGCCCGAGTCCGGTCCCGGGCCTGATTGAGGGCGGGCAGCAGCATCGAGGCAAGGATGGCGATGATCGCAATCACTACAAGAAGTTCAATCAATGTAAAGACCTTCGACTGCACTGCCGTCGCCCTGGAACAAACAAATCGTCTGTTCATGATTCGATTCTCCTCTCTGAATGTTTTTTTTGGATGGAGTCGCCTTCGAAAATTCCAATATTGTTCATCTGAAACAACATTTGTCGAGAAAGTTCCGCTCCGGGCAGATATTCGGTGATCAATTTCCGGATGTAACAATTGATGTCAACCTCATACACCGTTGCCAGCGGCGGAGTCATCAGTCTGGCCATCCCCAGATGACCGTAGGAAATTACCGACACATCCTTTCCAACCGTGATGCCGCAATCGTAACAGGCCCGGTAGAAACCAAATGCGATTGACGGTGTCATGCAGTAGAACGCATCCGGAAGCGGGTGGTTCTTCAGCAATTCCAGACTGAAACGGTAAGAGCACTCCTCTTCGCGGGAGAAGGGCGGCAGTTCCCGTTCATGACACGTCCCGCGCAGGTTGTAACGCATCAGAAAATCATGCCACACCT
The DNA here is from genome assembly GCA_944389815.1 of uncultured Victivallis sp. Lineage (GTDB taxonomy): Bacteria > Verrucomicrobiota > Lentisphaeria > Victivallales > Victivallaceae > Victivallis. Next base: position 1,252 of record CALXNS010000020.1, on the reverse strand, counting down.
CAATCCGGGTGCGGAACGGACGCTCCCCGCGCATCGAACGAAACGAAATCACATCGATCGATTCATGACCGGTCTGCCGCAATTTTTCCAGCAGCTTCCGAGCCGAAGCCACCGGCATCCCCACCAATGAACGGATGCCGTATTCCGTGCGGTCGTCGAAAAGAGTCACCGCCTTTTTGCCCAGTTTCGCCAACCGCTCCAGCAGACGCGCATTGTCGCCGGTCGGCAGCACGAGAAAAAACAAATCGAAATTCCCGCTCAACGCTTCGGTGATGACCGGATCGGTATTGCTGCTGTACGCGATGACCCGGAGCTGTCCGCCGAGCGCAATGGTTTCATCCCGGATCGCCTGCTGCCAGGCGTCGAAATTCCAGTGCGGCGTAATCAGCGCCACCAGCGGATGCTGCACCGCCGCCGTCTCCGCCGGAACCAGCATCCGGCCAATTTCGTCGCGTTCGAAATCTCCCGACTGCTCCAGATGTTTCACCGCCTGACGCGCCGTAAGATAACTGACTCCCATCTCGTCGGCCAGTTTGCGCAGCGGAGGAAGTTTCCCGGAAACGTACTCCCCGTTGGCGATCCGCTGCTCCAGCAATGTCGCAATTTCCAGATATTTGGCCATGATTTCTTTATTTGATTCAAACTGGATATATATCACTTTTGATATATTATACCCAAAAAAAATCTTTTTGTCAAGAGTTGCCGGGATATTTTTATCGGGAAATTATGAATGCGTTTTTGGGGGGAGGGACGGCAGGCGCCGCGGGGATTTTGCGGAAGAACCGCATCTCCCGCCGGTGTCGGCGGCGGAAAATGCGGAAACGCGCAGTGCGTAGCGGATTTTATTCTTTTACCGTCGCCGTGGGCACGAATGAGAACCGTTCGGCATTTCGTTGAATCCGACCGACGCCGGGGAAGGGGAGGTGCATTCCCGCAACCGGGCGGGAGGTCGCGGCGGCAAGGTCGTAAATGCGTTTTCTGGACGCTGCCGCCTGGTCGGGATTCATGTCATAAGTCGCGCAAAGTTCCGGGCGCGGAAATTGAATGGCCGCCGCATGGAGCAGGTCGCCGATGATCAGCATCTCTCCGGTGTCGAAAACGGTATGCCCCGGTGTGTGACCGGCCGCGTCGACGGCCCGGATTCCTGGCAGCACTTCGTCTCCGTACCGGAAGGTTTTCACCCGGCCGGCATAGACGCGGAACACGTTCACGGCCAGGAGGCTGCCGTTCCCTCCGGTTGCAGGATTCTCCC
>CALXNS010000019.1 GCA_944389815.1 uncultured Victivallis sp. | reverse complement strand
CGCCGGACATATCGCCGGAGAAGGTCATCACTTCGCACTGCGGAGCGACGATCTTCACTGTTTTCGCCTTCGAATCAAGCGTGATCTGCCCGCCTGCGCTCGTGATGACTCCGGTCTTCCCGAGCTTGTCGAGAGCGGCGCGGGCGGCGGCTGGAAGCCGCTTCTCCCAGTTGGCATTGAGCGCGTCGACCTTCTGCACGCCGGGGAACGAGGCGGCGGGAGAGAGCGTTCCGATCCGGCCGTAGAGTCCGAGTTCGGTGAACGCCGCCGGATAATCGCCGTCATTTCCCGGAGGCCCCGCCAGCGAACGGAGCTGTTCCGGCGTGCAGCTGAAGGCGAAGGCCGGCCCGGCCGGATGGATGTAGCCGTGCATGAAAAGCAGACAGCTGATGCGTTCCGCCAGTTGCGCCTGCGGATCGTTGACGTGATCGAAGCCGCGCGGCACATCGACCGCTTTCATATAATCCCGACTGTGCGACCAGGCGAACCGGTAGAGGCCGTCCCAATCCTGCAGCCCGGCATAGCCGCCGATCAGCGGAGCCGCCTCGACCCGGTACGGATTCGGGTTGCTGAAATTGAATTCGGTAACCGTGTACGGTTTGCCGAAAATCCGTGCCGGCATCATGTACCGCGGTAGTTCCGCGCGATTTGCAATGCATGAATGATTGTTGAAACTATACGGCAACTGCCAGTCCCGCACCGGAAACGACGGCCCGTCCCAATACTGGTGATTGTCCACAAAGTCCAGATGCTCCCGTACTTCATTCATCGTGAAGTTGCTGAGCACATTGAGGTCGGTGATCAGCGCGGTCAGCTTCAGTTCTTCCTTCAGGAATCGTTTCTGCTCTTCGATGCTTCTGATCTGAAGGTCGTTCAGGAACTCGATGAAGAGGCCGCCGCGGGAGGCGCGGTTCTCCGGCGTGTCGAGCCCTTTCGTCTTCAAATACTCGACATATTTTTTCTCGAAAAGCGGAACAAGCGCAGAATTACTGTTCCAGCCGAGGATGAGCGGATTTTCATTCACGAGATTCAGCGAATAGAGCGCCGGGTCCTCCGCGTAGGTCAGACCGGTATACGGGTTCCGGTGAGTCAGCAGCCGCCGGGCGAATTCCTTCCAGTTATCCATCGCCGATTCGCTGATCGGAATCAGGGTCTTCATCGCGAAACCATGCAAAGAGTATCCTTTGAACTCCTTCACATCTTTGTTTATATCAACGATACGGCTCGCGTAAAGGTCAAGGCAAAGATAAACACCATGTTTTTTGAGTTCCGCGAACAGATAGTCGAACTCATCGAGCGCCTTCGGGTTGAAAGTCAGCTCCGGGCGGAAATCGAGCAACTCGTTTTCGAAGTGGTGGAAACGGAGCGAGTTGTAGCCGAGCCGGGTCAGCTTCGCCACGAAATCATCGGCCAGTGCCTTGTCGAGACAATTCGATGAGCCGACCAGATTAGTGCCGAAGAACCGAATTCGTTTTTCCGGCGCGTCACGGAAGGCGAAATGACCGTCTTCGGTGACAATGACCGGACCGTATTTGCCGGCCGGTGCGTCGAGGTAGACCGAAAAATCGAGCGGAGAACCCGCTACGGTATTGCCGTTGTATTCGACCGGCAGCCAATCCTTTCCCGCGACAAGATACGACGGAGTCTCGACCTGCCGGAGATTCAGCCTGCGGTCGCCGAGTGCGGCGCCGACGATCATCCAGACGGCGTTGGAACCGTCCGCCGCTTTGAAAGTCAGCCTGGACGGAGCAGTGCCGACCGAAAACTGCGACAGGTAAAGCCCGACGACAGACTCCTCCTTCTCCCCGGTCCAGGCGACGGCGCCGTTTTCAAAACTGCAGGGCGGCCACCAGTTGCCGACATCGCGGCTGGCATGCACCGTAATTTCCTTCGTTCTGCCGTCAGCATACTCCGCAATGATCGTGCCGATCGGCATCTGTGCCGGCGTCCAGGCCGAGGCGTGCAGCAAATACAGATACCGGAATTCCCCGCCGGCTCCGTCGAGCACAACACGTTTCTCCGCCGGGAACTTTTTCTGCCCGGAAGAGAGCACAAGACAGGAACGTCCGCCGTTTCGTTCCGGATCGACAATGTCGAAATCGACACCGAAAGCCGAGAGTTTTCCGGGTTTCATCATACGCAGGTCGGTGGCCGGTCCCTGATCGGTCCAGCCGCCTTTCCCATCGTTGGGCGTCTCATCCCTGAACCCCATATTGAACGCCTCTTTGAGGTCGATCGGAGCGGTGCGTGGCGATTCGACCCGGATGCGCAAGTCGATGGAGGCCTCGCCGATTTTTCCGGAAACCGGAGTCGTTCCGAGTCTGAACTCATAATACCGGCTGCCCCATTTCCGGTTGTCCTGAATCTGCAGCAGGAAGTCGCCTTCGACGGCAACGGTCCTGTCGCCGCTGCCGAACCGGAGCGAACGAACCTTTCGGCTGAAAATGGAGACTCTCTCGAACTCCTTCGGCAATACAATCTTCTGGCCATCAGCCCAGACATCACCCGCTTCGAGGTCCGGCATGATCATGATCAGCGCGAGAGCCGCGGTATCCACCGGCGGAGCCGCCGTGAAACGGGCGGTATAGGCGATTCCGTTGTTTCCGGTCGCAACCGCCGAAATCGCGATACGGAAGCTGTTCCATTTGCCGGAAATCTCGACCCGGCCGGGACTGCGCCGAGGAAATCCGGCATCCGCCTTGAAATCGTCCGCCTGAAGAGTTTCACTGCGCCAGTCGGGGGCATACCGAGTCCAATGCAGTGCGAGTTTCCCGACGGTCAGGTTTCCGAGATCGTCGATGGAGGGGCTGGCCGGCAGCCGGTCGGCAGCCGCAGTTGCCACGGCCAGCAGCACCAGCAGCCAGGCGGTCAATTTCTTCATCATCATCATCATCATCCAAATTTTTCCTTCGTTCAATCTTATTCGGCTGCCCAGGCGATATCCTCTTTCGGGCAGGTGGTTTCTTCCAATTTTCCCTCGTTCGCCATTGATGCATGACCGTCTCCCCAGGCTGCGGAGAAACTCGTGCCGCTATGTCCTCGCCACGGAGCACTCGCCCAGCCGCAGGCAGTCTTCAGATAAAGTTTCGCCCAAGGCTCCCCCTGATCATTTCGTCCGTCGGCAAGAAACAGAAAGTTCGACGGCTGCTTTACCGGTTTGAAATTGATTGCAGAGTGGCTTGCATCGCGGATAATCCGGTAGGGACTGGCCGACGACTCGCCGTAATAGTTTCCATTGATCTTGGCCGCGCCCAGATAATTGGCGGGATAGGCGAACATATTGATCTTCCAGTCTTCCACTCCACCAGCAAGATTTCCCGCCGAGAAGTTGACATCAGGGCAATTGAGCGCCTTCCAGTCGCCGAGTCCGACAAAACCGGCTTTGAACAGGGCTCCTGCCCACTGTTCCCAGTCCCCCTCGCAAGTGATCGTGCCGTTGTAACTGTCGAGATACTGCTGCGTATAGAGCATCATCTGTTTAAGATTGCTGAGGCAGGTGGTTCCGCGCGCCTTCTGGCGCGCCCGATTCAGCGCCGGCAGCAGCATCCCCGCCAGAATGGCGATGATCGCTATCACGACCAGCAATTCAATCAATGTGAAGTTGCGATACATAATACTGGATATGTGAAGTTTTCGTGTACGGTCTGTCATGATATAACTCCTTTTAGTTGAATGAATTTATTCGGCCTCTGGCGGAAAATTGTTATGTTTGCTCTTCCTGGTTTCGTTCGTCTGCGTTGTCGTGGAATTCGCAGGGGAAATACATTTCCCCCGCCCCCCATTTCTTACTCTGTGCCGGGCTTTCATTTCCTGCGGGTTGCGTTCATATCCGCTGCATGGCGCATACCACGCTTTTTGGGTCGGGCAGCAATGCTGTTTTGTTTCACATATCCAGTATTATGCAACCTTATCGCTTCCCCGTAAAGCATTCACGGATACGTGATGTCGGGAAATTGCCTCCGGTACGGATTTTTTCATAAGATGTCCTTTCTGATTCAAATAATGTACTTGAAATACACCTCCTTTTGCTTTATAATAATTATACCATAAAAAAAGGATTAAATCAATACATGCAATTGAGACAGTCATATATACTTCACGAACATGTTCCGTAAAACGCCCCATATTCTGTGTGCATTCATGCATCCGAACGATCAACTTTTTCAGCCGATCTACGCCTTCGGCCAGCGGCACGGCTGGCTGATCGAATTGTGCCGGGACGTGATACCGCGGGACTGGCAGGGGGATGGCGTGATTTCCGACTACCTGACGCTGGAGGATCTCTCGGCCATCCGCGATATCGGGAAAATTCCGATTGTATCGCGAATCCTGCCGCCGGGCGGCAATGTGCGATCCGTATTGAGCGATACCCGGGCGGTGGCCGAAATGGCCGTCGATTTCTTTGTCGGGCAGGGATTTCAGTTTTTTGCGGCGATTTCCACTCAGGAGTTCCCGGGTGAAGTCTGCGGAATTCCCATCTGTCCCAGCCAGGCGTTGCGGGAACTGACCGGCAGGCGCGGCCTGGAATGCCATTCCCACTACTGTGTGCCGCGGGACGGCGTGGAGCCGTCCTATCCGGAAATGCTGGCCGGAATTCGGAACTTTCTGGAAAGTCTGCCGAAACCGGCGGCCCTGATTTTAGTCAATCCCCAAGTCGTGGCGCCGGTCTGGCGGGCGGTGGAGGAGCTGGGGCTCCGGGTGCCGGAGGAAGTGGCAATCTTATGCAACTCGCAGCGGCCACTGTATACGACCTACACGCCGGTGCCGCTCTCCGGCATCAACGGCGAACACGGCACGGTAGGATTGAAACTTGCCGAAACCATGCAGAAAATGCTCGACGGCGGCGACGTGCCGCTTGAACCTGAAGTGATTTCACCGAGCGCGGTGATTCGCCGGGCCAGTACCGACATTATTGCGGTGCCGCATCTGAAACTGGCGACCGCAATCCGTTTTCTGATTCAGAACTGCGCTTCGCCGGTTGGCATCGGCGAAGCCGCCCGGTATGCGGAACTGTCGCAGTCGATGCTGAACCGGCTCTTCCGCCGCCATCTCGGCCGGACGGGGATTGAATTTCTGCAGCAGCTCCGGATCGACCGGATGAAGAATCTGCTGGACAGCACCGAGCTTTCCCTGTCGGAAATCGCCGCGCAGACCGGCTACTCCTCGCCGGTTTCGCTGTCGCTGGCTTTCCGCCGGGCCACCGGGATGCAGCCGGGAGCCTACCGCGAGCTTCGCCGCGGCTGACCGGGGCGTCCGCGCAAGCCCGTTTCCGGAGAAGCGCTGGAATGAATCTTGAAGATAAAGCGTCAGGAATCATTTTTGCCGTCGGACAAAACAGCAGCATGCCGCCGGAAAACGACAACCGCTGCAACGGTTGTCCCCTCTGGAATTCCACCGCGTTCTTCCTTGCACACAGTTCAGGAGCGGTTGCTTTTCCGTATCGGATGCTTCCGGCAGGGCAATTGCAGCCGTCTTTTGTCAGCTGATCAATGAGACGGGCTATCGAAATTTTTTTACCAGTTCTACAATCCGCAGAAACTCTTTCATTTTTGCAGTTAATTCGCCAATTTCTTCTTCCAGCATTGGAAAAAGATAGCTTTCCAGCGTTAAGTATAGCTTGGGTAGATCGTTCATTTTTCCTCTAGGTTTGATACCCCTAAGTTAAAATGAACCTTTTGCCTCTTTTTTCATCCCCAAAAATTAAAAACTTTTTCAAGTGCGTTCAATGACCCGAAACAGAATTGTATTCTCTCGAACTGGCAGCACTGACGCATCAAAAATTTGTCCGTTACCATCTACAATAGATGGTACGGACGGGGATCTATCTGATAAATTTGGTGCACCTTCGGATATCCGATCACGATCATTCCACTAATCCTGCGGCAGGAATATATCGTAATGTTTGAGAACAATCTATGAGGAGAAATTGGTTTTCTGTGGTCAAATTCGATAATATCGCATTTTAATCAACATAGAAATGATTGTTCTCAAAACCCGCGTTCCCTGGAGTTGTTTTTCCATGACTGAAAGGAGCGCGTTGATAAGCACTTGCCGAGGTTCCTCCCGTCAGCTCTGCTGTCGCGTGCCCATCTGCCCAAAGGACATTGGCAACTCCGCCATGCCATGGCTGAACCACTCCGAAATTAGAATTCCCATCCCCTCTCATGATGTGATCAAGTCGATAATAACTTCTTGTCAATCCAATGCGGGTGTAACGCGAATCAGCATGAAGAATGACATGACTTGGATTACGGATTCGACTTGATTTTGCAGGAAGCCCATAGGGAAAGATCGAATTTTTTCCACGTTTTTTATGACCGGCACTTGAACCTACGAACCAGAAGTTGTAACCAAGACCTGGATAATTAAAACCAGTCCAGTTCAGAGAGATTTTATTGTAATCCTTGTTGAAGTTCAGCCCAGAGTCAAACACCACGGACGGACAGAATAAATGATTGATTTTCGTCACATATCCGCTCTGCCAAAATATGGCTGCCCAATTTACTCGGATGTTATATTGACAGTAAACTGGAACATACCAGTCTTCATAATCCTGCTGATACAATGCATGCATGAGCCCCAGTTGCTTGGCGTTATTGATACAGGAAATCGCCTTTCCTTTGGTGCGTGCTTTGCCCAGTGCTGGCATCAGTATCGCAGCAAGAATCGCGATAATCGCAATAACAATAAGCAATTCTAGTAATGTAAAAAATCTTTTCATTTTGCTGAATCTTTGATTAGTGAGCCCAAAATTTCTGTTGGTATTCGTTCAATTCCTGTTGTTGTTTTTCCAATTCTTGTTTGGTATCACGAAGTTTTTCCGCCTCTCTTGTTTCCAGCCATTTCAAAATTGTTTCTCCTTGCCGGCGACAGATTTCATCATGACGAGGGAAATAGAATTCATGCAGGAAATAGGCGAAATTCACCAAGCGGAAATTACCCAGAAAAATGGCCCCATCTTTTTCTGCAAGGCGTCCAACAACACTGAAATCATTTTTTACAGCATCGGCGATTCCGTCAAGATCCGGAGTAGGGGCAAAAGCAATAGTACAGCTGT
>CALXNS010000018.1 GCA_944389815.1 uncultured Victivallis sp. | reverse complement strand
ACAAGTTCACGTTGCATTTCACCTTCATAATCACTGATGAGAAAGTTTACCGATCGTGTGTCCTCAAACGGCTCCCGCGATGCAGTTCGTATATAAGTACCGTCCCCGATACGTTTTTCGACCATATTTGCTGCGACCAGATCGCGGAAGGCGCGGCGAATGGTGGCGACATTCACGCCGTACTCCGCCGCCAGCATCCGCTCTGAAGGCAGTCGTCGTCCGGGGACATACACGCCGGATTCAATCGCATTGCACAGTGATTCGAATACGAGGCGGAATTTCGGTTGTTCCATGGTGCCTTGCTGAATCATTTTTTTTACCGCTCAGGTTCCTCTGAGACCAGTTACTGAAATTGTATTTTGAAAAATATAATTGTTCTGCATATAATTATGTATCATTTGCCGGGCACTGTCAATACGAAAATGATTTTTAAATCAATATAAATATATTTAAGGTATTTATAATAAATGCATTGCATAATGACAAAAAACGACGGACACTTATAATTATATGCATATCAATTGAAGCGGGAATTCCGTTTTCCATCTCTCTAAATACGACATGAGAGGGCAAGCGGAGTTCTTATCGGAATTGAACTGCGAATCAATCAGTCGAGGCATTCTCCTATTTCCGGTTTGTCGCGGAATGCCGTCTGAGGCGGGGGAGCGGAACCGGATCGAATTCACTTAGTTCATTCAGGTAGATTTTCCGATAATGCAGGTAAAATGCGAGCGCCTTCTTGAAATTCCTTCCCACCAATCCGTTCAAAAAAAGTTTGGTAATCGCCTTCTTCCGGTTAAGCATCTCCTGAGTGCGCAATATTAACAGCCGTTCGGCCGGACTCAGACCCGCCATCAGACGGCGCAACGCGGTGACCGCCTGCGGCTGGCGCATCCAGATGTACATCATGTCGAGCGCATTGATGTAGAAGGCCCGGGCCAGATTGTTGCGCTTGATCCCACTGAATTCGAGCAGCGAACCATGAGGTTTGAGCAGCGCGGCGAGATCCGATTCCGGCACCAGAAGTTCAACTTCGGCCGTCAGGTTGAAAAGTTCCCGCAGCTTGGTTCGGAAGTCGCGTTCCCGTGCCGCCAGATTCTTCGCCCGGTCGGCGGCGGCTTCGACAACACCGCCGATAATGTCGCTCGCCGCTTTCGAGGTCACCGCGGCCCATTGCTGGAGAATTTGTTCAACGCCGGGCACATGCAGCCACGAGAGAAGAGCTCCTGCCGCGGTATTGATCAGCAGCGCCAGCGGAATCGAGAGCGGCGCCCGCAGCCAGTTGCCCCAGATCGCCGCGCGGGGGAAGGCGCGGAGAAAATTGTGGAAACTGATGTAGAGTCCGTTGGCCAGAGCAATTCCGGTGAAGACCAGCAGCGGTTCGTTTTCGGCATTCCATCCGAACCAGTCGTTGAGGAGCAGCGTTTTTACCGCGTATTCGAGAATCGGTACTGACAATCCGGTATACAGCAATGAATCCGCAACCCGCTCCCACGGAATGAAATCATTCCATTTGCGCAGCGGTGAATTCCGCACTCCGCCGCCTGCGGCGATCAACTGAATGATGTTGCGCAACGCGGTGATCCCGAGCCAGACCACCGCTCCGAACCAGCGCAATAACCACAATTGTGGAGCACAGAAGTAAAACGTCAGAAACGCCGCCAGAAATCCAATGGCGATCTTCAGTGCGATCCGTACTCTGCAATTGAGATAAATCCAGAATTCGATCGGCGAAGATGCCGGTTCCCGGGGGGGCTGTTCGCCTCCGGGCGGCGCAAAGCCGCCGAGCGCGACCATGTTGCCGCCGTTGACGGCGTCTCTTCCGATGGCGAGCACCGGATCACTGCAGCGCCATTCGACGCGCCGTCGGCGGATGCGGGGGGGCGTTCCAGCCGGAGGACACCGGATGATCTTATAGACCTCAGCTTCAATAGAAATCCGCTGAAGATCGGGCAGTCCGCCACGGTGGATCGCGCGCCGGACGTGGCCGGGAAGCGTGTCGATGACGGCGAACCCCATTCCGTGAATGGTATTGGACGCACGGCTCGCGGAATCGCTTCCGAGAGATGCATTCAGGGGGGAACGGGCGTAAAACTTCAGAAAAGCCGGTAGTTCAGTGAGAATATGACGAAGTTTGTCGAGTCGTTGTTCGCGATCGGGATACGTGGAAATTTCAACACGGCGGAGCGCGGTGTGGAGAAGATTCTTCAGTTTCACAACGCTGCCGGAATTGAGCGCGTGGCGCAATGAATTGATTTCGGCGTCGTCGGGCCGGGTTCCGGCGATTTCGTCCTTCAGATTGAAAATCTCCAGAGTTGAGATCTCTCCCGCGCAGTCGTAAAGGAGTTCGATGACCGACTCAAGCCGGAGGTCGCTCAAATTCAACGTGATTCGGAAACCGGATGCGACTTTGCGCAATTCGTCGAGCAACTCCGCGGGAGGGCGTCGATTGAGTTCGGGCAGTTCCGCGGGATCATCGGGCGGGAGATTCCATTTTTCCAAATTGAGGTAAATGCCGGCAAGAAGTTCGCCGGAAAGGTCGTGCCTTTGTTCCCGGCGTTTGCGGAGGCGGCGATTTATTTGCTCGCCGGGCTCCGGGAGCTGTTCGAGGCGTCGGATTTCCCGGTCGAGCGCGGCGCGGACGCGGGTGGCGAGAAGTTCTCCGATGTGTTCGACGGAGGGTTGACCGTAGTGGACGGAGTCAAGAAATTCCCGTGCGGAAACCGGAGCAAGATCGATTTCGTAAGTTGCATTGAGTTTTCGCCGGCCGTGACGGTTGAACTCATCGAGGATTTCGAGCACGATTTTCCGGCGGTACGCGGCAGCCTTGAGGCATTTGTGCGTGAATGCTCCGGTACGCGGCCGGTCCAGGAACCGGAGAAAATCCCTGACGCTGGAGAAGCCGCACGGCGTCCAGATCAATTCGACGAACCGCCCCCGGAAGAGCGTTCGGAATTCCACGCCGATTCTGACGTCGATCGCCAGAATTTCCGCGGCGCGGAGAAGTTCTCCGGCAACTTCGCGCGGCACGAAATTGTAATAGATTACCTGGAGCTGGAATATCCCTTTGATCCATGCGTCGAGAATCAGGTGGGTCGGCGATTTCCGTCCTTTGGTATTGGCGTCGTGAACGTGTTCGTCGAAGGTGACCGGCTGCCAGGCTTCAGGCATTTCGAGCAGGCGGTAACGGCGGAGGATCTTCCGGATGAAAAGAGGGTTGCCCAGCATCGCGGTGCGGACATCGTGCGCGAGCTGAAGGCGGCGCATGGAATTGCCGTCTTCGCGGACGAATTCCTTGAGGAGCTGGAGCAGGGCGCGCGCGGTGTTGAATGCGAGCGGCACATTCATTCCCTCAAGCACTTCATCGCGCAATGCCTGCAGCGCGGCGAGTCGTTCTTCCGCTCCGGCCGTACCGGTTTCTCCGTGATCGATGACGCGCAACATGTTTTTCGCCAGTCGGCTGGAACGGGATTCCGCCAGTTCGCGAATGCCGTGCGGATGAAGGGAGCGGTCGGTTTTTCCGGGAGCCGCGGGTCCCGGCGCGGTTCGTGCTTCATCGACGGTTCGCACAAGTTCATAATCAGCGGCGTCGAAAAGCAGCCGTCGGCGGAACAGATTCATGTGCAGGCCTCCTCTCTGGATCGCGAACCGGATGAAGTATAGCATGAATTCGGCGTTTTTTCAATCTGGAAACGGAAAAAGCGACTTGTTATCCTGCGCGGCACGGTTATAATATATGATTGTGGACGAAATAATGGACGAACCGGATTCCCGCGGGGAACAGTGGAAGCCGTCCGGGAAATTCCGAAAAAGAAGGAGCGGAACGTATGAAATTGTGGTTGGCAGCATTGACCGTTGCCGTCAGCACGCTGGCGGCGTTTGCCGGACCGGAGACGATTTTAGGAAAGGTGCGTCAGCGCGGCGCGGAGATTCAGACGCAGGGAAATCTCAAACAGATCGGCGCAGCGTTGCTGATGTATGCCGCCGACCATCGGGATCTGCTTCCGGATAAGCCGGGTGCGGCCGGATTGGCGAAACTGCGGCCGTATGGGATGGAACCGGCAATTTTCGTCGTGGAATACGACCGGAAGAGCCGTGTCGGCACATGGGATTCGCTGACGGAGGCGAATACGAGTTTTCTCTATCTTGGTAATGCGATCGGGCGTTTGCGCGAGCTGCGCTCGCCGTCATCGATTCCGCTGCTGCTGGAGAAGCCGTCCGCCCGCAACGGCGAACGGATGAATTGCGTGTTTGCCGACGG
>CALXNS010000017.1 GCA_944389815.1 uncultured Victivallis sp. | reverse complement strand
TCGAGGCGTTACAATAAAGCGTAGCCGAATCCACTCCCGCAAAAAATCGCTCCACATTCTCCGGAATGGAGCTTAAAATCCCATCGCTGTGACCGGAACCGTAGTGATTGATGTGTTCAATCGCCTCATCGACGGAACCGACCATTTTCACCGCGAGCACAAGATCGAGATATTCGGCATAATAATCCTCCTCCGTGGCGAGTTTCGCCGGCGGCGCGAAATTTTTGCAGAATTCCTCATCGCCGCGCAATTCGACGCCGCGCCGGCGCATCGATTCGAAGAAGAGCGGCATGAACCGTGCCGCCGCGTCCCGGTGAATGAGCAGCGTCTCCAGTGCGTTGCAGGCGCTCGGGCGCTGGCATTTGGCGTTTTCGACGATCTTCGCGGCCTGTTCGAAATCGCATTCGGCATCGACGTAGAGGTGGCAGACCCCCTTGTAATGTTTCAGCACCGGCATCGTGGCCTCCGCGCAGACCAGGCGGATGAGCCGTTCGCCGCCGCGGGGAATGACCAGATCGAGGTAACGGTCGAGTTTGAGCAGCAGATTGACCGCCTCATGGTCGGTCCACGGCACGAGCTGCACGGTGCCGTCGGGCAGATTGCAGGCCATGGCGGCGCGATTGAGGATGCCGGCAAGTGCGACGTTGGAGTGGAATGCTTCGCTCCCTCCGCGCAGGATGACGGCGTTTCCGGCCTTGAGACAGATGCCGGCGGCGTCGACGGTCACGTTGGGCCGCGATTCATAAATGATGCCGATCACGCCGATCGGGACGGAAATTTTGGTGATTTCGAGTCCGTTCGGCCGCGTCGTCTTCGACAGGATCCGTCCGACCGGATCATGCTGGGAGGCGACTACGCGCAACCCGTCGGCCATCTCCTGGATCCGGCGGTCATTGAGGGTGAGGCGGTCGATCATGGCGGCGGAAAGCCCTTTGGCGCGGGCGGCTTCGAGGTCGAGAGCGTTTGCCTCGCGGATGGCGTCGGCGGCTCCTTCGATTTCGAGCGCCATGCGTTCGAGACAGGCGTTTTTCGCTTCGGACGGCAGGACGGCAAGGGCGCGTGACGCGCTTTTGGCCTTGCGGCCCATTTCCTGCAAGGTCAGCTTCATTTCATCGATGGTAATTTGACCGCTCACTTCATGCGCCTCCCGCTAGGTTGAACATTGTACAATCAATATAAAATAACCCGTTTTCCCGTCGGTTTCAAATCGTCCGGCATCAAAAAACGGGGATTTCCGCGAAGCGGCGATTTTTTTCTTGCATTTTCGGCAAAAGAGGTTATGTTAATTTACTTGTTTTCATTGGGCTGAATCCATACCTTATTAAAGCAGGAGAACCGATATGCCGGTAGATATTTTGGTCGGAACGCAATGGGGCGACGAAGGCAAGGGAAAATTGATCGACGTGCTGACGGAAAACGTGGACGTCGTCGTGCGTTTCCAGGGGGGGAACAACGCCGGGCACACGGTCGAGATCGGGAATGAGCATTATGTGCTGCACCTGGTGCCTTCCGGCATCTTCCGGCCGGGCGTCAAATGCGTGATCGGCAACGGTCTTGTGGTCGACCCGATCGGTCTGATGGAGGAGATGAAGGGAATTGCCGCGCGCGGTCTTGATCTCGGCGTGATCGAACTTTCCAACCGGGCGCAGTTGATCTTCGAATATCATAAGCGCGCTGACGCCCTGCGGGAATCCGGCGCCGGAAAGAACAAGATCGGTACGACCCGGCGCGGTATCGGGCCGGCTTACGCCGACAAAATGCACCGTTGCGGTATCCGGGCGATCGATCTTACCCGGCCCGACCGGCTGGAGGCGCAGTTCCGGGCGGAGGCGGAGAAATACAACAAGCTTTTTGCGGAACACGGCATCGCCACGCTCGACATCGATGCGGAATGGGCTCTGCTCAAGGAGGCGGCCGCCTACCTCGCTCCGCACGTCTGCGACACGGTTTACTCGGTCAACGCCGCGATCAAGGCCGGAAAAAACGTGCTCTGCGAGGGTGCGCAGGGGGCGCTGCTCGACATCGATCATGGAACGTATCCTTTTGTAACCAGCAGCAACACGGTTTCGGGCGGCGCCTGTACCGGAGCTGGGATTGCGCCGCAGCACATCCGCGACGTATGGGGCGTCATCAAGGCCTACACGACGCGGGTCGGCGAAGGCCCGTTCCCGACGGAACTTTTCGATGAATCGGGTGAGGCGCTGCGTCAGGTCGGGCGTGAATTCGGCGCGACCACCGGCCGGCCGCGTCGTTGCGGATGGTTCGACGCGGTCGCCGCGCGCTATGCCTGCATGGTGGACGGAGTCAACAAACTTGCGGTAACGAAACTCGACGTGCTTGACGACCTCAAGGAGATCGGTATCTGCGTCGCCTATGACATCAACGGAAAAGTGACGAAGGAATTTCCGGCGGCCGCCGATGAACTTTCCTGTGTCAAGCCGGTGATCGAATGGATGCCGGGCTGGCAGTGCAGCACCGCCGACGCCCGGACCTGGGATCAGCTTCCGGAGAAGGCCCGCGCCTATCTCGCCCGGATGGCGGAACTGGTTGATTCGACGGTGGCGATCGTTTCGGTCGGACCGCGTCGCGATCAGACGTTCCGCGTGATTTGAGAGGCAGTGTACGTTGCGCGTACGGGGAATTCGCAGAATGGTAAAATGACGGAGCGGGGCGGCGCAGGTCGCCCCGTTTTCGCTCCGCCGAACCGGAACCGGAATCGGGCGGAACAGGAAAAGGGGAAGTTCGGAACGGATGTGGAGGACGCGGCAGCGGAAACTGGAGAAGCGGAACATCTTCTCCCGGGTATTCGCCTTTCTGGCCGGCTTTGACTGGATTCAGATTGTGGCGCTGGTCTTTCTGATCGGCATCGGGCTGATCTTCATTCGTTCGACCGGGATTCAGGCGGGGGCGCCGTACTTTTTCGAGCGGCAGCTGCAATGGATTACCGGAGGAGTCTGTGGCTGGTTGATCGTTTCTCTGATCGATTATCGGCGCACGGAATACAAAGTTCTGGCGGTGCTTTTCTACGTGGCGACCCTCGGGCTTCTCGCCCTGGTGCTGGTCGCGGGGGTGGAGGTTTACGGTTCGACGCGATGGCTGGACATCCGTCCGCTGGGATTGCGGCTGCAGCCGTCGGAATTCAGTAAGCTGGCGCTGGTTTTTCTGCTTTCGGCGATGTTTTCGAGCCGGATGTTTTCGGTCAATAAATTTTCCTGTCTGTTTCTGGGAGGGCTGACGGTGGCGGTGCCGTTTCTCCTGATCGTCAAAGAGCCGGATCTCGGAAGCGCCGCGATTCTGATTCCGATTTTTTTGTCGATCGTTTTCTGCGCCGGACTCAAATGGCGTTACATTCTCATCGCCGTGGTCGCGGCTGCATTGCTGGGGGGGCTTGCAATTCTCAACGAGATCAAACAGTATCATCCCTTCCTCAAGGAGTATCAGCGCGATCGCATTCGAATCTTTCTCAATCCCGATCTCGATCCGCTGGATCGCGGTTACAACCAGCGCCAGGCGAACCTCGCGGTCGGTTCCGGCGGCCTGACCGGAAAGGGAATCGGCGAAGGCACTCAGAATGCGCTCGGATTCCTGCCGCAGTCGGTGTCGAACAACGATTTCATCTTTTCGGTGATTGCCGAGGAGACCGGATTCCTCGGTTGTGCGACGCTGGTTTTCGCTTATCTGCTGTTGTTTTATTCGATTTTGCGGACGGCGTTTCTGACGGAGGATCCGTTCGGGCGATATCTTGCCGTGGGGATTTCTTCCATTCTCTTCGCGCACTGTTTCATCAACATGGGCATGAGCATCGGGCTGGCGCCGATCACCGGACTGTCGCTGCCCTTTGTGAGCTATGGCGGTTCCTTCATGCTGATGGGAATGGCTGCGCTCGGACTCATGCAGTCGATCTACCGTCATCGCCGGGAGGAGGAGACGTAAAGGCGCGTTCGGCGCATCGAACGCGCGCGCCGTATGCGGGGGATGGGGATGAAGCAGAATTGTCTTTGTGCCTTACAGCAGCCCGGCGGCGCGGAAACTCAAATGCGCCGACGCGGTGACGATGATGTGATCGTGGAGGGCGATGTTCAAACTTGCGAGAGCGGTTTTCAATCTGCGGGTGAGGTTGATATCCTCCGGTGACGGATCACAGACGCCGCTTGGGTGGTTATGTGCGACGATCACGCCGGTGGCGCGGCAGAGGAGGCATTTTTCGGCGACCTCCCGGGCGTAGACGGCGGCGCGGTCGACGGTGCCCTGAACGATTCCGGTGGTCAGCAGATGATTCTGGCTGTTCAGATAGAGAACCATGAAACACTCCTTGCGACCGCCGCCGAGTTTCATGCGCAGATAACGGATGACCTTGTCGCCGGAGTCGAGCAGATCGACCGCCCGTGTTTCCTGTTCGAGATATTTGCCGCAGAGCTGTTTGAGGAGCACGAGCATCGTGGCGGCGGCCGGTCCGATGCCGTTGATGTCCAGGAGTTCGGCGGGTGGCGCATCGAGCACGCCGCCCACGGAACCGAAACGATCGATGAGTTCCCGCGCCAGCGGCTTGACGTCATGGCGCGGAATGGCGAATGTCAGAAGCAGCTCGATCGTTTCCACGTCGGACAACCCCGGCAGACCCGCGCGCAGAAAACGTTCGCGCAACCGCTGCCGATGACCGGCCGGTCCGAGGGGGCGTTTCTCCTTCATCGCTTCAATCGCGGCTCCATCGGCTGAATATTTCGAAGTGTGCGGTGCGCGGGAACATGTTGATCATGCGCAGTGACCGCAGTTCAAATCCGTCTTTCCGCAATCTGGCCGCGTCGCGGCTCCAGCTCGCCGGATGGCAGGAGACGTAGACGAGATGACGCAATCCGCTGCGGCCGATCGCCCGGGCCGCATTCGTCGCGAGCCCGGTGCGGGGCGGATCGACGGTGAGCAGCGTGTCAGGCGGAAGCTGTTCCGGTTTCAGGACGTCTTCGACCTTCGCCGCGGTGATTTCCGGGTTGGCGATGCCGAATTTTTTCAAATTGAACCTTGCTGCTGCTGCTGCCGCCTCATCAGATTCCACGCCGGAAACATCGGCGTATCCTGCTGCTGCCGCCGCCGCCGCGAAAATGCCGGCGCCGCAATAAAGGTCGATCACCCGTTTCGGCTGCACTTCGTTGAGAGCTTTCCGGAACTCCTCCAGCAGCACGGCGCCGCCGGCGGGATTGATCTGAAAGAAACTGCCGCACGGCACGGAAAATTCGCCGATCGGAGTTTCTTCGCGCAGCCAGGTCAGATTGCGTGCCGGCTGGTTGCGCCAGTAGATCGCGCCGCCCCGCGCGGTGTGGCGGAAGGTGACGCGCATTCCATCGTGAAGTGAATGCAGAAACGATTTGTCATGGCGCACATCTTCCAGCAGCGCATTGATTGCCGGGTGCGCCAGGGGACATGTTTCGATATCAGTGACGGAAACATTGTCTGAGGCGATATAGCCCAGAAGCGTTTTCCCGCCGATCTTCCTTGCGTGCAGTTCAAGTTTGTTGCGGTAACCGGACGCCGGCTCGGGTGCCGCGGGCGGCAGAATCGGCGCCGAATCCGGATCGATTCCGGCGGAGTTGAGCGCATCGCGCAACTGTCCGGCCTTGAGCGCAGTCTCGGCTGCATACGTGCAATGCTGATAGGCGCATCCCGGACAGCGGCCGAAATAACGGCACTCCGGTTCGATCCGGTCCGGACTTTTCCGCCCGAACCGGACGATCGTGGCACGGGAAAAATTCTTCTTCTGCGCGACGACCCGGGCGATCAGCGTTTCTCCCGGAAGTGCGCCGGGAATGAAGATCACTTCGCCGTCCACACGGGTCAATGCGTCGCCGCCGAGGGCGCACTTTTCGATCTCGCACTGGAATTCGGTACCGGGAAGCATCGTTAATTGACCTGCGCGCCAGAGGGGATGTCACCGTCGACCGTCACCAGACGAAGCTCTTTGCCCGCCTTTGCCGCCAGCAGCATTCCATTGGAATCGACGCCGCGGATCCGGGCGGGTTTCAAATTGGCGACGATGACAATCGTCCGGCCGACCAGCGATTCGGGTTTATACCACGGCGCGATGCCGGAAACGATCTGACGATTTTCCGCTCCGCAATTGATCTGAAGCTTCAGCAATTTGTCCGCGCCCGGAACCGGTTCGGCGGCGAGGATGGTCGCGGTGCGAAGCTGCACCCGGCTGAAATCGGTGATCTCGATCATTTCGACGACGTTGACTGGTTTCTCCACCGGTTTCTCCGCGTTTTTCTTTGCCGGCTTCTCCGCGGGAGCGGCATTTGCGGCGGATTTCTCCTCCGGCATGATCCGGGGGAACAATCCTGCGGAGTCTTTCACCGTCAATCCGGCCGGTCCGCTGCCGGGCAGGTCGAGGTCAGCGATTTTGGCGGTGGCGGCCATTTCCGGATCGTATCCGAGCACGGCTCGCAGTTCCGCCATTTTTTCCGGCATCACCGGCGCGAGCAGAACCGCGACCTGGCGCAATGCGTCGGCGGCGGTGTGGAGGACGGTGTTGAGCCGGTCGGTTTCGCCCTTCTTCGCCAGCGTCCACGGCGCGGTTTTCTCCAGATAACGGTTTCCGGCGCGGACGGCGTTCATCACCGCCGCGATCCCCTGATCGATTTTCATCGAAGCGAGGCTCGCCTCCATGGCGCGTCGCGCGGCGGCGACCTCCGCCGAGAGTTCGCGATCTTCATCGAGCAGCGTTTCGGGCGCGGGAATGACGCCGCTGCAGGAACGCAGCACCATCTTGACGACCCGTGACAGCAGGTTGCCGAGGTCGTTGGCGAGGTCGCTGTTGTAACGGGCGACGAAACTCTCTTCGGTGAAAGACGCATCGTTGCCGGGAGACATTTCCGCGAGCAGAAAATAGCGGAAGGCGTCCACGCCGCAGCGGTCGATCATATCCATCGGGTTGATGACGTTGCCGAGCGATTTGCTCATTTTGGTGTTTCCGGTGAGCCACCAGCCGTGGGCGAAGATCGTCTTCGGCATCGGCAGTCCGATCGCCTTGAGCATGGTCGGCCAGTAGACGGAGTGGGTCGTGAGAATGTCTTTGCCGATCAGATGGTAACTTGCCGGCCACCAGCGCTTGAATTCGGCTTCGTCCTGGAGATAACCGACGCCGGAAATGTAGTTGATCAGCGCGTCGAACCAGACGTAGCAGACGTAATCCGGATCGAACGGCAGCTCGATCCCCCACGCCAACCGCGCCTTCGGGCGGCTGATGCAGAGATCGCCCAGCTCCTTTTTGAGGAATCCGAGCGTCTCGTTGGCGCGGAACGCAGGCTGAATGAAATCCGGATGGGTCTGAATGTAATCGATCAGCCACTGCTGATATTTGCTCATGCGGAAGAAGTAATTCGACTCCTTGATCGCGCTTACTTCGCGTCCGCATTCGGGGCAGCGTCCGTCGACGAGATCCTTTTCCGTGAAGAACCGCTCGTCGCCGACGCAATACCATCCGGTGTATTCGGCTTTGTAGATTTCGCCGCGGTCATAAAGATCCTGAAGAATCCGGCGGACGACCTCCTTGTGATAGGCGTCGGTGGTTCGGATGAATTTATCGTTGGTGATGCCGAGCCGCTGCCAGAGTTCCTGGAAACGGACGACGGTTTCGTCGCAATGGGCCTTGGGCTCCATAGCCTTGCGCGCGGCAGCCTTTTCGACCTTCTGCCCGTGTTCGTCGGTTCCGGTCAGGAAGAAGGTGTCGATTCCGAGCGAACGGTGATAACGGGCGAGCACATCGGCCAGGATTGTGGTGTAGGCGTGTCCGATATGGGGTTTGTCGTTGACGTAATAAATGGGAGTGGTGACATAAAAGTGGTCGATATTCATCCGCAGGACTCCTTCCGCGTTATTCGTTGGCATACTCGTTTTTTAATATAACATCAGGAACAGGAAAAAGCGAATTTCCATCAGGAAAAAAACTCCGTGGCGTCGAGCGCGATCCGGAAGACTTCCCGATTGGTTTCGTTACCGAAGAGATGTCGTGCCATGAGCAGGCGGTCGCCGTCGAGTCGGTCTCTTCGTCCGAGCAGAGATTTTGCAGCGCCCCGGAGACGTTCCGCCGGCGAATTTCCCGCCGCGGCTCCGGCGGCGAGAAAGAAGTAACGCAGGAATGCTTCATGGAACGATTTCCGGCAGGAGTCCGTGACGTATTTTTCATAAACCGGATCGAGCAGCATCGCGTCGAGCCGGGCGAATTCCTCTTCCGCGCCGTGGTCGATTTGCACCCGTCCGTTGTCGACCCGGCAGGGGATCCGACGGAAATGCGGCGTCCCTGCATCCGGAAATTCCGCGACAACGGCGCATTGAAGCGCATCGTGCCCGGTCACTCCGGCGTAATCGAAGAAGAAATTTCCGAGACTGTAATCGATTCGTTTCCCCCGGTAAATTTCACTGCCCTGCACCACGTGCGGATGGTGACCGATCACCCAGTCTGCGCCGGCGCGAATCAACATCCGGTAGGCGTCGCGCCAGCACGGGAGCGGCACCGGGGAATCCTCCAGACCGGCATGGGCGACGACGATCAGAATGTCGCATTGACCGCGAAGCAGTTCGAGTTGTTCGACCAGTTCCGTCGCCCTCCATCCGGCGTAACCCCACTGCGCCGCGCCCGCACTGCCGCAGGCACCGAATCCGTTCTCCGCAAATGCGACAATGCCGACCGTGCGCCCGCCGATCTTCAAACGGCAATGGGCGTATGCCTCGCGCGGAGAGAGACCGGCGCCGCAGACGGCGACTCCGGCCTTGCGGCAGGCATCCAGAGTCGCGGCGACGCCGGAACGTCCATAATCGCCGATATGATTGTTGGCCAGCGTCAACAAATGAAATCCGGCATCCCGGAGGCGCTGAACTGTACCGCGGGGATTGCGGAGACGGGGACCGGCTTTGGGAAACGGTTCGAATTTCCCGTTGGCGCCGAGTTCCGGGCCTTCGAGATTTGCGGCGGCAAGATCGCTGCCGGCGATTAATTCGGCCAGTTCGGGATCGAAGGCGATGCCGTCTTCTCCCAGCAGGATATCGCCGCAGAAAAAAAGTCGTATCATCGCAGACACTCCCGGAGTCGAAATTTCAAATTCAAGACGAATACCATATTATATCACCGCCGGATCGTTTTTTAAACCGTTTTTCGCAAGATTTTTCCGGGAAACATTCTTTTTGGAAAAAAAATGGCGGCGCGGTTGGGAGGCCGCGCCGCCGGGAAGGGAAAGAAGGGACTATTTCAGGATTCCGCTCACGCCGAACCAGCTTTGAATCACCGGCGCAAACTTGATGATGACCGGCGCGAATACGATGCAGACCATGCTCATGAGCTTGATGAGAATGTTCAGCGCCGGCCCGCTGGTGTCCTTGCAGGGATCGCCGACCGTATCGCCGATCACCGCCGCGCCGTGAGTCGGATTCTTGCTGCCGTCGGGAAGCGTCTTGCCGCCGTGGGCGCCGTTTTCGATATATTTCTTGGCGTTGTCCCAGGCGCCGCCGGCGTTGTTGAGCATCGTGGCCAGAACGAATCCGGTGGTCATGCCGCCGGCCAGCAGCCCGAGAACGCCCGGAATGCCGAGCAGCAATCCGGTCAGAACCGGAATGATGATCGCCAGCAGCGCGGGAACGATCATTTCGCGCTGGGCGCCGGCGGTGGAAATTTCAACGCATTTGGCATAATCGGGTTTCTCGGTGCCGTTCATGATGCCGGGAATTTCCCGGAACTGACGGCGGACTTCCGTGACCATGGAACCTGCGGCGCGTCCGACCGCCTTCATCGTCATCGCGCAGAAGAGGAACGCCGCCATACCGCCGATGAAGAGTCCGCCGATCAGCAACGGATTCATGATCGTCAACTGGAATTGATCGACGAAGTCGAGAATCGTCATCCTTGACGCCGCCTCGACATCGATCCCTGTTCCAAAGCCGGAATCGAGCTTGCCGATCCAGATCTTGCACTCTTCAATGAAGCTCGCCAGCAATGCGAGCGCGGTCAGCGCGGCCGAACCGATCGCGAACCCCTTTCCGGTCGCCGCGGTGGTGTTGCCGAGCGAATCAAGCGCATCGGTGCGTTCGCGCACTTCCGGCGGCATTCCGGACATTTCCGCATTGCCCCCGGCGTTGTCGGCGATCGGACCGTAAGCGTCGGTCGCAAGTGTGATTCCCAATGTCGCCAGCATCCCGACCGCCGCGAAACCAACTCCGTAGAGCCCGCGCGAAAACGCTCCCGGTTCATCGGCGAAACCGCCGCCGAAGCCGTAGGCGCAGAGAATCCCGAGAACGATCGTCACCACCGGGATCCCCGCCGAATACATTCCGGTTGCCAGCCCGTCGATGATCGTCGTCGCCGGACCCATCTGAGCCTGGTTGGCGATGCCGCGGGTCGGTCTGTATTCGGCACTGGTGTAATATTCCGTCGCCTGGCCGATGATGACGCCGGCGACCAGTCCGGCGACGACCGAACCGAAGATGTTCCAAGTGATGAAGTCGAGCGCGATCAGGAAGAGCAGCGCCACCAGAATCAGAATCGAACTGCCGAGCGTGCCGGTGAGCAGACTGCGGAGCAGATTTTTCTGTGACGCTCCTTCCTTGCAGCGAACCATGCTGATTCCGACCAGCGACAGGATTGTGCCGAAGCCGGCCACGATCATCGGAGAGAGCACCAGTTTGAGCGCGCCCTCCTCGCCGAGACCGGACTGGGCCGCGACTGCCGCGCCCAGTGCCGCAGTCGCGAGGATTGAACCGCAATAGGATTCGTACAAATCCGCCCCCATGCCGGCCACGTCGCCGACGTTGTCGCCGACGTTGTCCGCGATCGTCGCCGGGTTGCGCGGGTCGTCTTCGGGGATGCCGGCTTCGACTTTGCCGACCAGGTCGGCGCCGACGTCGGCCGCCTTGGTGTAAATGCCGCCGCCGACACGGGCGAAAAGCGCCTGCGTCGAGGCGCCCATGCCGAACGTCAGCATCGTCGTGGTGATGTGAACAAGCTTTTCACTTGCCGTGCAGCCGGCGCTCACCAGATCCATCCCCCACAGCGTAAGGCCGTTGACCATGTGATCGGGCGTGTAGACGAGTTTGTCGAGAATGAGGTACCAGAGGCAGATGTCGAGCAGTCCGAATCCGACCACCACCAATCCCATCACCGCCCCCGAACGGAACGCCACCTGAAGTCCCCGGTTCAAGCCTTCGCTCGCCGCCTGAGCGGTACGGTTGCTTGCCCGGGTCGCCGTGCGCATCCCGATGTAACCGCACAATCCGGAGAAGAAACCGCCGGTCAGAAACGCCACCGGCACGAAGGGATTCTGCACCTTGCAGAGCGCCAGAACCGCGAAAATAACGAAGAGCGCGGCGAACACCACGCCGACGACCTTGTACTGCCGCCGCAGGTAAGCCATGGCGCCTTCCCGGACGTAACCGGCAATCTCCTTCATCCGGTCGGAACCTTCGTCGGCAGCGATCATTTTCTTGTAGAAGACCATCGCCATCAGCAACGCCAGCAGTGACGCCAGCGGCGCGGACCACCAGATGGTCGGCATTCCGAAGAGCATGGTCAGCGTGGGGAACCCGCTTTCGCAGTAGACCTCCGTCGTCTCGACGGTCTCCACGACGACATCCTGTGCCGAAACGGCGACGGTTCCCGCCGTCATCAACAGTGCACTCCAGAGTGATTTTTTCATGCCGGTTCCCCCTTGAAATGGTTGACCTTCCTCTCCCGGAAGGCGACAAATTCAGATGTTATCAAATGTAAATATAAATGATGCGAACAAAAAAAATATGGATAAATAAGTATTTTTTTTGCACTTTTTAACAAAGAGATCGTAAACGAAACGTTTTTCGTCCGTTCGATGGAGATTTTCTGCATGTCGTGTTGCCGCCCGGGAAAGAGCATGGATACGGAAAATCGTGCGTTACTTGCACTGAAAGAGGCTCCGGATTATATTATCTGCGAAGAAAATATTTTTACTTTAATGAACACGGTTCGCGAGGTGTTGATGATGCGTCAGGTGATGGTTCCGGATCGGGTGATTTTTCACGCGGGTGATCTGGTTACGTTTCAATTGGAGGAGGTCGGTCCGCGACGCGGACGCGCAGTACTGCGCACCAACCTCGGACGGGCAGCGGTCCGACGCGCGGAATTGATCGGCCACACGGAAAGCGGCAGAGCCGTCGCCGGACTCGACTGGCACGATCTCGAACTCCACGCTGACGGCAACGGGAGATATTCCCTGACGCTGCCTTTGACCGAGGTCGGCGTTTTTGAGGCGAAATGTTGCTTCGTCCCCGAGGGCGGCGGCCGGATTGAATGGCCGGAATCGCCGAATTTCCGCCTCAAGGTCGGCAGCGCGTCCTCGGTGGCGGGAAACACGATTTACGCGGCGTTCGTGCGGCAGTTCGGCAACAATTGCCAGCGCAGCGCCGCCGAGGCGATTCCGGAATCAGTCGAAGCGCTCGACCAGTCCGGTTACACGGTCATCCCCCCCTCCGGCACCTTCCGCGACCTGATCGGCCGCCTCGATCATATTTTCGATACGCTTGAATGCCGCATTCTCCAGCTGCTGCCGATTCATCCGGCACCGGTGCAGTATGGCCGCATGGGGCGTTACGGGAGCCCGTTCGCGGCGCTGGATTATTTCGCGGTCGATCCGGCGCTGGCGCAATTCGATGTGCGGGCGACGCCGCTGGAGCAGTTCGGCGAACTGGTGAACGCCGTCCATGCGCGGGACGGGCGGATCTTCATGGATATCCCGGTCAACCACACCGGCTGGGCGTCGCGGCTGCAGAATGAACATCCCGAATATTTCGTCCGCAAAAAAGACGGCGAATTCGTCAGCCCGGGCGCGTGGGGCGTCACCTGGGCGGATCTTTGCAAACTCAATTACACCGAGCCTGCCGTACACCGGCTGATGGCGGAGGTTTTTCTCTTCTGGTGCCGCCGGGGAGTCGACGGCTTCCGGTGCGACGCAGGTTACATGCTGCCCGAGGCGGCGTGGAATTACATCGTTGCGCGGGTGCGGCGGGAATTTCCGGACACGGTCTTTCTGCTGGAGGGACTCGGCGGTCCGGCGCGGGTTCAGGAGGCGCTGCTCGGAGGTTCCGGACTGGACTGGGGGTATTCGGAGTTGTTCCAGAATTATTCGCGCGATCAGATCAGCGGATATTTTCCCTATGTGGAAACTTGCAGCCACCGGTTCGGGACGCTGGTCAATTTCGCCGAAACGCACGACAATGCGCGGCTGGCGGCGGAATCGCCGCGGTTTGCCAGACTGCGGTTTCTGGTGACGGCGCTGCTGGCGGAGAACGGTTCATTCGGCTTCGCCAACGGGGCGGAATTCTTTGCGACGGAAAAGATCGATGTCCACGGCGCGAGCGCTCTCAACTGGGGCGCGTCGCCGAATCTGGTCGCGTTGATCCGGCGCTGCAATCAATTGCTCGCCGATCATCCGGCGTTCATTACCGGGTCCCGGGTCGAACTCGTGCAGACCGGTTCGGGCAACGTATTGGCCGCGCTGCGCCGTTCGGCGGAGGGGAAACGGCTGCTGATATTGCTCAATCTGGATTGCCGAGCGGTTTCTCCGGTTCACTGGCCGGCCGGGCTGACGCCGGAACGCGGCGTCGATCTGTTAACCGGACGTGCGATGGAGTTCCGCCGGGAGGGGAACGATCTGGTGTTTGAACTGGCTCCTGGAGACGGTTGCTGTGTCTCCTTCGAAGAGGAGGCGCTGCCGGAGTTTTCCGGTGAACCGCCCCGTGTCCTCCGGCAGCGGGCCGACGCGATGGGATATGCGTTGCGGGTTGCGCGACTGGGATTGCAGCGGGCGGCCATGGCCGGGTCGCCGGGAGAGGCGCTCCGGCATGATCCGGAAAAATTCGCCGAAGAGCTCGGCGCGGCGGTGACGCACTGGAACGAGGCGTTCGATCCGCGGCGGCGGGTGATGATTGCGTCGGGAGATCTGCTGCTGGTGGAGAGTTCGCGTAAATTCCGGATTCGTCTTCGGACGGGGGATTTCACCTGTTATGCTGGTTCGAGCATACCGGGAGATGACGGGCGGCAGATCGTGCTTCTGGAACCGCCGGTTCCGCCGCAGGAACGCGAAACGGTTCTGACTTTGGAGATGGTTTCGTTCGGCGCGGACGGCACGAGTGCGGTTTCCTCCGGGACGATTCTGCTGCTGCCGCCGGGCGAGAGACGGAAGATCCAGATGGAAGTCGATGCGGCGGCGGTGCGCAGCAGCAACCGGTGCGCTTTTGCGGCGAATTCCAACGGCGGCATGAGTCTGTTTCCCGCCGCGTGGGGGCGGTTGACGAGCAAATACAATGCGATTCTCGCGGCGAACGCCGATCGGCGTTATCCGGTGGATCGCCACACGATGTGGACGCGGCTGCGCGGCTGGATCCGGGTGAACGGTTATTCGCAGGTGATCGATCTTGAGTCGTTGACTTCATTCCGGGCGACGCCGGAGAATCGGGCGCGCTGGGAGTTCGCATTGCCGTGCGGTCAGGGGTGCCGGGTGCGTTTTGAAGTGACGTTCGAGGGCGCGGTCGACGGGGATGCGGTGCGCTTCATGTTCCGCCGGCTGACGCGGGCGGCGGAGAGCGAACTGGACGACGTTACGCCGATGCGGTTGATTCTGCGCGCCGACGTCGAGGATCGGATCAACCATCAGTTGACCAAGGCGTACACCGGTCCGGAACAGAGATTTCCCGCGGCGACACGGGTGCGGGAGGACGGGTTCGACTTCGCACCGGCGGAACGGAATCTGATGCTGCGGATGTCCGCCGGACGGTTCGTTTCGCAGCCGGAATGGAATTACATGGTCGATCTGCCGCTGGAGCGGTATTACGGGCTGGAGGATAAAACCGATCTTTTCAGTCCCGGATATTTTGAAATTGATCTTGCAGGCGGCGAATCCGTGGTGCTGACCGGCCATGTTACCGCGCCGGAGTCGGCGGCAATCGAGGTGCGGTGGCCGCGGGAGGATGCGTTTGAAACGGCCGTCGAACCGGAGCAGCTCTTTTTGCCGGCGATGCGCCGTTTCCTGGTCAAACGGGATGCGTTCAGCACGGTGATCGCCGGGTATCCGTGGTTTCTGGACTGGGGACGTGACACGCTCATTGCGTTGCGCGGCCTGATCCGGGGGGGATTCCGGGCGGAATCCGAGGCGGTGATCCGGCAGTTCGCCTCGTTCGAACGCGCCGGGACAATTCCGAACATGATCCGCGGCAACGACGACGCCAACCGCGATACCAGCGATGCGCCGTTGTGGCTGATCGTCGCGGTGCGCGATTTCGTGGCGGCGGCGGGGAATGATGCGCTGCTCAAGGCCGATTGCGGCGGGCGGGCGCTGCTCGAAGTGCTCCGTTCGATCGTCGCGCATTACAGGCGGGGTACGCCGAACGGAATCCGGATGGATGAAGCGTCCGGATTGATCTTCAGCCCGGCGCATTTCACGTGGATGGACACCAACTTTCCCGCCGGGACGCCGCGGGAGGGATATCCCATTGAAATTCAGGCGCTCTGGCATGCGGCGTTGACGTTCCTCGGCGAGACGGAACTGGCCGGCCGGGTGCGTCATTCGCTGGAGACGCTTTATTTCCGGCGGAATCCGTCACGCTGTTCGGATTGTCTCCACGCAGCTTCCGGCGTCGGAGCCGCCGCGGCGGAGGCGGATGACCACATCCGTCCGAACCAGCTTTTCGCGCTGACGCTGGGCGCGGTGACCGATCCGGCGCGTCGCCGGGCGATTCTCGACGGCTGCGAGGAATTGATCGTGCCGGGCGGCATCCGCAGTCTGGCCGACCGGCCGGTGGAATACCTCCTTCCGGTGTGGCGTGACGGCGTGCTGCTCAACGATCCGGCCGCACCTTACCGGGGATTCTACCGGGGGCCGGAGGATACCGCGCGCAAGGTCGCGTATCATAACGGCACCGTCTGGTGCTGGCCGTTCCCGTCGTATTGCGAAGCACTCTATCTGGTGCACGGGGAAGCGGCGCGGGAACGGGCGCTGGCGCTGTTGCTGTCGGCGGCGGGATATTTTGAAAGCGGCGTTCCGGGCGAATTGCCGGAGGTGGCCGACGGCGACGCGCCGCATCATGCGGGAGGGTGTCCGGCGCAGGCGTGGAGCGGATCGGAGTTCTTCCGGGTGTACGAATTGCTCAGGAGCGGCAAGTAGTCAACTCAACACGTGGCCGACGAAAACGGCCTTTCGCAGGGAGCGCGGTCGGAAATCCATCGAAAACGATACTGGCATTCCGTCCATCCGGTGCTATATTTATATAATCGATTTTGATATGAAGAAAATGCAGGAAACGCCGCAGCGAGACTATCTGGAGTAAACATTTACGATGAAACTTTCCGCCAACTGGATCTGGTCGGATGATTCCGACGGCCGCGCCTTCAATATTTGTTCGATATTCCGCCGGGATTTCCGGTTGGAGACGCTTCCCACGCAGGCGATGCTGCGGATAGCCGCCGATACGGTGTACCGGCTGCGGGTCAACGGGCAATGGCTGGCCGACGGCCCCTGCCGCGCATATCCGGACCATTACCGTTACGATCGGATCGATCTCGACGGCGTGCTGCGGATCGGGGTCAACCGCATTGAAGTCGAGGTGTGGTATCACGGATCCGGAACGTTTCAACATGTGCCGCAGCGGGCGGGACTGCTTGCACAGCTCGACTGCGACGATCTGCGGATCATCACCGACGGAGACTGGAGTTCCGCCCCCGTGGGGCAATGGGTTTCCAATACGGTGAAATCCTCCTGCCAGCAGGCGCCGGTGGAGTTGTATGACGCGACCCGGCCCGACGCACCGTGGCGTCCGGCGGTGGTGATCGCCGGGGCGGAGGATGGTCCGTGGAAGGATCTTCAGGAGCGGGACTGTCCGCCGCTTTCCCGGCGGGAGTTTTCACTGCGCCGGGTGATCGGGTGCGCCCGGGTTGCGCCGCAGCTGGTCACGGTGGCGGTCGGCGGGCAGCAGCTGGTGTTTCCCGGTGAGACGAGCGTGGAGAGTTGTACGACGTTCGGGATGTTTCTCGTGCTGAAGGTGAATTCTCCGGTTACGCAGATGGTGCGGGTTGCGTCGCGCGGGGTGCGGCTGGCGGTGAATGGCAAAATGGCGATCAACGGCGAGGTGGAATTTCGTGCCGGGAGCAATCTGCTGGTGGCCGCGCCCGAAGATATGAGCGGTCATATTACGACGTATGAACTTGGTTTCCCGGCGGATGCCGAACTGGTGATCGGCAATCCTTATGATGATTCGCCGTATCCGGCGGCGGTGGTGCTTCCGGAGTGCTGCAAAATAGAGCGTTCGACACCGGCGCCCTGGGCGAATGCGGCCTATCAGGAACGGACGCGTTGTTTTATGCGTCACTGCGAACGGGCGTTCGCTGCGCGCAATGCGGCGGAGTTCTGCACGGCTTATCCCGAAGGGCGTGTCCTGACGCCTGCGGAGCTGGGCGAAGATGCCGCGGCGCTCTCCTTCGATTTCCGGCGGCCTGAACCGGCGCAGCCGGGTGATGTGGAAAATCCCGATCATCTCATCTACTGCGACGACCGCTGCACGGTGATCAATCCGGTGCCGGGGCGGGATGTGGAGCTGTGCTGCGACCTCGGCGAGGAGAATGTCGGGTACTGGAATTTCGCATTGTTCGCGCCGGCGGGGACGATCGTCGACATCGCCGCGGTGGAATACGTTACGCCGGACGGCCGGGTGCAGCACACGCCCGGTTACCGCAATTCGCTCCGATACGTCTGCCGCGAAGGGTACAATCGTTACACGAGTCTGCGCCGCCGGGGGGGGCGTTATCTCTTTCTTACGGTGCGGAATTTCCATGAACCGGTGCGGATACAGTTTCTGCGGCTGGTGGAATCGACGTATCCGGTGGTGCCTTACGGGGAATTCGCCTCGTCGGATGATCTCTTCAACCGTGTTTACGAAATTTCCGCACGGACGTTGAAACTCTGCATGGAGGACACCTTCACGGACTGTCCGCTCTACGAACAGACGCTCTGGGTCGGCGACGCCCGCAGCGAATCGCTGTTTGCGATGTCGACCTACGGCGCTTACGACCTGGTGCGGCGCTGCATCCGGCTGGCGGGGCAGTCGCTGGAACATCTGCCGCTGGTGGGCGATCAGGTGCCGTCGGGCTGGAATTCGATCATTCCGGTGTGGAGTTTCATGTGGGTGCTCTCGGTGTGGGACTATTACGAAGAGAGCGGCGATCTGGAATTCGTGCGCGAAGTGTGGCCGATGGTGCGGCTCAATCTGGATAACGCCGCAGGGATGATCGATCAGAAGAGCGGTCTTTTTGCCGCGGGCGAATGGAATCTTTTCGATTGGAGCAAGACCTCCACGGAGCAGCCGATTCTGCTGCACAACAGTTTCTTTCTGGCCGGGGCGCTGGAGTCGGCCGCTCGGACGGCCGAAGTGCTCGGCGAGGAGGCGGAC
This sequence comes from uncultured Victivallis sp., assembly GCA_944389815.1. Classification (GTDB taxonomy): domain Bacteria; phylum Verrucomicrobiota; class Lentisphaeria; order Victivallales; family Victivallaceae; genus Victivallis. The sequence continues at coordinate 58,480 of CALXNS010000017.1, read as the reverse complement.
GGCGAACGTTTCCGCCGCTTCCGGGAGCGATTGATTGCGGCGCTCGACCGGACGTGGGATTCGCGCCGGCTGGCCTGGCCGGATTCGATCGGGCCGGACGGGACGGCGTCGGAGGAGTCGAGCGTGCATACGAGCATGCTGGCGGTATTGTTCGATGCGGCGCCGGCGGAGCGTTTCGCCAGTGCCCGGGCGAACACGGTGTCGCCGCGGTCGGAATTGATTCCGGTGGCGTCGCCGTTCGCGTCGTTCTATTATTATCAGACGCTGGAGAAACTCCATCTGCCCGGGCAGATTCTCGACCGGATCCGGCGGGACTACCTTCCGATGCTGGAACTCGGTTCGACGACGGTGTGGGAGACCTATCCCGCGGCGCTGGATGTGGGGGATGATTTTCCGACGCGGAGTCACTGTCATGCGTGGAGTGCGGCGCCGCTCTATTTTCTGCCGCGCCTGGTGCTGGGGATTCATAATGCGGCACCGGGCGGAAAACGGTTTGTGATCTCGCCGCGTCCGGGGAGTCTGGAATGGGCACGCGGGGCGCGTCCGCTCTTTTCGGGCGGTCGTGTCGTGGTGGAGTGGCGGAGGCGGGGCGATGAACTGCACATATCTGCGACCGCGCCGGAAGGGGTTGAGCTGAAATTTGAAGAGAACGACGAACTCAAGGATTTCGAAATCATTTTCAACGGAACGCGTCTCTGACCGGGTCGTGGACGCAAAGGATATGCCCGGCCCGGCTCGGGGCGGATGAGTCCGGGCAATCGGGAATCGGGAAGAAAAACTCTTCGGGAAAAATGCATCCGGAAACTTGAGTTCGACCGGAGCGGCGTTATATTACCGAATATGTTTTTCGCATACAGGAAAGAAATCTTCTCATGTTGACGGAACTTTTTCTTGCGGGGCGTTATCTTCGTCCGAAACGCAATGCGGTCTCGCTGATTACGTTTTCGAGCATACTCGGCGTAACGCTCGGCGTGGCCGTGCTGATGGTGGTTCTGGCGGTGATGACCGGATTCACGGATCTCATGAAGGAGAAGCTCGTGGAGACGCAGGCGCATTTTCAGATCCGGGACAGCTGGAACCGCGGCATCGCCGATCCGGAGAAGGCGGTCTCGATCGTGCGCGCGGCGGGAGCGGACGCGTCGCCGGTGGTGTTGTCGCCGGTGTTGGTGCAGTCGGGGCGGCATCTGGACACGCAGTCGATTCTTTTCGGGGCGAACGAGGAGGATCTCCGGCGGCGGCTGAATCTGGAGGAGGGAATTCTGGAGGGACGTCTCTCGCTCGGGCGCGGAGAAGTGGTGATCAGTTCGTACATGGCGGCGCGCTGGCGGGTCGGGGTCGGTTCGAAAGTGCTGCTGCATTCGGCGCAGCGCCTCACGGGACTGGTGCATTTCAAACCGGATGGTTCGATGGAGGTGAATCCGGACAGTTCCGCCTATCTTCCTGCGGAGTTCACCGTAACGGGGATATATTCGGTGGGGAAATCGGATTTCGACCGCCGGATTTTCTTTGCCGGGATCGATGACGCGGCGGAGCTGCTGGATCTGCCGTGGGGCGCGGCGACGGCGATTTACTGCTGGGGGCCGGATGCGTTCGACCAGGAAGATCTGGTTGAAAAAATCCGTGCCGAACTGCCCGGTACGCTCCGGTTGACGACGTGGCAGGAGGAGAACCAGCAGCTGCTCGGGGTGCTGGCAGTGGAAAAGAGGATGATGTTTTTTCTGTTGATCTTCATCGTGCTGGTGGCGGCGTTCAGCATCACGAACACGTTGATCACCTCGGTCTATCAGAAGACGCGCGAAATCGGCGTGTTGAAGGCGCTGGGAGCGAGCGACGGGGCGGTGACGATGATCTTCGTGCTGCAGGGATTTCTGATCGGGGTGCTCGGCAGCGGCTGCGGGACGCTGCTCGGATTTCTGGTGATCCATTTCCGCAACGACATCATGCATCGGGTGTCGGAATGGACGGGACAGGAGCTGTTTCCGAAGGAATTTTATTTTTTCAACGAACTTCCGGCGCACATTGTGACCGGGGATGTATTGTTCATCGTGCTGTCGTCGGTGATTCTCTGCACGCTGGGAGCGCTGCTTCCGGCGTTGCGGGCGGCGCGGCTCGACCCGGCAAAGGCACTGCGTTATGAATGACGGAACTGGAATGAACAACGGCGATGAAATGGTAATTGAGCTTGCGGGCGTGACGCGCACTTACCGGATCGGCAGCGTGAAACTGGAGGTGTTGCGCGGCGTCGACTGGACGGTGCGCCGTGGGGAATGGGCGTGTCTGCTGGGAGCGTCCGGGAGCGGGAAGACGACGCTGCTCAACTTGATCGGCGCACTGGAAAAACCCGATTCAGGATCGATCACGGTCTGCGGGGCGGATTTGACGAAATTGAGTCGTCGCGCGGCGGCGGTGTTCCGGAATCGTCGTTTCGGCTTCGTGTTCCAGGCGTATCATCTGCTGCCGGAACTTTCGATTCTGGAAAACGTGATGCTTCCGGCGCGTCTGTCCGGACAGACGGGATCGGCCGCGCGGAAACGTGCCGGAGCGCTTCTGGAACGGGTCGGTCTTGGAGCGCGTCTGCGCCACCGTCCGCTGGAACTTTCCGGCGGGGAACAGCAGCGTGCGGCGATCGCGCGTGCGCTGGTGAATGATCCGGAGCTCCTGCTGGCGGATGAACCGACCGGAAATCTGGATTCGGCCACGGGGAATGGAATTCTTGAACTTTTTGCGGAACTTCGGCGGGAACATCCGGAGCGTTCCATTGTCATGATTACTCATAACCGGGAAATTGCCGGACTGGCCGATCATGTTTCCGAACTTCGTGACGGCGTGATGTGCCGTCTGTGAGGGAGGGACGCGGCTTGTGAGACTCACGCGGGCGCAATTGAGCTGGATTCTGTACGACATGGGGTCGGCGGCGTTCGCATTGATCGTCCGGACGGTGTTCGCGCCGTTGCTCTTCAAGAATTCGGCGCACGGAGTCTGGGAAGATGCCGAAGCGACCGCGTGGTGGGGGTATGCCGGATCGCTTGCGGGGCTGACGGCGGGGGTGCTGGCGCCTTATCTGGGGACGCTGGCGGATGCCGGCGGCGGCAAAAAACGTTATCTCGGGATTTTTCTCGTACTCGGCCTGGGGGCGACGGCGGGCTTCTGTTTTGCCGGAGCCGGGGATGCGTACTGGGTGCTTGCGCTTTACTTCATCGGTCTGGTGGCTTTCATGGCGGGGAATTCATTTTATGATGCGTTGCTGCCGGATATTTCGCCACGTGGCGGGATGCACCGGTTGTCGAGCCGGGCATACGCGTGGGGATACATCGGGGGTGTGATTCCTTTTCTGTTCTGTCTGATTGTCGCCTTCGCCGCAGACGCGGCGGAGTGGACGACGAAACTGGCGTTCGTGGTGACGGCGGTGTGGTGGGGGGTGTTGTCGCTGCCGCTGTTCCGGGATATCCGGGAGAAACGTCGAGTGCGTCGGCGCGTTTCGCCGCTGGACGGGTTCCGGAAACTTGCGCGGACGGCGCGGGAACTGGGAAAATACCGGAATGCGGTGATCTTCCTGATCGCCTATTTTCTCTATATCGACGGAGTGGGGACGATTCTGATGATGGCAACTCCATTGAGCCGTGACATCGGGATTTCGGAGCTCTGGCTGATCGGGACGATTCTGGGATTGCAGTTTCTGGGATTTCCCTTCACGCTGCTTTACGGGAAACTTTCGAAACGGTATTCGGCGCGCAGAATGATTTACGTGGCGATCGGGATTTATGTGACGATCACGCTGCTGGTCGGGGTGATGACGCTGATGGAATCGGCGGAATGGAAACTGGGGCTGTTTCTGCTTGTGGCATTTCTGATCGGCACGTCGCAGGGAGGGATTCAATCGTTGAGCCGTTCGTTGTTCAGCGGCCTGATTCCGCGTGATCGTGCGGCGGAATTTTTCGGGTTCTACAATATATTCGGGAAATTCACGACGATCGTCGGGCCGTTGCTGATCGGTATTGCGGTGGCGTTCTGGAACCGATCGGAGTACGGGATTGTGCTGTTGTCGATACCGTTTCTGCTCGGGGGGTGGCTTCTCGGGCGAGTGGAAGTGCCCGGTGAGGCGAAGAAGACGGGAGACGCGGTGCGATGATGTTTTATCTGTTGAAACGCCTGATTCTAGCGTTGTTGACGCTGCTGGTGATTTTGCTGGTAAGTTACGTTCTGCTGCGGCTGGCGCCCGGGGATCCGACGCGGAGCAGCATGTTCGGGAGCGATGCATCCGGGAGCGCGCTTGACGCGTCGAAGGGGGCGTTGATGCGGAACGACGCCATGCGTGAACGGCTGCACCTGGACGAACCGGTTCTGAAGGGGTTTTATCTATGGTTGAAAGCGGTAGTCTGCGACGGCGATTTCGGCGTGTCCGCGGCGGTGGATCCGGGTCGTCCGGTGACGGCGCTGATTCTGGAACGGCTTCCGGTGACGGTGACGTTGAACTTCTGGGCGGTGGTGATCACCTATCTGCTGGCGATTCCGCTGGGGGTGTATGCGGCGATTTATGCGGATTCGTGGTTTGACCGGGTGAGTGCATTCGGGTTGTTTCTGTTGTATTCGCTTCCGGTGATGTGGGTGGGGTTGCTGTTGCAGGCGCTGCTGTGTGAGGGCGGCAGTTTTCCGATTTTCCCGCTGAAGGGAGTGACGCCGGACGATGTGGACAATCTGTCGATCTGGCGTCTGCAATGGGAGACGCTGCGTCATTACGCGCTGCCGGTATTCTGTCTGGCCTACGGTGGTTTTGCCGGGTTGTCGCGGTACGCGCGAAGCGGGATGCTTGAAGTGATTCATTCCGATTATATCCGGACGGCGCGGGCGAAGGGGGTTCCGGAGACGGTGGTGATCTGGCACCATGCGTTCCGGAATGCGTTGATTACGCTGATTACGTTGTTCGGAGGGTTGCTGCCGGGTCTGGTGGCAGGAAGTGTGCTGGTGGAATATATTTTCAATATTCCGGGAATGGGAGCCTTGTCGCTGGTGGCGCTGTCGAGCCGGGATTATCCGCTGCAGATGGCGTTGTTTGCGTTTGCGGGAGCGCTGACGCTGGCGGGGATTCTGATTTCGGATCTGCTCTATGTGGCGGCGGATCCGCGGATCAAACTGACGCGGTCGTGAAAAGCGTGGGAGCCGCTGTTGATGGGGGACGGGATTTGTAAAATCCGGGAAAGAGATTTATGTTAAAAGATGATGAAAAAACAAGCTACAGGATTCGGAAGGGTGATGAAGATGCGGAAAGCGGTTGTTCTTTTTCTGTGGGGCGCGCTGTTGCTTTCACTGTTCACCGGGTGCGTGACGTCGACGATCCGGCATGACAAGCCGGTGGCGGAACAGTTGAGCAGTTCGGGGAAGCGGGTGATTGCCAATCTTGAGGCGGCGAACAACGGCGTGTTTCTTTTTTATTATATTCCGCTGTGGACGGGCGCCCCGGGACGTCCGAACCGGATGGACTGGGATCCCTTCGTGAATCAGCTGGGGGATAAATACATGTACCGGATGCTGGACGGTTATTCGAAACGGTTGAAGGCGGATGCGGTGGAGGATGTGCGGTTGTCGGAGAGTTCGACCGGGATGCTGGGGCTGTGGATATTCTGGCGTCGGACGCGTTCGGCGTCGGCGGTGGCGGTGATGAATGATTCAGGGAGCGCGGCGGAGGCGGAGGAGTCCGACGAGTGAAGAGTATTCGCCGGAAAGAGGGAAAACAAGATTTATTGCGAAGAGATTTTCGAGTCGCGGGTTGAAAAACGGGAAAAGCGGTGTTATTTTTCTTGTTGAAGGATTTTTTTTGAATTCCGCATAAAAAGCAAACATCAAGAAGATGAATGAGAGGATTTGGTGAAAATGAGTCGAAAAGTGATTATCGCCGGCAATTGGAAGATGAATAAGACCGCGGCGGAAGGCCGTGCGCTGGTTGAGGCGCTGAAGCCGCTGGTGGCCGATGTGTGTCCGGGCGTGGCGGATATCGTGGTCTGCCCGCCGTTCACGACGATTGCCGCGGTGGTGGAAGCTGCGCGCGGGAGCAACATCAAAGTTGGAGCGCAGAATATTCACTGGGCGGAGAGCGGCGCGTTCACAGGGGAAATTTCCGCGTCGATGCTCACGGAGCTCGGGATCGAATATGTGATCATCGGTCACAGCGAACGGCGTCAGTACTTTGGCGAGACGGATGCGACGGTCAATGCGCGGATCAAGGCGGCGGTGAAGGCCGGGCTCAAACCGATTGTCTGCGTTGGAGAGCTGCTGGAAGATCGTGAAAACGGCAACACGGAGAAGGTGATCGGCACGCAGCTGGAGGGCGGCCTGGCAGGGTTGACCGGCGAGGACATGGCCAATGTGGTGATCGCCTACGAACCGGTCTGGGCGATTGGCACGGGAAAGACGGCGACGCCGGAAGTGGCGGAACTGACGCACAACTTCATTCGCTGCACGCTCAAGGATATGTTCGGGGCAGAAGTCGGTGAAGGCGTCCGGATCCAGTACGGCGGCAGCATGAAGGCGGAAAACGCGGCGGAACTGGTGGCGCAGCCGAACATCGACGGCGGGTTGATTGGCGGAGCGGCGTTGAAGGCGGAAAGCTTTTCGGCGCTGATTCATAACGCGATTGCCCGTTAATTTAAAAAAATATTGACAATATTAGTGCAAAGTGACGGGAAAGGGGTTGACATTTTCCCGTCGATGCGCTACTGTTAACTGTGTTGTCATGTGCCGGTCCCGGTGTCCGGGTACCGTTTCCGGGCGAGGAGGCCGGCCAAAGAATAAGGGTAAATTGGATGTCGACGTTAACCGTATTGCTGTATGCGCTGGTGGTGGTGATCTCGCTGCTGCTGATCGGGATCATACTGGTGCAGCCGTCGAAGAGCGGAGGGCTTGGCGCCACGTTCGGCGGAATTGGAGAATCGGTATTCGGAGCGCAGGCGGGGAGTCATCTGACCCGGGCGACGGTAATCATGACTGCGATTTTCTTTCTGCTTACGCTGATTCTTGCTTCTCTGATCGGTCATGGGGTAAAGCTGAACGATCAGGATCGCGGAGTGATGCAGCAGCTGGAAGCTGGGAGCGGATCTGCTGGAGCTGCGGCGTTAAATTCTCCGGATGTTGGAGGAGTGACAGCTTCAGAGACGACGGAGTCTGCGGCGCAGTAAGATCGGGCAAGTCGGGAGAGGGATGGAGATGAAACCAATTTGCAAGCTTCTGCTTCTGGTTATTGCGGTGATCCTGACCGGTTCTGCATGTGGAGCGGAGTTGATGACCAGGATCAAGATTGATTTGGTGAGCACCTCCTCGAATCCGGCGGGGAAAGACAATTCGATCAGTGTTCCGAGCGGAGATCTTCGGAACAAGTGGTTGATAATCCGGGTGGAGTTTTATCCGAAGACCGAAGATAATGCGCGTAATGTCTGGATTGATGACGTGGTATTGTCGATGAAGGCGGTGTGCGTTGGTCAGACCGGTGGTCGAAAGGTGACGTTTGTGTTTTCCGGGAAGACGGAATTCTGGACGATTCCGCTTGATGGTCGTAAACATGTTGCTACGATGATGATTCCTCCGCATCTGCTGGATCGTTATCTTCCGGTATCGGGATCGGCGAGCACGGTGGGGAGTTCGACATTTTCCGTGCAGGCGCAATTTCTTGATCGCGGGGGTCAGGTGATTGGCGAAGGTTATTATCCGTTTCGAGGAACGGATCTCCGGGCGGGGCGCCAATGGTTCAATCAATTGTTGCAGCAGAAGCCGCTGGTTGAAGTTGAAGGTTCGTTATGGCCGCGCAACAAGACCCCGTGGCAGTATGCGAGCATCGATGATTTTGATTTGATCAAACCTTGAGGCGGTTTCGTAAATATACAGAATAAAAATCCAGGGTGAAAGCCCGCGCAGCTCGAGGTGGTTGCGAAAACAGCGGAACATCTGATAAAAATGGCAAAAGAGCACTCGGTATTGACGATCGACATCGGTGGAGACAATCTCAAGCTGGCGGAGTTTGTTTTTGTTCCCGGTGGTACGATTGTTCTGCGGAATTTTGCGTTTCGCAAACTGGTGGAACAGGAAGAGGGCGCGGGCAAGGCCTTTGCGGAAGTGTACCATGAGTTGCTGAGCGAATATAATTTTACCGCCAAACAAGTGCGTTTATCGCTTTCCGGGCAGAATTCCTTTTCCCGTTTAAGCAAGCTTCCTCCGTTGATGGGAAATCCCGGCGCGGTGAATAAGATCATTGAATTCGAGGCGCGCCAGACGGTACCGTATCCGATGGACGAGGTGGTCTGGGACTACCAGTTGTTAAAACACGAGTGGGTGGAGAGCCGTCTGGAGACGCAGGAAGACGGGTCGACGCTGGAGATTTCGGATGCGCACGAAGAATACGAGGCGTTGTTCGTGGCCGTAAAGACCGATCAGATCACGCAATACACGGATGTGATAGAGGATTCCGGGAAAGAGATTCTTTCCGTGGAGATTGCTCCGATTGCGTTATTCAATGCGGCGAAGGCGACGCAATGCCAGGACGATGAGTGTGTATTGCTTCTCAACATAGGTGGTCGCGGGTCGAACCTGATGATAGCAGATCACAACCGTGTGTTTATCCGCAGTATTCCGATTGCCGGGGATGCGATTACGCAGCAGGTGGCCAAGGAGTTCAGCATCGGCTTTGAAGAGGCGGAGGATTTGAAGCAGCGGCATGGTTTTGTGGCGCTTGGAGGCGCATACGAGGAGCCGGAATCGGAGGTGGCCGCGACGATTTCGAAGATAGCGCGAAACGTGATGACCCGACTTCACGGGGAAGTGAGTCGTTCGATCAATGTATGGCGGTCGAGCCATGGCGGAAATGCGCCGACGCGTGTGTTGCTGTCGGGCGGCGGCTCAACGATGTTGTACATCACGGATTTCTTCCAGGAAAAATTACGCCTGCCGGTTGAATATTTGAATACCTTTGGTGCGATCACAATTGCCGACAACGTGAATAAGGATGCGTTGCAGGCGATTGCGCCGATGTTCCAGGAGTTGATTGGATTGAGTCTGCGGAGTGTGACGCAGTGCCCGATTGACATTTCGCTGGTGCCGAATTCGATCAAACGGCAGAAGGAGCTTGATCGTAAGAAAATCTATTTTTACATCAGTGCGGTATCGTTGATATTGTGCCTTCTGATTTTTGCGGCAGGAGTGAATCGGCGTTTGAATTTCGATAAGTCGCGAGTGGAGCGTGTGCAAAGCAGCGTGGAAGCGACGACGAAAATGATGGATCGGGTGAATGGGTTGATGGGCCAGTATCGGTCGGCGAAGAGCGAATACGAGGCGGCTTATCAATTTCTGGCGGATCGCGGCAAATGGACGGGGATGCTCGAAGAGATTCAGGAACGGATGCCAGACAACGTCTGGTTGACCAGTATTGTAGGAATTGGCGATGTAGTCGAACCGACGCCGGAGACCGCTTCCGGCGGACCGATGGGCGGGGGTTTGGGGCCGATGCCTCCAATGGGGATGGCCGGACTGTTCGGGGATCCCGCGATGCAGCAGACGGGCGAGGAAGAGGAGACGCCGGATCCAGATCCGGTGAATATTCACGAAGTAAAGGAGATCCGTCTGCGGGGATATTCTTTGTTGACGGAGGGGAAGACATTGCTGGAGAATGAGTTGCGGGAGCGACTCTGTACGAATAGTAAATATTTCGTTGAAGGCAAGGACGAAGGATCGACGTTGGTCAAATTCACTTCAGACACACAGACGTTGAATATGACGGCGTTTGAAATTGTCTTCAAATTGAAAGAGCCGATTAAGAAATAGCACGGAGAACAGCAGTGAATCGCTTTCTGAAAAAAAATCTGATACTGATTCTGGTAATCAGTGTATCGTTTATTGCGGTATGTGTGCTTCTGGTCTGGACTGCTTTGGAGCATAGTGAAATGTCGAAATACAGCAATGAGGTATCGTCATTGCGTGAAAAGATTCAGGAGTTGATTGATAAAGACCCAGCTCCGGTGGAGGGAAATCTGGCCTTGATCCAGAAGGATGTGGACACTTATAAAGCCGCGGCCAAACGTCTGGAGAAGGTGTTTTCGCATCCGCTGACGGAAGCGTTGGAACAGTTTGTTGCGAAGCTGGAACCGGTAGAAGGTGAAAAGCTCACGGTGGACGCTTTCAAAGAGAAGTTTCATGAGGGTTGGGATGCGATTGACGCGACGAATGTTGCTCAGCAGGGAATTTTCTATAAGGAGTTTCAGCAGCAGTTCAAGAATTGGGATCAGGCGATGATTCAATTCCGCAAGCTGGCCGAATCCGTGATTACGGAGCCGATCAGTGATTTCCGTATGGATGAGATATTCCTTTCGTCGTTGGGGGTTCCTCGGACGATGGAGGGAAAGATAGACAAATTGCGGCTGTTCATGCGGGATTACCGTGATAAGCTGGTGGATATGACGGAAGGGAAAGTAACGTTGCAGGATGATGCGTCGTATTTCTCTTTTGACATGGAAAAGCAGCTTTACACGCCGGAAAGTATTCCGAAGATTGCGGCACAGTGGGATGTGATTGGTGATATTGTCAAACGGCTCACGGAATCCGGAGTCGGGGCATTGACGAAGTTTTCGAAGCGGAGCATCGAAGGCGAGGAGTCTGGTTCGTATCTGATTTATCACTATTCCTTTGAAGTCACCGGGAAGATGGAAGCGATCAGAAAATTGGCGAAGCTGCTGGATGAAGGCTATAAGGATTCGCGCTTTTATATTGTGCGCAGTATCTTTTTGTATGCGACGGCGGATCCTGCGGAGGTACTGTTTCAGCCGGAAGAAAAATTGGATGAGGCGGCATTGTTGCAGCAGTTCCAGCAGCAGCGTTCAGGAATGCGGCCGCAATCGCAAAGAGGCGGTGGGATGATGATGCCCCAGCCGGGGATGCGCACCCGCCGCTCGCGTGGTGGAAACAATATGATGATGCCGGGAATGATGCCGGGAGGGCAGGAGCAGATGACGGAGGAAGAGATGCTTGCGGAGATGGAGCGTCGTCGGCAGGCAGAGATTGAAGCGGATAAAAAACGACCGTTCTGGGAGCGTCGAGGTTATGGAGATACGCTTGTCGGTGCGGAACAGGATTGTCGTGCGATAATTGACGTGGATTACGTCGTATACAACGGCAACTAAACGGGAACGAGGCGGAGGTTCATTTTGGAATTCTTGAAGAAACATTATGAGAAGTTGATTCTCCTTGTTCTGTTGCTGGCGTTCATTGTGTCGATGATCTACGTGGTTATCATCATTGATCAGACTCGTGAGATCAAGGATTCGGATTTGAATCTCCCGAGTCGTGAAGCGGATTATAAGCCGGTAAATCCGGAGGAGTCGCAGTTTGACGTGAAGATGCAGCTGGCGAGCACTCAGTTGCATTGGGATGAGTCGAAGGCGCGCGATCCGGAGAATGCGGAACATTTCTCGGATCTGGTTGTGGCGTTTCCAATGGCGCGTTGTCCGCATTGCGGTAAGATCATACCCCGTTCATACATGGTAGATGGCGGGAAATGTCCGTTTTCGAACTGCGGGAAGGAGTTGCGCACACCTCCGGAGCGTACAACCATTACGTATACGATCACTGCGGATGATGCGGACGGAGACGGAATTCCCGATCAGGACGAGACGCGTTTCGGGCTGGATCCCAACGATCCGACCGATGGTCGTCTGGACAAGGATGGAGATGGTTTTTCGAATCTGTTCGAATATCGTTTCGGCACCTCGCCGATGAATGCGAAATCGCACCCGCCGCTCTGGTACCGATTGAAACTCGTAGATTTGCGTACGATCAAGATTCCGTATAAACTGATGGCGATCAACACGAACAGCAGCGATGACAAGACATTGTGGCTTATTCAAATCAACAGTACGGACAAGGATGGCAAGACGGAATTCAAGTCGATTGGAGAAGGCGTTCAGATAGGCTCCAAGCGTTATACGATCAAGGATGCCGAACTTCGCCGCAAGACGGTGCCGTCGGGAGAGGGCGGGTCGCCGCTGGTTCAGGATGAATCAATCATCACGCTGGAGCAGGAGGACGGAGAAGAGAAGCTTGAAATGCAGGTGGGGCGTGATGTGTATTCACCAGACCGTAAGGCGATTGTCATTGATACGGCGGATAATCGGGAATACATTTATGATGTCGGGCAGGCGTTCAACATGGGGAATCGCCGTACAGGGATTTCAGCATACCGGATTGCCTCGATCAACCCGAGTGCGATGACAGTCAACCTGGAGGATCCCAGGTCACTGGAAGACGACAAGAGTCTGGATGAACGCGGCGGGAAGATGGTCGTCACGAAGGAAGGGATGGTCCCGGAAGATGCGACGATTGTCGTATTTGATGAATTCGGCACGCCGCAGACGAATATGATGATGATGGGACCGCAGGGGATGCCGGATGGCCGTCGTCGTCGGCAATGATGAGAAGAGATGAATTGAAATAGAAAAATATTTTGCGAATAGCGATAAATTAACGAAGGTAGACAACGAGCTATGGAAATCTCAAGCCGGAAAAGTCTTTCGCGGAGGATGTTCGCGATCGGTTTGGTGGTTGCGGTTTCGGGGATCGGCGGCAGTGCAGCTGCGGCCGAAGAGACCGGGCATTACGCCGTGACTGCGATGCAGGCGCGCGAGCGGGCCGCGGCGGAACAGCAACAGGAGGAGAAGATTCGGGAAATCTTTTCCGAACAGGATAAGCAGCTGGAATCGGCTCGAGAATTCCGATCGAAGGCGGAATATGAATCTGCTGTAAAAATTTATGAAGCGGTTGTTCAGCAGTTGGAAGGGATGAAGGGGCAGTTGGCCGCACAGCGTCTGGAAGGGATCGGAGCGGAACTGAAGGCCTGTCGTGGTGAATGGGCTCGTGCGATTCTTTTCCGGGCGCGATTGGCGGCGGCGGACAAGCGTTATTCGGATGCGATTTCGATTGCCTCTGAGGCGCAGGAACGCGATCCTGCATTCACCGAGGAGGCTGGTGAGCTGGTGGAATATTGTCGGCGTAAGATGCAGGGAGAGGCTTTCCGGACGGATACTTCACTGGATAAGGCGGATCCTGATTATGCGGCCAATGAAATCAAGATTGCCAAATTGCTGGCGGAAGCGCAGACTTTCTTCGAAAAGCAGCGTTTCGACGAGGCTCGCAATCGTTTGGAGCAGGTGTTCATCATTGATCCGAACAATCTTGACGCAATTGCCATGATGGAACGTTTGTACAACCAGTTCTACACCTATGGTCAACAGCGTCACATTGCAGATGTTGCCGGTATGATGGCGTACGCGAAATGGCAATGGGCGGAGCCGGTGTTTCCTGCTGATCTCGACACGACGGTGGTGCGTGCGGGCGAGAAGACGGTGGTGGATACGCAGGATATTTATGCCCGTATGGAGCGAATTGTATTTCCGACGATTGAAATTGACGATGCTGATATCATGTCGGTAATCCGTCTGCTCAATAAGTTCAGTAAAATTTATGATCCTGATAAGATTGGCGTTGCGATCTCAACAGGTATCACGGCTGACGAAGTGCGGGCGATGGGAGAGCGTGGTCGAATAACGATCAACTTCTCCCGTATTCCGATGAGCGAAGTATTGCGCTATATCTGCCAGGATACCGGGTTGAAGTACCGGGTGGAGTCCAATGGAGTATTTATTGGTCCCGAGGTTGACGAGATGCAGACGCAGTCATTTCAGGTGCGTGGAAATCTGATTTCCGGCATTGCCAGCGATCCGAGCCTTGACTCCGTCGGAGTGGGTGACGGTATGGGCGGTATGGGTATGGGTGGCATGCCGGGAGGTGCCCCTGGCGGCGGTGGCGGTGGCGGCGCTCTTGGTGGCGGCGGAAATACTGAAGGGAATCGTCTGGGACGAACCGGGGAAGGCGCGGATGCCAAGACATTCCTTGAGGATGTCACCAGTACCGTGACGGCAGCCCGGTTGACGGAAGCGAAATTAAAGCGTTATTTCGAACTTCGTGGAGTGAAGTTCAAAGAAGGTTCCGGCGCTTCCATTTCATATGATAAACGTTCCAGCCGGTTGCGTGTCCGTAACACCCTGGACAATCTGCGGCGCATGGATGAATTGATCCGACAGCTGGATGCCATTGAGACGCCGTTGGTGATGGTTGAAATCAAGGGAGTGGAGATATCCGAAACGGATCTGCAGGAACTTGGGTTTGACTGGTCGATGGCGATGCTGGGCTCCAATATGGGCAGTGATGGTACCCGGGAGGACTCCCAGAAGAACGGTTGGGCGTTCGGTCAGGGGGCGGATCGGTCATTGAACATCCGAGCGAATAATGCAAATGTAAATGGCGCGGTGGTGAATAACTGGAATATTTTTCCGGCATTATTCGGTTCGCGTTACCCGTTTGGTTCGGATTTGCCGTTGAATATTTCGCTGACGGTCAATGCGCTCAGCCGCAACGAACACGCCGAGACGCTTTCTGCACCGAAACTGATGACGTCGAACGGGACTCGTGCGGAAGTAAAGATGGTGAAGGCCTATTACTTCCCGACCGATTGGGAAACGTATGAAATTGAGGAAGACAACGGCACCGTGACGATTACCGTGCCGGAGCCGAGTTTCGATGATGAGAATGAAATCGGTATCATCTTTGATGTGACGCCGCGGGTGAATCCGGACAATTACACGATCTCCCTGGAAGTGAATGCAGAGGTGACGAATTATCTCGGGCGAGACAATTATCCGATCATCGTTGAAGGTATTCTGACCACGATGGAATACGTGGACTCATACAATCCTGCCGGCGAATGGCTTGGGCAGACGCTTCAGCCGGTCGAACATGAAACGCGTAATGAATATAACGTCTGGATGCCGATGATTTCGCGGCGTGATCTTCGCGTCAACGTGACGGTGTACGATGGTGAGACGATTGTGCTCGGCGGAATGGTGGACAATTCGACGACATCGCGGACGGATAAGTGGCCGATATTGGGTGATCTGCCGTTCATAGGCCGCTTCTTCCAGGCGCAGTCGGAAGAGGCGACGCGCAGCAATCTCCTGCTTTTCGTAACAACCCGGCTGGTCAGTAACGACGGTGTTCCGATTCGTCGGAACGCGGCAGTTGGTGCGCCGGACTTTAATCGGTAATAACTAACGGCGGAGATTCAAATATTATGTTATATCGAGAGACAAGATTTCTGGGATTCCTCATGGTATTGGGCGCCGCCGCACTGGTGGGTGCCGCCGATGCGGAGCAGCGGATTCCGACTCCGCGGGATGCTGCCGGCGATGTGTTGACATTGCAGGCGGATGGAGTGTCGGCTGCTGAGCAGGCGTTGATTAATCGTGCCGATGCGGGGAGGCAGGAAGTAGAGCTTCGCGGGACCGAACTGGTGCGGGAGGCGAACGCATTTCTGGCGGACGGTGAATACATCAAAGCGCGTGATAAATATCTTGAGGCGGTGAAGCTTTTCCGTTCCTACAACACGCCGGTGTTTCAGGACAAAGTGGAACATTGCCAGCGGCAGATCGGACTTTGTTATTACTATATGGCCGAAGAGGCGATGGATCAGGCTGATCGTCAGGCGCAGGCGCAGGATTTTGAAGCTGCGATTAATCTTTGTAAAGAGGCTCAGAAATATTATCCGGAAGGAGCTGATGAGTTACAGCGCAAGGTTGAAATCTATGAACGGAAACGTGCTGCAGCGGCAATGCGCGCGGATGTCGCTCCGGAAAAGCTGCTGCCGAATTTGAAGACGCAGGAATATCAGATTGAAGTGCTGCTTCAGCAGGGGCGTGAGTTGGCCAATGTCCGTGAATATACCAAGGCTCTCCGAAAATTTCAGGAGGTGCTTCTGATCGACCCGTACAATGCGGATGCGCTTCAAAATATGAAGGCGATGAATATCCGGATTGGCAAAGTCGGCAAAGACCGGTATAAGGTCACGCATCGGAAAATGATCTCCGAGGTTGAGTGGAAGTTTGCGATTCCGATTGTTCCTGAGGGATCTGAGAGCCTCAGTGAGAATTTCATAGAGAATGAACCTCAGAAGAAAGCCGAACCGGAAGAAAGTCCGCTGTTGAAGAAATTGAACAGCATTATTATTCCCAGTATCGACTTTGAGGAGGTCACGGTTCCGGCGGCGTTGAAGAGCTTGATCAAGCAGAGCCGTGAACTGGATCCCGAACAGGTGGGAATCAATATTTTTCTGCGGCGGTCGGATAATTCCGCAATGCAGGAAAATCAGCAGAATATGGGCGGCTATCCCGGGGATATGATGATGGGGCCGCAGGGAATGCCCGGCGCTTACGGGCCGCAGGGAATGCCGCAGGGAATGCCGCAGGCAATGGGCCCTCAGGGAATGGGGGGCGAAGGTGAAGAGGAGTTGGAATATGATGAGGATGGCAATCCCATCAAGAAGGAACAGCTCATTACATTGTTGATCAACAACACGTCGCTGATGGACGCGATCATCAAGCTCTGTGCCACGGCGAAGCTGAAATATCGCGTGGAGAAATATGCGGTTATTCTGGCGCCGCAGGATGTTGCTCTTGATGAGATGGAGACGCGAATCTATCCGGTCGAACAGCAGGCGTTGACCTCTTCGCTGGACGGCGAAATTTCCGACCCGAATAACCTGATTCGGTTTTTTGCCGGGAACGGGATTGATTTTCCGAATGGTTCCCAGATTATTTACGATCCGATGATCAGCCGTCTGATTGTGACCAACACCCCGGAAAATCTTGATAAGATCAGCCAGATGATTACGGATTATCTGGAACAGCAGGAACCGATGGTGCAGATCATTGCCAAGTTCATCGAAATCTCTCAGACTGACCTGAAAGAGTTGGCGTTTAATTATCAATACGCGGTTAACGCGGCGAAAACGACGGTCGGTAACAACGTCACGTCAACGTCGAAGATCGATGCTTCCTCCAATGAGCTGATGCGTTATTACCGGGACGAAATGGGGAGCAGTGGCAGTGGCGGTCAGGCGACCGGTACGCGCGATCCGATGTCGGAAAGCACCTTCTCCTTCGTCTGGGAGGATACGGACGGTACCCGGTTTACGGCAAGCATGTTTGCGTTGAACTGGGCCGACAGCGAGGACGTGCTGGCTTCTCCACGTGTGACCACGCTGCCCGGGCAGTCCGCGCACGTTGCAATGGTCACTGAGCGGTATTTCCCGGATGAATGGGAAACCGTCGACCTGCCGGAAAACAATGCAGGCGGAGATGGCGACTCCAATGCGACGACGAGTTCGTGGCGTGGTACCCGTGCCGACCCGCAGCCGACGTTTGAATCCGATCCGACTCCATTGGGGATCACGTTTGATATCACGCCGGAGGTTGACGTGGAACGCCGGACGATTACCGCTCAGGTGATATTGCCGATCCAGACGCTCTCCGGCTGGATGGAGTTTGACGCCCGCTCCGTTGATTCGAACGGCGACACCGATGGTGAATATTACAAGATGCCGATCTTCGATCGTCGTGAGATCAATACGACCGTTACCGTTTATGATGGAGAGACCGTGGTGCTCGGCGGTGTGGCGTCCGATACGACTGAAGTCGTGAATGACAAAATTCCGATTCTGGGGGATTTGCCCGTTATCGGTCGCTTTTTCCAGTCGAAGTACACCGATGCAGAGAAACGTAATATTCTGGTTTTCCTGACCTGCCGGCTGGTGAAACCGGACGGCTCGGCTTTCTTCCCCGCGGAAGAACGTTCGCGCGGCATCCCGGATTTCGGGCGGAATCGGTGAGTCTGGCAGTGGTGGTGTAACCGTCAAACCAAAACCTCACGCGAATTGACGTGAGGTTTTTTTTAATGATATGAAATGACAAAATTGTAACAAAATAAGGAAAAAATCAGCGTTCCCAGCAGGTTGTGAATCGCGACTTTGATTAAATTCCATTTTTGTTGTAATATTCAAATAAAATGACAATAATGTAATTAATGATGCAGGGGATTTTTTGTTGAAAAATTGTCATTTTATTCATGGATATTGGGTTATGTGAATTGGCATGATTTTTGCTTAAGAATAATTTTCATAAATGCGATTTGATTGTGATCGCTCCATTATTTTTTATGAAAGGTGATGAATATGAGCAAGTATGTGCAGCGCGTGCTGGAAAATCTTCAGCAGACTAACGGCCAGGAAAAAGAGTTCATGCAGAGCGTGACGGAAGTCCTCAGCTCGCTCGGCAAACTTCTCGATGCCCAGCCGAAGTATGAGAAGAACAAGATTCTGGAACGCATGGTCATTCCGGAACGGGCGATCATCTTCCAGGTTCCCTGGGTGGATGACAAGGGCGAGATTCAGGTCAATACCGGATACCGCGTCCAGTTCAACAGTGCGATCGGACCGTACAAGGGGGGGCTGCGGTTCCACCCCTCCGTCAATTTGAGCATTCTGAAGTTTCTTGGTTTCGAGCAGGTGTTCAAGAACAGTCTGACCACGCTGCCGATGGGCGGCGGCAAGGGCGGTTCCAACTTCGACCCGAAAGGCAAGTCGGATCGGGAAGTCATGGCGTTCTGCCAGAGCTTCATGCGCGAGCTTTTCCGTCACATCGGCCCGTCGACTGACGTCCCGGCCGGTGACATCGGCGTCGGTGGCCGCGAGATCGGTTATCTCTTCGGGCAGTACAAGCGCATCGTCAACAGCTATGACAGCGTGCTGACCGGCAAGGGGCTCAACTGGGGCGGCAGTCTGATCCGTCCGGAAGCGACCGGATTCGGCTGCGTCTATTTCGCCAGCGAAATGCTCGCCACCCGCGGGAAGGATTTCGCCGGGCGCAAGGTGCTGGTCTCCGGCTCCGGAAACGTCGCGCAGTATGCCTGCAAGAAGGCAACCCAGCTCGGCGCGAAGGTGCTTTCGCTCTCCGACTCCAACGGTACCATCCTCGATATGGATGGAATCGATGACGAGAAATTCGCCTTCGTCCAGGAACTCAAGAATGTCCGCCGCGGCCGCATCAGCGAATATGCCAAGGCGTTCCCGAAGGCGCAGTATTTCGAAGGCAAGCGTCCGTGGCAGCTGACCGGCTGCGATGTCGCGCTGCCGTGCGCCACCCAGAATGAACTCGATATCAATGACGCCAAGGCTCTGGTTGCCGGCGGCTGCTTCTGCGTCTGCGAAGGCGCCAATATGCCGACCACGCTGGAGGCGACCGAATATCTCCAGGGCAACAAGGTGCTCTTCTCCCCCGGCAAGGCTTCCAACGCCGGCGGCGTCGCCACCAGCGGCCTTGAGATGAGCCAGAACGCGATGCGTCTCTCCTGGAGCGCCGCCGAAGTTGACGAGAAACTGCACGGCATCATGATCAACATCCACAACGCCGCCCGTTCGGCCGCGGCCGAATTCGGCGAGCCCGACAACTACGTCATGGGCGCGAACATCGCCGGCTTCCGCAAGGTCGCCGATGCGATGATCGATCTCGGCATCTGACGGACACAGGACAAGAATTCCGGTTCTTCGCAATGAATGAACCGGTTTTTCTGAGCGCTACACCCGGTTGAGGAATTTCCGCAACCGGGTTTTTTGTACATTTCCATTGCAGGTTTTTTTGTCATCGGGTTTGACAAAACGATCGTATTCCGGTACATTATAGAGATGATGTTATCAGCAAGCAGGAAGGATTCCGTATGAAATATGAAGCAGTGATCGGCCTGGAGGTTCACGTTCAGGTTCGTACCGCAAGCAAGATGTTCTGCTCGTGCCCAAACCGTTACGGCGCCGAACCCAACACCCTCACCTGTCCGGTGTGTCTCGGGTATCCCGGTACATTGCCCGTGCCGAATCATGAGGCGATTCTCAAAGCGGTGCGCGCCGGGTTGCTGACTGGTTGCGAAATCGCACGCTTCAGCAAGTTTGACCGGAAAAGTTATTTTTACCCCGATCTTGCGAAGAATTATCAGATCAGCCAGTACGATCTGCCGTTCTGCCGGAATGGTTCGATTGCACTCTCCGGAACCGGGTTCTCCGGGGAGCCGCTCCCGGAGAAAACGATCGGGATCACCCGCATTCACCTCGAAGAGGATCCCGCCAAACTCAATCACGCCGCCGGCGCGTCCGGCGCGGATTACAACCGTTCCGGTGTGCCGCTCCTTGAAATCGTCAGCGAACCGGATATGCGTTCCGCTGATGAAGCTTACGCCTACCTCACCCGGATCAAGGAGATCATGCAATACGGCGATATCAGCGACTGCGACATGGAAAAGGGGCAGATGCGGTGCGACGTGAATATCTCTCTGCGTCCGGTGGGACAGAAGGAGTTCGGCACCAAGATCGAGTTGAAGAACCTCAACAGCTTCCGCGCCGCCCACCGCGCGGTTGAATACGAGATCTGGCGTCAGAGCACCGCACTCGACAACGGCGAAACGTTGCGCCAGGAGACCCGCGGCTGGAATGATGACGCCGGTGAAAGTTATCTCATGCGCACCAAGGAACAGGCACACGATTACCGTTATTTCCCCGATCCGGACCTGATGCCGGTGGTTTTTACCGAGGAGGAAATTGACGAGCTGCGTCGGACGCTTCCGGAAATGCCCGATGCGATCCGGGCGCGCTTCGTCGCCGATTACGGCTTGACCTCGTATGACGCGGAGGTTCTGACGCAGGATCGTTTCGTCGGAGCGTGGTTCGATGCGGCGGCGAAACTGGCCAAAGCTCCGAAACTGGTCGCCAACTGGGTGATTTCTGAACTGCTCCGGGTGCTCGGCGAAACGAAATGCCCGATCGACGATTGCAAAATCACTCCGGCGAACCTGGCCGAATTGACCGATTTAATTGAAAACAAAACCATCAATGGAAAAATCGCCAAGGAGATTTTTCCCGAAATGTTCGAGACCGGCGCGCGTCCGTCGGAGATCGTCAAGGCACGTGGATTGGTTCAGGTCAGCGATTCCGGCGCAATCGCCGCAGTGGTCGCCGAAGCGATCGCCGCAAACCCCGCCCAGGTCGAACAGTATCGGAACGGCAATGCCAAAGTGCTGCAGTTCCTGGTCGGCCAGGTGATGAAACTCAGCAAAGGCAAGGCCAATCCTCAGCTGGTGGTCGCCGAGCTGAAAAAGCAACTTGATTGAGTTTCCGGAGAATTCGATGATCTCTACGCAGATGATCGTGCTGTCCAAACAGCCGTACAAGGAACATGCGCTGTTGCTCTCCGGGATCTCTCCGGACTACGGGAAGTTGTCGCTGGTGGCCAACGGCGCACTGCGCCTTTCGGGGAAAAATTTTCCGGCAGCGGATCTCTTCCGTGAGCTGGAGGTTGAGTTCGAGGAGAGCGGGAACTCCGAACTGCACACGGCGCGGCAGCTGGAACTTGCGACGTCGTTCGACGCGGTTGCGGCGGATCTGCGCAACTTCCGCTTTGCCGGGCGGATCGGAGGATTTCTGCTCAAAAACGCCGTCGCGGGTGTGCCGCTGCCCTACACCTACGACGCATTGCGTTCCATTTTGGTTCAGCTTTCGATCCGCGAAGAGGTCAGCGGAAAATGGACCCTCGAACAGAGCGCGGTCGTCCTGAAAGTCACTTATCTTTATGAAAACGGCCTGCTGCCTGAGGCAACTTCACCCGAACAGAACGATTTCCTCGAAAATCTCGTCGCCGCCGGCGTCGAAAATTCCCGCCTGCCCGCAGTGCCGGAAACTTATTGGAAGACGCTGAACAACTGGCTGAACTCCCTCCTCGATTTTCATAAACTGTCACGCTGATTTCCCGAGGGGGAAAAAGATGCTTTTTAGGGCAATTTTTTCTGCTTGAATGCTTGTTAAAGCCGCTCCGCCGTGGTATATTACGCTATTTTAGGACCATCGGGGCCGATGCGCGGAGCGCATTGTGAAAATATACGAACAAATAATTTCTATTATATAACGGCTGGGAAAGAAAGATGAGCGAACTTGGGAATCGGGATATTCCGGTTAATATTGAAGATATCATGCATACTGCGTATCTGCAGTATTCCTTGAGCGTCAACGTCGGGCGTGCAATTCCCGATGTGCGCGACGGCTTGAAGCCGGTGAACCGCCGCATTCTCTACGCGATGCGGCAGCTCGGATTGACCAAGTCGCACGCCACGGTCAAATGCGCCCGCGTCGTCGGCGAAGTCATGGGAAAATACCACCCGCACGGCGATGCGGCGATTTATGACGCGCTGGTGCGGCTGGCTCAGGATTTCTCCATGCGCATGCCGCTGGTCGAAGGTCAGGGCAATTTCGGGAATATCGACGGCGACCCCGCCGCGGCGAGCCGTTACACCGAGTGCCGGATGGAACGATTGGCCGAGGAACTGCTGGGCGATATCGAAAAGGATACCGTCAACATGATCCCCAACTTCGACGAGTCGGAGACCGAGCCGGAAGTGCTGCCTGCGGCGTTTCCGCAGCTGCTGGTCAACGGTACCACCGGCATCGGCGTCGGCATGGCGACGAATATCCCGCCGCACAACCTCGGTGAAGTGATCGACGCAACCGTCTGCCTGCTGGACAATCCCAAGGCGACGGTCGACGAATTGATGGAATATCTTCCGGGACCGGATTTTCCGACCGGAGCGATCATCCGTGGAAAATATTCGCTGCGGCAATTTTATCAGACCGGGCACGGCAGCGTCAAGATCCGCTCCCGCGCCGACATCGTCGAAAAAGACGGCCGCGAACAGATCATCATTTCCGAAATTCCCTACGCGGTCTGCAAGGAACAGCTGGTCAAGAAAATCGCCGAACTGGTCAATGAAAAACGCATCACCGGCATCTCCGGACTGCGCGACGAAACCAGCAACCGTACCGGTATGCGGATCGTCGTCGAAGTCAAGCGCGGGGCGATGGCCAGCGTGGTGCTCAATCAGCTCTTCGCCCACACGCTGCTCGAAACCTCCTTCGGCTGCACGATGCTCGTGGTCGACCACAACCGCCCCCGGACGATGAATCTGCCTCAGGTTTTGCAGGCGTATATCGATCATCGGCTGGAAGTGGTGTTGCGCCGGTCGATATTCGATCTCAAGAAGGCCGAGGCCCGGGCTCACATCCTCGAAGGATTGATGAAGGCGCTGGCCAATATCGATGAAGTCGTTCAGATCATCCGCGAGTCGCGCAGCCGCCAGGATGCTTCGGCCAATTTGATAGCGCGGTTTGAATTCACCCAGCTTCAGGCCGACGCGATTCTCGATATGCGGCTGCATCAATTGACCGGATTGGCCATCGAAGTGCTGAAGGCGGAATTCGAGGAACTCATGAAGCGGATCGAATATCTTCGCGCACTCGTCGCCAGCCGGGAGATGCGGATCGGCGTCATCAAGAGCGAACTGCTCGCAATCAAGGAGAAATACGCCGATCCGCGCCGGACGGAGATCACCATGGACGATTCGGATCTCAACATCGCCGATCTCATTCCGCGCCACAGCTGCGTGATTACCGTGTCGAACACCGGTTACATCAAGCGCGTTCCCGCGGACACCTACCGGACGCAGCACCGCGGCGGTAAGGGGATCATCGGCATGGAGACCAGAGAGGAGGATCATGTCGAACATCTCTTCAATGCCGACAGTCACGATCTGATCTTCTTCTTCACCGACCGCGGTTTCATGTACTGGCTCAACGTGTACGAAATTCCGGAGGGGTCGCGCACCGGCAAGGGACGGGCGATCGTCAATATGATCAAAGTCGAACCCGGCGAAAAGATCTGCGCGATGCTGACGGTGCGGCCGGACGAATTCGACGACCCGAATAAATACATCGTGATGGCTTCCCGCAACGGTTACATCAAAAAGAGCGAACTTGCGCTCTTCCGCAATCTGCGTCGAACCGGGCTGCGGGCACTGGTCATCGAGGATGACGACGATCTCATCGGCGCCGGCATCAGCGAGAACGGCAATGAAATATTGCTTTCGACCCGGCTCGGCATGGCCTGTCTCTTCGATCAGGACGACGAACAGATCCGTCCGATGGGGCGGACCGCGCGCGGCGTGACCGGGATGCGGTTCAAGATCCCGGGGGATTCGGTGGTGAGTTTGGAAATCATCCGGGAACACCTTTATGACGAGGTTATTTCCGACGAGGAAGCCGACGCCGAAGGAATTTCCGTGGAAAATGTTGACGACGAGGCGCCGGTTTACGGCAGCGGCCCTGAGGTGCTGGTCGTGACCGACGGCGGCATGGGCAAGCGTTCGTACGTGAGCACCTACCGCAAGACCAACCGCGGCGCGAAAGGGGTGGTGAACATCCGGCTGCGGGAGGGAGAACATGTTCTGAGCGTGGTGCAGATCACCGAAGGCGATGAAATTCTCCTGACGACCGAGCGCGGCCAGCTGGTGCGGATTCCCGCGGACGAAATCCGGCGGGTCGGCCGGGCATCGAAGGGCGTTCGGATCATGAACCTCAACCCCGGCGACCGGATCACCGGCGTGGCCAAGCTCATCGAAGTGGAAGGCCGGGAGCACAATGCGGAGAACGGTGCAGCAGGCGATGCGACGGTCGATACGGAATCGACACCTGTTTCGCCGGCGGAAAATCCGGCGCCGGTGGCGGAGGACGTTGCGGCACCGGGTGAAACGGACGGGAACGAAGAATAAAAAATCACCCCCCGGATAGTTCGTTCTGTGACAGCAGCGAATTTCCGGCTCGGAGAAAACGGCATGTTTGAATTCAACCGGTTCCGGCAGAGTTATAATCGGCCGCTGTTGATGGGGATCGTCAACGCGACCGGCGACTCCTTCAGCGAGGGGAGTTCGTCGTCGTCGTCCGATGCGCTTGACCGCGCACTCCGATTGCTGGACGACGGGGCCGACCTTCTGGATGTGGGAGGGGAATCGACCCGTCCGGCGGCACGGGAAATTCCGGTTGCGGAAGAGTTGGAACGGATTGTGCCGCTGGTAGGGGAATTGAAGCGCCTCCGGCCCGGCGTGGTGCTCAGCGTCGATACCCGCAAAAGCGCGGTGGCGCGTGCGGTATTGGATCAGGGGGTGGAAATCATCAATGATGTTTCGCTGCTCCGGTACGATCCGGCACTCGCGCGAACCGCGGCGGAATACGGCGCGGCGCTGGTGCTCTGTCATTCGCGCGGGACGCCGGAGAATATGCGTCAGGCGGAATTCTGCGTGTATGGCGGAGGCGTGGTCGCCGACGTGAAGCGGGAATTGTCCGCGGCGGCGGCACAGGCGAAGGCGGCCGGGATGCCGGAAACGAATCTCATTTATGATCCGGGAATCGGTTTCGCCAAGACGCCGGAACAGGATTGGACGCTGTTGCGTGAGATTGGGGCGTTCCGCACGCTGGGTCCGGTATTGGCGGGAATCTCGCGGAAATCGTTTCTCGGCGCATTTCTGGATCAAAAGGAACCACGTATGCGTCTGGGCGGGACGTTGGCCGGGGTGATGCATCTGGCCGACGCCGGAGTGGAAAT
Organism: uncultured Victivallis sp.; assembly: GCA_944389815.1. Taxonomy (GTDB): domain Bacteria; phylum Verrucomicrobiota; class Lentisphaeria; order Victivallales; family Victivallaceae; genus Victivallis. Next base: position 33,098 of record CALXNS010000017.1, on the reverse strand, counting down.
TCTTCGTGTTCACGATGTGCGGCAGGTGCGCGACGCCTTGCTGGTGCACAGGAAACTCCGGGAAGGGAAATGAGCGATGGACATGCCTTTCTGGTTTGATACGGCGGAGACGTTCTGGAACGGTTTTCGTCCGCTTGTAGAGATCGGTTTATTGACGGTACTGATATACAAGACGCTTTATTATCTGCGCGGCTCGCGCGGCTCGTATGTTCTGGCGGGGATGATGGTGCTACTTCTGGTGCTGTCGCTGCTCTCGTACCGGTTGCAATTGGAAGTGATCAGCTGGCTGCTGGAAGGGTTGTGGGTGACGATCGGGCCGGCGCTGTTCATTATTTTCCAGCCGGAACTGCGCCGCGCTTTTGCGCAGCTGGGTAGTTTCACGATCTGGCGCGGCAAACGGCGGCGCGAGGTGATCGGCGAACTGGTGACGGCCGCAGGAAACATGTCGCGTCGGAAATGCGGAGCGCTGATGGTGGTCGAACGGCGAATCGGAATGCAGGCGATCGTGGACGATTCGATCCGGGTGGATATCAAGGTGAACGCGATGGTGCTGGAGTCGATATTCTATCCGAATTCCCCGCTGCACGACGGTGCGGTGATCGTGCGTGACGACCGGATTGTGGCTGCGCGTGCGATTTTGCCGTTGACGCGTGCGGAGAACATTTCCCGTCGTCTCGGTACGCGCCACCGGGCGGCGCTTGGAATCTCCGAGGAAACTGATGCGGTGACGATCGTGGTGTCGGAAGAGACCGGTTCGATCAGCATTGCCTGTCGTGGTGTTCTGCACCGGGATCTTTCGGTGGAGGAGTTGGAGGAGCTGCTTGAACGTTTGTTGATTCAGGAACAGGATGAAAGTGACCTGGCCGAGACGGTACAGATGTTCGAGGCGGAAGCGGACGGATTATCATCGGAAGCGGGTACGCGAAAGGAGAAGCGCGATGTGGAATAAGTGTCTCTCCTGGTTGATTTCATTGGTCCGGCGTGATTTCTGGCGCAAATTGATAGCGCTCGGATTTGCGTTGATGGTCTATTTGGGCGTGGAGGAAAAATTGGCCGAGGAGCAGCGGATCAGCGGGGTTCCGGTGGAGATTGCGCTGCCGCCGGAATTGATCGATATGGAGCCGCAGGCGCATCACATTACAGTTACGGTTCGGGCGAGCAAATTGATGATGAAGAATTTGACCGGGAACGATCTTCGCGTCACGGTTCCGGTAAGTTACAAGAATTTTGTCGCGGGGCAGCCGTACACGGTGCATCTGACGCCGGAACTTTTTCGGAAGAAAGGAGTTCGCGTGGTGGCGATAGACCCGGGCGAACAGGAACTGGTGCTGAATCTGCAGCGTCGGAAGAGCCGGAACGCCACGGTTCGTGCGGTGCTGGAGTCGGAAAATCTGTCACGTGATTATACGGTCGGCGAAGTTCGTTGCATCCCGAGTGAAGTGCAGCTGACCGGGCCGGAACAGTTGATCAACGATCTCGAACAGATTTCGACATTGCCGGTGAAACTGGATCCGTCGGTGACGGAGTCGTTTGAATACACCGCATCGCTCAAAGTTCCGGCGGGAGTGATTTCGTTGCCGACGCGGGTGACCGTGCAGGTGGATATCGTGAAAAACGTGGCGTCGCGAACGTTCAAGGCGCTTCCGGTGGGACTGTTGATCGAGCCCGGGGCGGAACGGTTGCCGCGGGTGGAGCTGCTTGGCGCGAGCCGTGTGGAAGTGACGGTGAGCGGCCTGGAGCAGACCGTGTCGGAATTGCCGCGGGAAGAGGTGAAGCCCTACCTGGATCTGGCCGGATTGACGGAACCGGGGGTTTACACGGTGGCGGTGAAATGTTATGTGAAAGGCGACCGGATTGATGTGCGGTCGATTTATCCGGAAGAAATTCAAGTGAAGATCACGAAATAAAGAAATAACAGGGAAGGATGCAGCCGATGATTATCAAGAAACTCAATTCCATGTTCCACCGTCACCACCGCTGGCTGTTCGGGGCGTTCACGGTGGTGATTATCGTATCGTTCATGGGTTTTCTCACGCCGGGTCAGTTCGGTCTGGACATGTTCTCGAACCCGGAAAATCTCTCGATCGGGGAGACTTGCGGCGAAAAGGTGACTTATGGCGATTTTCGGGACATGGCTCGGAGTCTGGAAATCTTCAACATGCTCAATCAGGGGATGAGTCGGGAACCGGGGCCGGAACAGATTTTCGGCGACATCTGCATTCTGCGCGCGGCCGAGCGTATGGGAGTGACCGCCGGTGACAAGGAGGTGGCGGATCTGATGAAGCAATGCCCCAGTTTTCTGGAGAACGGAACATTCAGCATGGATCGTTATCAGGATGAGATGAAAATGTTCCGCCGCAGCGGAATCAGTGAAGCGGACGTGATTGCCGCGTACCGTGATGTGTTGACGATTCAGAAGCTGATTTCGACGATCGGTGCCGGGGCGATCGTTTCCCCGGCGGAGGTGGAGAATTATTACCGCAGATTCAACGTGGGTTACGTTGTGAAAGTGGCGGAGTTCACCGGGGCGGATTTCCGTGCGTCGGTCAAACCGGATGCGGCCGGGTTGAAACGATTCTTCGAGGAGAATGGCGCATCGTACCGGATTTCCGGGAAGGTGACGTCGCTTCTGGTGGAGTTTCCGTTCGAACCGTATCGTGCATCGGCGGAGAAGGCGGCGACGGAGGAGAATCTGGAGAAGTTCTTCACTGCGAACATCGGTCGTTTCATGAAGGTTGGAGACAGCAAGCTTCCGGAATACAGCGCCGTAGCCGGAGAGGTGAAAAAGCTCTTCATCGAGAATGGGATGCGTGAAGGTGCGCTGCGCCGGGCCTCGGATTTCGCCGCCGCCGCCTATGAGGCGATGGACGGGCAGGATTCGGCGGAGCAAATTGCGACCTTCCGCAGGCTTGCCGCAGAAAATCAGGGCAAGGTGATTGACGGCGGGACCGTGGATTTCGATGCGGCAGGCGTTGGTGGAGTCTCATCTGCGGAGCTGGTTCGCCAACTCAGTGAAACCTACGACGCCAGTCCGGTGACCAATGCGGTTGCCACGGACAACGCCGCTTATGTGGGATTGGCGGTGAGCAAGGTTGCGGAGCGTCCGGCGACCTTCAACGAGGTGGCGAAGGAGGTCAACGAGGATTACATGCAATACGCTGCGATCACCGCGGCGCGCGAGGCGGCGGCAAAAGCTTCCGCGCAGTTGGCGAAGATCACGGATCCGGCGGCGCGCGCGAAAGCGTTTTCGGAGCTCAAGAACTGCAAGTTCAAGACGTTGGAATTGTCGATGAACACGCTTTCGTACGAGAACTTCACGATCATGGATCTGGCGACGATGCTGCGTCCCGGGGCGATATCGGTTGCGCGCGACACCGCGGACGGCGCGCTTCTGGTGGAATTGGAGAAACGCATACCGGCGGATATGGCGAAATTCGCGGAGGAACGCGAAAAATATACTGAGAGTTATCGGAGATATCGTTCCGAGTTGGCGCTCAGCGGATTCTGGGAGCAGATTCTTTCCCGGAGTCGTTTCGATCAATCCTTCTTCCAGCAGCGTTGAAGTTGAACCGGGAAATGGAATCGGGAAAGAGGAGCCCGAGAAAAAATGTCTGATAATAGATCGATGGCCGGGCATCATGATGCGCCCGGTCTGGCGCTTGGCCGTGATATGACGGTTGAATTTTACGATTGTGATCCAGGAATTCTCGCGGACGTAGAGCAGGTGAAACAGGTGTTTCTCACTGCGGCGGAGCGTTCCGGGGCGACGGTGGTGGATGCGGTATTTCACGCGTTCGAACCGCAGGGCGTAAGCGGTGTGGTGGTGATATCGGAGTCGCATTTCGCCGTGCACGCCTGGCCGGAACACGATTATGCGGCGGTTGATCTTTTCACCTGTGGCGATTCGGTTGATTTCGACCGGGCGATTGCGGAGATCCGTGACGGTCTTCATGCCGGACAGTGGATCGTTTCCAGCATGATGAATCGCGGGATTGTCGGAAACAACGGCGTGGAGCGGCTGGTTCCGGTAACCGAAGGACGGGAGTTTCGTTATTCGCTCTCGTGGCGGGCGCGGTTTGAATCGACCCGTGCGGCGGCGATTTCGGCGTGTGTCGATGTCTACTGCTGTCGTTCGGCAGTGTTGGACGACGCCGTCGGAATCGAAGCGTTCGCGATGGATTTCGCCGCGACGCTGCTGCCGCATCAGACGCCGGGGCGGTGGCGGCTGGATCGATTTGATGAAGACCGGGCCGCCGGATTGCTGCCGCTTTCGGGAGGTTTTCTGGCGATGCGGTTCGACCGGCGGAAACGGACGGCGTATCTGGATGTGTTTTCCGAGGAATTTTTCGAACCGCGTGAAATTGCTGAATTTGCCATGATTCGGTTGGAGGGAGAATATTATCGACTTCAGCCTCACATCAGGTAGATTCTCTTCTGAGTTGCCATGATTCGTGAAGGCATGGGACGTAAAAAGCCCGGCAGGAACAGCTGCCGGGCTTTTCATATTTCCGTTCGTGTGCGGGCGGAATATTATTTATTCTTCTTTGCGGCCGGTTCAATCCGGTCGAATCCGCAGAAGGGGCGGAGCACTTCCGGCACGATGACGGTGCCGTCTTCCTGCTGGAAGTTTTCGAGAATCGCGATCATGACCCGGTCGGTGACCGCCGTGGCACTGATGGTGTGAACATAATCGCGGACGTCGCCGTCTTTGTAACGAATGTTGAGCCGACGGCTCTGGAAGCTGGTCAAATTGGTGTTGCTGGTCACTTCGCGGTAGGCATTGAAACCGGCGAACCACGCTTCGATGTCGTATTTCTTATATCCGGGCGCGCCGAGGTCGCCGACGCAGACGTTGACCACGTGATATGGGATTCCGAGCTGCTGAAGGATGTACTCTTCATTTGCCAGGCACATTTCGTGGTATTTGACCGAGTCCTCCGGCTTGCAGAAGACGATCTGCTCGACCTTGTGGAACTGGTGAACCCGGAAAATACCCCGCGACGCCTTGCCGTAACTGCCCGCTTCCGTCCGGAAACACGGCGTGAACGCGGTATAGCAGAGCGGCAGGTCGGCGGCGTCGAGCACGTCGTCGGCATGATATCCGACCAGCGTCTGTTCACTGGTTCCGATCAAAGCGAGGTCTTCGCCGACGAGGTTGTAGGTCTGATCGGCGAAAAACGGCAGATACCCGGTGCCGAAGAGCGTGCGCTCCTTGGCCAGGCACGGCGACATGAACATCGTGAACCCGCGTTCGACCAGGACCTTCTGAACCCAGAAGAACAGCGACTGCGCGAGGATCGCCCCCTTGCCTTTCCAATAGAAAAATCCAGCCTGGGCGACTTTGGCGCCGCGGGCGATGTCGAGGATGTCGAGCAGTTCGCCGAGTTCCTGGTGGTCGCGTATCTTGAAGTCGAAGACCGGAATGGTGCCGACTTTTTTGATTTCGACATTGCCGGTGTCGTCGAGGCCGTCCGGGACGTCCGGGGCGAGCATATTCGGCATGCGGATGACGATTTTGCGGATCTTGTCGTTGAGTTCGGCGAGCTTGTCTTCCTTCGACGTGATCTGCTGTTTGATTTCGCGAACCTTTTCCCGTGCGGCGGGATCGGCGGCGCACTCCTTGCTCAGGCGGTTGCGTTCGGCGCGGAGCGTTTCGGTCTCCTGGGAGAGAAGCCGCGCGTCGGCGTCGAGTTTGAGCAATCCGTCAATGTCGACCGGAAAGCCGCGGCGGACGCAGTTCGCTCGAACTGCCTCGGCGTTTTCCCGGATCAATTTCATATCAATCATGATAACGCACTCCTTACTTCGGTATTAAAAACGGGGCATCGGGAAATCCGCCATGAATTCCTTCACTTCATTTCCGAGGGCGCGAAGCGCCGCCTCGTCATCGCGCAGCGCGACGCCGCGTTCGATGAAGTCGGCGATTCTGACCATCTCCGGCTCTTTCATGCCGCGGGTGGTGACCGCGGGGGTTCCGACGCGGATGCCGCTGGTGACGAAGGGTTTTTCCGGATCGAAGGGGATCATGTTCTTGTTGCAGGTGATCCGGGCGAGGTCGAGGGCGTTTGCGACGGCCTTTCCGGTGGTTTTCTTGGGTCGCAGGTCGATCAGCATCAGATGGTTGTCGGTGCCGCCGGAAACGATCCGGAACCCGCGCGCGGCCAGTTCTGCGGCCAGTTTCGCCGCGTTGAGCCGAACTTGATGCTGGTACGCCTTGAACGCCGGCGTCAGAGCTTCGCCGAAACAGACCGCCTTGGCGGCGATCACGTGTTCGAGCGGTCCGCCCTGCATGCCGGGGAAGACCTTGGAATTGATCGATTTGATGTACTCTTCGCGGCAGAGAATCAAGCCGCCGCGCGGTCCGCGCAACGTTTTGTGGGTGGTGGTTGTCACCACGTCGCAGTAGGGGACCGGGTTGATGTGTTCGCCCGCCGCGACCAGTCCGGCGATGTGGGCCATGTCGACGAAGAGTTTCGCGCCGACCAGATCGGCGATCGCCCGCAGCCGCGGGAAATCGAGCGTCCGCGGATAGGCGGAGGCGCCGGCGAGAATCATTTTGGGTTTGTTTTCGACGGCGAGGCGTTCGACTTCATCGTAATCGATCATCTCGGTTTCCCGATTGACCCCGTAGGGGACGATGTTGTAGAGCATCCCGGAGAAGTTCATCGGGTGGCCGTGAGTCAGATGGCCGCCGTGGTCGAGGCTCATCGAGAGGATGGTGTCGCCCGGCTGCACCAGGGCCATGTAGACCGCCTGATTGGCCGAGGAGCCGGAGTGGGGCTGCACGTTGGCCGCTTCGGCGCCGAAGAGCTGTTTGACCCGTTCGATAGCGAGCGTTTCGATTTCATCGACGAATTCGCAGCCGTTGTAATAACGTTTGCCGGGATATCCTTCGGCATATTTGTTGGTCAGAACCGAACCCTGGGCGGCGCGGACCGCGCAGCTGGCGAAGTTTTCGCTGGCGATGAGTTCGATGCCGTCGGCCTGGCGTTCGGCCTCCTTGTCGATGATGGCGGCGACGACGGGATCGACGTGGCGGACGGCGGCGATGTCGTCATAAGTGTTGATTTCGACCTTCGCAAGGCGGCGCGCATGACGCGCTTCGGTGCTGAACGGGGTGGCGAACCACGCTTCAAGGATCGGCGTCATTGCGGCGAAATCGAGTTTGTCGCCGGGCAGGACGAGGACATTCGAGCAGTTGTGTTCCCGGCTCTTCTTCGCGGTGGCCGCGTCACCTGCGACGACGGCGCGGACGCCGTGGAAACGGTTCGCCACGATTCCCATTCCGACGCCGGAACGGCAGATCAATACGGCGGCGTCGGCTTCGCCGCGGGCGACCGCCTGAGCGGCCGGCGCGCCGAAATCGGAGTAGTCGTCTTCGGCGTCGAACGTGAACGGTCCGCAATCGATGACGCGGCATTTTTTCGCTTCGAGCCAGGCGGCGAGTTCGGCTTTCTGACGGAACCCGCCGTGGTCGGCGGCGATCGCGATCTTCAGATCCGTTCCGGGTTGCCAGTCGGTGATGTTGAACATGGAAATGCTCCTTTGTATTTTTCGAATATGGAATTTGTTGATGATAACTTTATTTCATGTTATTTTATTTCATTTCATCAGAACCGCGGCGAGATTTTCCAGCGCAGGTTTCATGGTGCGGAAGACGTCGCGGTAATCTTCGACACTGCCGCCGTAGGGATCGGGGACGTCGCCGCCGCCCGCGCCGAATTCCAGAAGCAGCCTGATTTTGGCGGCCGCACCCGGCGCGATCCGGGCGATGGCGCTGCGATGGGCGGCGGTCATCGGGACGATCAGATCGGAGTTTTCGATCAATGCCGGCGTCAGACTCCGGGAACGGAATGCGTCCGCGTCGATGCCGGCTTCGGCCAGCACGGCACTGGCCGGCGCACTGGCCGGGAATCCGTCCCAGGCGTGGATTCCGGCGGACGCGACTTCGAAGTCGTTCCGCCCGGCCCGGCGGCAGAGTGCATCAAAATAGAGTTCCGCCATCGGGCTGCGGCAGCTGTTGCCGGTGCATACGAACAAAATCCGCATCATCTTTGCTGAATACCTCCGTCGTAAAAGCATAATATACATCGGGAAAATCATTTTTTAAAGTCGAAAGAACATTTTTACTGGAAAAATGAAAAAAACCGTGTGCATGTGGATATCGGCGGGGCGGCTTGATTTGAGTTTAAAATATGCAGGATATTTATTTGAGGTGAATTGCATATTTCTATGATGGATCGGTTCCGGCAGCGCCATTGCGCCGATCCGATCGTTCTGAAGAACGGCGCCGTCGCCCGTCGTCTCTTTTCCGTCGCCCGTCGGGAACTTGACCGGGGGGACGGACGTTTTGTTCAACGGGCCGCGGCCGGATGTCTTCTGAGAGATGAGGCGCGGCTGTTCGTCGGGACGGGGGTGAAATTTATTCGGGCAACGCCGTTGCATGGGCGAGTTTGCGACGGCGTTTTTTCGTCTCCGGCCTTGCATTTTGAGAGAAAAATGATACATTATATCTTCTGTTACAGAGAATTGAAACACGGTAAATCGCGGATTTATGGCAGAGGAAAACACCACTCCGATCGCATACGACGGCAACGCAATCAAAACTCTCTCGCCGCTGGAACACATCCGGCTGCGTCCCGGCATGTACATCGGCCGGATGGGGGACGGTTCCCATCCGGACGATGGTATTTACATTCTGCTCAAGGAGATCGTCGACAACAGCATCGATGAATTCATCATGGGCGCCGGCCGGCGCATCGACGTGACGCTGGAGGGGAATGCGGTTTCGGTGCGGGATTACGGACGCGGAATTCCGCTGGATAAACTTGTCGAATGCGTTTCCGTGATGAATACCGGCGGCAAATACAACGATGACGTCTTCCAATATTCGATCGGTCTCAACGGCGTCGGCACGAAGGCGGCGAATGCGTTGAGTGAATTCTTTCTGGTTCGTTCGTGCCGGGAGGGGAAGTTCCGCGAGGCGACGTTCGAGCGCGGCGTTCTGAAGTCCGAGCGCGAGGGCGAGTGCGAAGAACGCAACGGCACACTGGTGCGTTTCGTGCCGGACGGGACGCTCTTTCCGAATTTCGCCTTCAAGAGCGAATATCTTGAAAAACGCATGTGGATGTATGCGTATTTGAACAGCGGCCTGTCGCTCTATTTGAATGGGCAGCGTTATTTTTCCAGCCAGGGGCTCCGGGATCTCCTGGAGGCGGAGACCGGCGAGGAGCGGTTGTACGATGTGATCTCCTTCCGTTCCCGGACGGTGGAGTTCGCGCTGACCCATTCGGATAATTACGGCGAAACCTCATTCTCCTTCGTCAACGGTCAGTACACCAACGACGGCGGAACCCATCTCTCCGCCTTCAAGGAGGGGGTGCTCAAGGGAATCAATGAATTCTCCGGCAAGAACTACAAGGCCGACGAGATCCGCGACGGCATGATCGGCGCGATCGCGGTCAAAGTTCGGGAACCGGTCTTCGAGTCGCAGACCAAGAACAAGCTCGGCAACACCGACGTGCGCGGTCCGATCGTTTCAGCGGTGCGCGACGCGGTGGTCGATTTTCTCCACAAGAACCGGGAGGTGGCCGATATCGTGCTCGACAAGGTCGCGCGCAATGAACAAATGCATCGCCAGATCCAGGAGGTGAAGAAGAAGTCGCGCGAAACCACCCAGAAGACCCGGCTGCGGATCCCGAAGCTCAAGGACTGCAAATTCCATACCGGCGACCGCTGGCCGAAGAATCTCCGCCAGAGCGATACGATGATCTTTCTGACCGAGGGCGACTCCGCCGCCGGTTCGCTGGAGGTGTGCCGGGATGTCAACTGCCAGGCGATTTTCGCGCTGCGCGGCAAACCGATGAACTGCTTCGGGGAGAAGTTCGACAAAATTTACAGCAACGAGGAGTTGACCTTTCTCATGCAGGCGCTGGGCATCGAGGATTCGGTGGAGAATCTCCGGTACGACAAGGTCGTGATCGCCACCGATGCGGATGTGGACGGACTGCACATCCGCAATTTGCTCATCACCTATTTTCTCTGTTTCTTTGAACAGCTGGTGCTGTCGGGGCACCTTTACGTTTTGGAGACGCCGCTCTTCCGGGTGCAGAAGCCGCGGGAGAAGGCGGTCTACTGTTACAGCGAAAACGAACGCGACCGGGCGGCCGCTCAGCTCGGGAAAAAAGCGGAGATCACCCGGTTCAAGGGACTCGGCGAAATTTCGCCGAAGGAGTTCGGGCAGTTCATCGGGCCGGACATCCGGCTTGAACCGGTGACGCTCGACAACATGCGCAACATTCCCGAACTGCTGGGCTTCTTCATGGGCAACAACACTCCGAAGCGGCGCGAATACATCATGAACAATCTGGAAGTGCATAAATATGAGTGAGGAACCGGTCAATCCCGATGAAATCGTCGCCGGAGCGGACGACGACCGCGCCGCAGAGGAAAGCGTCGCCGCGGTGCGCCGCCACGGTTCGAATGATTATTTCCGTTCGATGATGGATCGGAACTTTCTCGAATACGCGAGCTACGTCATCAAGGATCGCGCGATTCCCGACGTGGACGACGGCCTCAAACCGGTTCAGCGCCGCGTGCTCTGGGCGTTGTATCAGGTCTACGACGGCCGCACGCACAAGGTTGCGAACATCGTCGGCAACACGATGCATTATCATCCGCACGGCAACGCGTCGATCGAGGATGCGCTGGTCGTGCTGGCCAACAAGGAGTATTTCATCACCCGGCAGGGGAATTTCGGCAACATCCTCACCGGGAGCCCGGCGGCGGCGGGGCGTTACATCGAATGCAGTTTATCCCCGATGGGGCGCGAGGTGCTGTTCAACAACGACATCACCGAATTCGTGGACACCTACGACGGCCGCAACGTCGAACCGGTCGTGCTGCCGGTGAAGGTGCCGTCGCTTCTGATGCTCGGCAGCGACGGGATCGCGGTCGGAATGGCGACAAGAATCATGCCGCATAATTTCCGGGAACTGCTCGAAGCGCAGATTCACGTGCTGCGGGATGAACCCTTCGAACTGTATCCGGATTTCCAGCAGGGCGGTTTGATGGATGCGCGCGAATACGCCGACGGCAACGGCAAGATCGTGCTGCGGGCCCGGATTGAAGTTGACGGCCGCCGGCTGGTGATCCGGGAAATTCCGGCGACGACGACGACGGAGAGTTTGATCGCGTCGATCGAAAAGGCGGCGGAGAAGAACAAGATCCGCATTTCATCGGTCACGGATTACACCACCGAGAAGGTGGAGATCGAGATCGTGCCGACCCGGGGGTACGACCCGGAGAAGACGTTGCAGGCGCTCTACATGTATACCGACTGCTCGGTGTCGATTTCGGTGAATATGACCGTGATTCGCGAAGGGCGTCCGGTCAGCATGACCGTGAGCGAGGTGCTGCGGCGCAACACGGCAAAATTGCTCGAATATCTGAAACGGGAACTGGAAATCGATCTGGCGCGGCAGGAGGATTTGTTTCACGCCAAGACGCTGGCGCAGATTTTCTTTGAAAACAGGATCTACAAGAAGATCGAGGAGTGCAAGAGCGAAGCCGAGGAGTACGCCGCCGTCCGGACCGGTCTGGCGCCGTTCCGGGATCAATTGCGGCGCGACGTCACCGATCCGGACATCGACAAGCTTCTGGCGCTGCCGGTGCGGCGGATCAGCCGGTTCGACATCGAGAAGAACCGGCGCGAACTGGCGGAAATTCTCGACCGGATGGAGGAGATCCGGAAACATCTCGGAAGTTTGAAGAAGTACGCGATCTCTTATTTGAAGAGCCTGCTCGACAAATACGGCGCGAATTTCCCGCGCCGCACCGAGATCGAACATTTCGAGAAAATCGACCGGCGCGAGGCGGCGCTCAACAACATCAAGGTCGGCTGGGATCGGAAGAACGGTTACGTCGGGACGGCGGTCAAAAGCGAGGATATGCTTGTCTGCAACGAGTTCGACAAATTCCTCTGCGTTGAGAAGAACGGGCGTTACAAGGTCATTCCGCTGCCGCCGGAGAAACTTTTCATCGGCAAACTGTACGATTTCCGCAAACTCGATGAGAATGTGTTGTTCGGCGTGATTTACCGTGAGGTGAAGTCCGGGAAATATTACGGGAAGCGTTCATCGATCGGCGGGTTCATTCTGGAACGGGAATACGCGCTCTGCCCCGCGGGATGCCGGCTGGAACTTTTCACGCCGCGTTCGGATGCGATATACACGCTCCTTGAAACGCGTTCGCGCGGCGGCGACGTCAGCCGGGAATTGAATCTGATGGATCTGCCGGTGAGGACGCCGAAGGCGCGCGGCATTCTGATCAGTTCGAAGCCGTTGACGAAGATCACCCATTTGCGTTATCTGGAACCGGAGGAGCTCGCAGCTCGGATCGCGCCGGCGGTCGACGAACCGGAGGCGGAGGGGGTGGAGGAGGAGCTGTCGCCCGTGCCGGAAGCCGTGCCGGAGACCGTGCCGGAGACCGGGTCGGCGGATGTTTCCGAAACGCCGGAGAAGAAGGCGGCGGATGTCGTGCCGGAAGTTGCGGTTGAGCCGGTATCGGCGTCCGTATCGGAAACGGAACCCGATGCTGTTCCCGAAGTGTTGGAGGAGAATGCCGCTGCGGCCTCGGAGAGTGTGCCGGAATCCACGCCGGAAGTTGCGGTCGAAGCGATGCCGGAATCCACGCCGGACGCTGCGACCTCGGAGAGTGTGCCGGAATCCACGCCGGAGGTGGAGGAATTGACGCTCTCCGCAGACCCCGCTCCGAAGAGTCGCAAATCGAAATCGGCGCGCGGCAGCCGGAAAAGCGCGTCCCGTCCCACGGCCACGGAGCAGCGTGAAGAAACGGCGCCCGGAGGGATTTCAAAAGCGGGCGGTGACACCGGAAACCGCGCTGAAGCGGGATCTGATTCCGATTCGGCGGCCCCGGCGGTGGATGATGTCGGCGACGAGTTCGGGATTGTTCAACAGGAATTCGGATTCTGAGCGAAAATGGAGGCATAAGTCATGCGGAGAGACAACGACAATGAGCGGACGACGGATTCCGCCGGTGCGCCTTCCTCGGCGTTTGAACTGCGGTTTCTCGGTACCGGGGCGGCGGATCATGACTGGGCGCGACTCGGTGCCTCCGACGTGCGCGGCAGCGCGGGGACGCTGTTCGGCGGCAGAGTTCTGATCGACGCGGGGGTGACCGGATTGGAAAATCTTACGCGTTTCGGCGTGGATCCGGCGGGGTTGCGTGCGATTGTAATCACCCATTCCCACGACGATCACTTCAAGCCTGCGGTCATCGCGAAAATCCTCGACCTGCGCGGCGACGGCGCGGAAAGAATCGATATTTACTGCACCCCGCAGGCGCTCGAACAATTGGATGCAGTGTTGCCTGCCGGTATGTTTCAGGGACACGCCATCCGGAGCGGGGATCGGTTTACGGTAGATGAAATGCGTTTCACGGTGCTGCCGGCCAATCATGCGTTGAAGGATTTCTCCGAAGAGGCATTCCATTATCTGATCGAAACGCCGTACGGAAATATTCTGTACGCATTGGACGGCGCCTGGCTCACGCGGCGCGAGCGGTTGCTCATCGGCGATCGGCAACTCCGGCTCATCGTCTGGGATGCGACGATGGAAAAGGCGGGCGACTGGCGCTGTTTTGAACATAACGATCTGGCGATGATCGATCTGATGATGTTGTCGCTCCGCGGCACCGAAACGGTGGATGAAAAGACGATCTGCGTGCTCAACCATATCGCCCGGACGCTCTGGCCGGAGGATGCGGCGGAAGCGGAGGCGATCGCCGCCGCGCATGGATATTTGCTCGCCCATGACGGGATGAGGCTGGAATTGAAGTCGGTGCGAGACGGTGGAAGAAAATAGAATGAACCGTTGTTTCAATGGAAAGAGCGGATTGCAAAAGAGGAAAATGGAGGATTGAGTCATGGCGTTTCTGGAGTGTCATTTTCACTCCGACGTGCTCGGGCACGCCTGCGAGATGAATGTAATTCTGCCGCAGAAGGTCTCCACTCAGATCGGGATGGCCAGCAGCGGTTCCGGGCGGAGGAGTTATCCGGTGCTCTATTTGCTGCACGGGCTGAGCGATGACCACACGATCTGGAGTCGCCGTTCGGCCATCGAGCGTCACGTGGCAGCTTACGAAATCGCCGTGGTGATGCCGAACGGCGAGCGCGGGTTCTACACCGACATGAAAGAGGGGCCGCGTTACTGGACGATGCTGACCGAGGAGCTGCCGGAGATCGTGGCCAATCTCTTTCCGGTGAGCACGAAACGCGAGGATACCTTCGTCGCGGGGCTGTCGATGGGCGGTTACGGGGCGTTGAAATGCGCACTGCGCCGTCCTGATCGTTACGCCGCGGCGGTGGCGCTCTCGGCGGTGACCGACATCCCGGGGCGGATCGAGGCGGCGGATTGGTCTGGTATGCGCCGGGAACTGGAACGGATTTTCGGCACCCCGGAAGAGGTGACGGGAAGCGGGAACGATCTTTTTGCGCTGGCTTCGCAGACGGCGAAACTCGGGTCGGACGCGCCGCGGATTCTTTCGGTTTGCGGGACGGAGGATTTTCTCCGCGCGGACAATCAGCGCTTCCGGGATCGGATGAAGGAAGTCAAATATGCGAATTTCCAGTATGAGGAGGCCCCCGGAGCGCATCAGTGGGAATTCTGGGATCTGCATATTCAGCGCGGGCTGCGGTTTCTGCTGGAGGGGAAATGAACGAAACGGACGCGGCGGCGGAAACGGTCGATTACCGGACGATTCCGTTGTGGAAACGCAACTGGATTCTCTGCTGGAGTTTTCTCAAGATCACCGCGCTGGTGATCGGCGGCGGTTACGCGATCATCGCGGCGGCGCAGGAGGAGTTTGTGCGCCGCCGCCGCTGGCTGAGCGAGGATGACGTCATCGAAATGATCACGATCACGCAGACGGTGCCGGGAATTCTGGCGTGCAATTCGGCGGTGTACATCGGCTGGCGGCTGGGCGGTTACGGCGGGGCATTTTCGGCGCTGGTGGGTTCGATTGTGCCGTCGCTGGTGGTGATCATGCTGATCGCGGCGGGGGTGCAGCGCATTCAGAACGTGATCGATTCCGCCCCGGTGCAGGGAGCGTTCAAGGGGATCATCGGCTGCATCGTCGGAATGGTGATCGTCACGGCGGTGAAGATGCGGAAAAAGGCGGTGCGGGACTGGTTCGGCTGGTGTGTCGGAATCGGCTGTCTGATCGGGATGGTGGTATTCGGATTGAGTCCCGCGCTTTTGATCGTGGCGGCGGTGGCGGCGGGATTATTGATGGAGAGCGTCCGCCGGGTGAAACAGAGGAGGAAAATTCAATGACTCCCTGGGGATTGTACTGGTTGTTCTTCAAATTCGGTTTGCTTTGCTTCGGCGGCGGTTACATGCTTGTGCCGCTCTTGACGGCGGATCTGGTGGAGCGCCGTCATCTTCTTTCAGGCCAGGAATTTGCAAATCTGGTTTCGATAGCGCAGGCGACGCCGGGACCGATCGGGATCAACACGGCGACGTATGTCGGATTCGAACAGTTCGGAGTGATCGGATCGCTTGCGGCGACGTTCGGGGTGGTGACGCCGGCGGCGGTGCTGGTGATCGTGGCGATCAAACTTCTGAAACGTTGGGAATCGAGCCTTCCGGTGCAGGGATTTCTGACGGGAATGCGTCCGGCGGCATTCGGTCTTGTGCTGGCGGCGGCGGTGATTTTTGCGGAGCTCTCAGTGTTTTCCGGACCGATTCCGTGGAGTTTTGCACCGGAGGCGTGGGAGACGTTCGGAATTCGTCCTGCGGCGCTGGCGATTGCCGTGGCGACGGTCTGGATCATGTTGAAAAGTCGGATTTCCTTCATGTATTTGCTGCTGGCGTCGGCATTGATCGGCGCATTTCTTTGTTGAAAGAAATGCCGGGGCTCTTGCAAAACGCCGGAAGCAACGATATATTTCAAAAAACCGGCCGGATGGCGCATTTTCGCGAAGCGGACGGGTATGATTTTTCAGTCAGTATTAAATATCATATTCTAATTTAAGTATAAGGAAGGCGGAACAATGAAAACGAAATCGTTTCTGGTGCCGATGGTGGTGGAACAGACCGGTCAGGGCGAACGCGCATTCGACATATACAGCCGTCTGCTGAAGGATCGGATCATTCTGCTTGGGACCCCGATTGACGACGACGTCGCCAATCTGGTGGTTGCCCAGCTTCTGTTTCTGCAGGCGGAGGATCCGAAAAAGGACATCGACCTTTATATCAACAGTCCCGGCGGCTCGGTAACTGCGGGATTGGCGATTTACGATACGATGCAGATTCTTTCGTGCGATGTGAAGACCTATTGCGTCGGGCAGTGCGCTTCCATGGGGGCGGTGCTGCTGTGCGCGGGAGCCGCGGGGAAACGTTTTGCGCTGCCGAACAGCCGGATCATGATTCATCAGCCCTGGGGCGGAATGCAGGGGACGGCGGCGGACATCGACATTCAGGCGAAGGAGATTCTGCGGTTGAAGGCGATGCTCAATTCGATCATCGCGAATCATTCCGGGCAATCGATCAAAAAGATCGAAAAGGATACCGAGCGCGATTTCTTCATGGGCGCGGAAGAGGCGGTCAAATACGGATTGGTTGACAAGGTAGTGAGTCGTCCTTCGGCTGAAAAATAAATGACGGAGGAATCATGGCGGGCAGAGGAAACAAAAATAAATTGATCTGTGCGTTCTGCGGCAGTCGGGAGGGCGATGAACCCGGTGTCGTGTTTGCGCCGAGCGGTTATGAGGGGCTGGCGATCTGTTCGAATTGCCTGAAGAACGGTTACGAGGCGCTGTGTGCGGATCCGGCGCTGCTGCGGAAAACGGCGGCCGATGTCGGCGCTTCGCCGATCGCGCAGCTCAAGGTGCCGTCGCCGTCGGCGATCAAGGCGGAGCTGGACAGTTTCGTGATCGGCCAGGAACGGGCGAAACGGGCGCTGGCGGTGGCGGTTCACAATCACTACAAGCGGTTGCAGACCCAGGCGAAGGAGAATCAGGACTCCGGCGAGGATCCCTACGCCGATGTGGAGCTGGACAAGAGCAACGTTCTGCTGCTCGGTCCTACCGGGAGCGGCAAGACGCTGCTGGCGCGGACGCTGGCGCGGCTGCTGGACGTGCCGTTTGCGATCTGCGATGCGACGACGCTGACGGAAGCCGGTTATGTGGGCGAGGATGTGGAGAACATCATTCTACGGCTCTACCAGGCGTCGGGCGGCGATGTGGCGCGCACGCAGATCGGGATCATTTACGTCGACGAGATCGACAAGATCGCGCGCAAAACGGAAAATGTCTCGATCACGCGCGATGTTTCAGGCGAAGGAGTGCAGCAGGCGCTGTTGAAGATTCTGGAAGGGACGGTGGCCAACGTGCCGCCGCAGGGAGGGCGGAAACATCCGCAGCAGGAATTCTTGAAGATCGACACGTCGAACATTCTCTTCATCTGCGGCGGAGCGTTCGTCGGTCTGGACAAGATCATCCAGCGCCGTTGCGGCAAACAGGTGCTCGGTTTCAAGCGCCTGGTGGACGACGAGGCGGCGCAGGCGGAACAGAACGCCGAACATCTGGCGAAGAATCCGTATGCGAAATGCGAACCGGAGGATTTGATCCGGTTCGGATTGATTCCGGAATTCGTCGGCCGCCTTCCGGTGCTGACATCTCTGGAACCTCTGGAGAAGGCGGATCTGGTTCGGATTCTGAAGGAGCCGAAGAATGCGTTGATCCGGCAGTATCAGCGTTTGATGGCGATGGATCAGGTGGATCTGGAATTCACGGATGATGCGCTGGATGCGTTGGCGGACAAGGCTGTGGCGCGCGGAACGGGAGCGCGCGGATTGCGTGCGATATTGGAAGAGTTGATGCTCGATGTGATGTTCGACGCGCCGGCGGAAGCCGGCGGTCGCTGTCTGATTGATGCAGCGGTGGTGCGCGGGGAAGCTCCGCCGAAGATTGTGAAGAAACGTCGTTGAGGGTACGTTGAAACGTAAGCATGGCGACTGTAATGGTGTAGAAAGATGAGTTCCGGAGAAGAGGATCTCAAAACACGAGTGATACCGGTTACGGGTACGTCGGAGGACGAGAGCGGCGGCGCAGAGATTTGTGAGGCGCTGGAATCGTTGCCGGTAAAGCCGCAGGAACGTTACCGCTTCATCCGGAGCATCGGTTTCGGCGGGATGAAAAGCGTGCTCCTGGTGCGCGATGCGGACACGGGGCGTGAGGTGGCGATGGCGATCATGCCGGATTTTCGCGAGCGTCCCCGGCGTGATCTGGAACGTTTTGTGCGGGAAGCGCGTTTGACGGCGAAACTGGAACATCCGAACATCGTTCCGGTGCATGATCTGGGGATTGATCGTTCAGGTTCGCCGTATTTCACGATGAAATACCTGCACGGGCAGTCTCTGGCGTCGGTGCTGCGTCGGTTGCGGAAAGGGGATCCGGAGGCGACGGAGCGATTTAACCTGGTTCGTCTGCTTCAAATCTTCATTCGGATCTGCAACGCGATTGAATTTGCGCATTCCCGCGGGGTGGGTCATTTTGACCTGAAACCGGAAAACGTCAACATCGGCGAATTCGGAGAAGTCGTAGTTCTCGACTGGGGGCTGGCCCGGCGTTTTGAGCAGGAGGACAGTGACGGACGAAACAAGGGGACGCCCGGTTATATGGCGCCGGAATTGATAACGGCAGACGGTTTTCCGGCGGATGCGCGAAGTGACATATATTCACTGGGGGGGATTCTGTATGCGATGCTGGCGTTGACGAATCCGCTGTCGCGGCTTCCGGTGGAAGAGGTGTTGCGCCGAACGGTAACGGGTGAATTGATTCCGCCGTCGGATGCGTCGCCGGAGGGTCGTTATGTACCGGGGGCGCTGGAGGCGATTTGCATGAAGGCGATGGCGCTAGAGCCGGGGCAAAGATATGGGAGCGTTTCCGAATTGCGGGAAGATATTTTTGCGTTTCAGACCGGTTATGCGCCGAAGGCGGAAAATGCGTCGCCGTTGAAGCACGCGGGATTGTTCATCGGGCGGAATATGTTTATTGTGTTAATATTGCTGACCTTGATTTTGACGGGGGCGTTGCTTTATCTTTATTTTCGTTACTGGCAGCTGGCGCAAATGCTGGAAAGCACCGGCGTCTGAGAAGAGCGGCGGGGATCGATTTTGGCGAATTTTTTTATTAAGGATTGAGTGGTTGCAGGCGCATGAGGCGAAAAAAAAATAAAAAAAGTTAAAAATGCTCTTGCATATTTCGGAATTCTTTGCTAAAATATATATAACGAGCGCGGAGATGTCGCGGCTATATTTATTTTTAGCCAATACACCCCGGACTGGAAATAATCAAAAGGAGATAAAGAAATGAAGAAAAGTCGTGGGTTCACCCTCATCGAACTCCTCGTCGTGATCGCGATCATCGCGATTCTGGCGGGAATGTTGCTGCCTGCTCTGAACCAGGCCCGTGAAAAGGCCCGTCGTATCAGCTGCACCAGCAACCTGAAGCAGATCGGTCTTGCTCTGAAGCAGTACGGTGGTGACTATGACAGCCGTCTGCCGGGCGCCGGTACGCAGGGTGCCGATGGTCTGGAACTGCTGCGCAAGAATGATTATCTGCCGGATTACTCGGTCTATATCTGCCCGTCGGCGACGACTTCTCCGGGCAGCGGCACTGAAGAATTGAACTATGATACGGCCGATGCGAACTGCGACTACGCGTTCTGCGGCGGTATGATGGAAGGTGATTCCCAAATCTACGGTCGTTCGGATTCCGGTATCGCGGCTGACATCGCTTCCGATGGCGCCAGCACCAACGCCTCCCGTAACGGCAACTCCCCGAACCACTCCGATTTCGGTAACATCCTGTTCCAGGGTGGTCATGTGAAGGGCTTCTCGGGCAAGGGCTGGTACAACAGCGCGAATCGTGGTTATGTCCACATCGCCCCGAACCCGGACTTCAGCGACAAGAGCAACTAATCGCTCGGTTGAGTTCGATGAAAAGGGAGACTCATTTGAGCCTCCCTTTTTTTACGTTTTGCGATATTGCGTTTCGGGTGGATGAGCTTGAGGCGGGAGTGTTCCGGAGCGAAATGAGAGTCCGGAACATGTTTTTTTTCAGTTTTGAATGCGGCTTCCATGTATTGGAAACGTGACTTGATGTTTGAGTGCGAAAATGGCGCAGGGCGAGGTCGATTTTGATTGATTCAATAAAAACGCTGAAAAGAGCCCCCTTTGCTGTATGGGTTTTGTTGCTGGCGCTGTTGCTGGCGTATCCGGCGAACTGGTTGCGCCTGTTGCGACCGGAAATGGTGATTTATCCGGCGTCGCTGCTGATGTTTTCGCTGCCGTTGTTATCGTTGATTGCCGGCGGGGTGTTATTGTTTTCGCCGGGGCGGCTGGTATTGTTGTGGCGCCGCGATCGGTTGTCGCGCGTGGTGCTGATCTGCATGGTGTTGATCGCACTGATTCAGAGTGTGCTCGCGGCAACGGGGCATTGGAGTGTGGAGCAGTGGGGGGCGACGTTTTTCTATTTGTTGTTTCCGTTGGCGGGGGCGGCATATTCGTCGGAATTGCGGCGTTGTTTTCCGATGTTTTTCACGATATTGGGGATCGGCGGACTGCTGTTGTTGATTGTGGAACGGCTTGCTTCGGTCAATTTACCGATCGGCTTGACCGGGAACTGGAATTGGAATCAGAGTCTGCTGTGGATTTCGCTGCCGGTGGCGCTGGGGCTGCTGCCATTGAAGAAACGCGGTCTATGGGTTTTGATTCTTTCCATTGTGATTCTACCTCTGACGCTTTTGATTTTTCCCGGCTATTGGTCGCGGGGAACCGTGGTGGCCGCACTGGCCGCGATGGTAATTTTATATGGGCTTTTGAACATTCCTTCCCGGAAATGGCGGATCATTGTCGTGGGAGGATGTATTTTGTTGTGCGGCATCCTCTTCGGATTGCTGTTGGAGTTTTCGACCTGGAGTGCGGAGGATTATCCTCTGGCGGGGAAAATTGCGCGCGATACTCGGGTTCAACTCTGGCGCGGCGGCGTTCGAATGGCCTCGCTTGAATGGGCAACCGGCGTTGGAGCCGCGCGAACCGAATTCGAACTTCCGCTGCATCTGCCGGGTGAATATTATATTTCAACGCACGGAAGCGACCGCCACCCGCATCCGCACAATGAATTATTGTTTTATGCCGGCGCATTTGGTATTGTCGGGGTGATTTTCGCCGTCGGTTTGACGGTGGCGATTCTCCGCGGAATCTGCCGAGCCGGGCGTCGTGATTTAATGGGACGGATTCTGGGCTGGGGATTTCTGGTGTTGCTGCTGCATGGCATGCTGGATGTGCTGTTGAGCGAACCGTTGTCCGGGGGTACGGCGTTGCTGCTGGGGGGATGCTTCTGGGGGTATCATCTGCCGGAATACGCCTTGCCGTACAGGACGGTGCGGCGTGTGGCGGGAATCGTGCTGATATTGATTGCCTGTGTTGCGGGCGTGGTGACGTTGCGGGCCGGAGTGCATCTTCACCGGGCGCAATGCGAACGCGCACGCAACGAAATTGATCTTGCGGAGTTGGAATTACAGCGTTCGCTGGCCATTCAGCCGCGGGCGGAATCGCTGACGTTTGCCGCCCGGATGGCGCTTTTCGACCGGAAAAATCCGCAGGAGGCGATCCGGTTGTTGAAACAACTTGAAAAATTGCGCATTCCCCATTATTCCCACGCGGCGCAATGGATGGGGCGGGCGTATGCGGCTTCGGGAAATGTGGAGGAGGCGTTGCGCTGGTTCGAGCGGGAGGATCTCTATTTCCCGGTGGGGTCACTGACGGCGGGGTTGCGGTTGATGGTGCTTAAGCAGATGCGGGCGCCGCGCGCGGAGCAGCTGGAGGCGGAGCGGGATTTTCTGGCCCGGCTGCAACTCAAGGATTTGACGCCGGATCATTTCAGTTTGCTGTTCCGTTATCCGCAGATCGACGATAACGCGATTGACCGGGAACGGATTCTGAAACAATGGGAAGCGGAACATGGCCATGACGCTCGATGAATGGATCACCTGCTTGCTGGCGCCCTTGCCGGCAGCATTGGGGGCGGTGGGGATTGTGTTTCTCGCGTCGACCGGAATCGGTGTGGCGCTGTTGAAGGGTTGCTTCGGGAAACGGTATTGTCGAGGTGGTGAAATTCGACCGTCACGGATGTTGCTGCCAGGGACGGTGTTGGGGGGGAATCTTCTGGCGCTGGCGTGTTTATTTTTGAATTCCGCCGTGCTGAGCGTGCCGGTTGGCGTATTGTGGGTGGGATTGGCGCTCCCGGCTCTGTATGGAGTCTGGAGTTGGCGGGAATTTCCGTTTCGTCGCCGGAAATGGAGTTTGCTCATTCTGGCGGCGGCGGGAATTTTCACGCTGGGTTCCGCGCTGCTGCTGCCCTATGCGTGGGATGAACTGGTTTATCAGGTGGCGTTACCGGTTCGCTATCTTGCGGAAGGTTCGACCGCGTTTCGGGCGGACAATTCGTATTCGGGGTTCCCGTCCTATCCGCATTTTCTGATGCTTGCCGGGATTCGGATGGGGGGAATTTGTTTCCCCCGACTGCTGGTATGGGGGAGTTATTTATTGCTTTTCGGCTGGTTTTACTGGTCGGTGCGCCGCTTCGGGCGATGGAATGCGATCGTTGTGACGGTGGTGCTGGCGATTTCACCGGTGATGCTGGCGATGAACCGGGAAACTTATCAGGAGCCCTTCATTGCGCTGAATCTTTTTGCGGGAATTTCCCTGATGTTCCAATTGCGTAAGCGAGCAATTGCCGGTGGCATCTTCGGCGGCTTCTGCGCCGGAATGGCATGCGCGGTGAAAATGACCGCGGGCGGAATTGCCTTTGGGATGTGGATTCTGAGTGCGTGGCTTCTGAAGAAGCGTTCCGGCATGTGGTGGTTTATTCCGGCGGCTGCGGTGGCGGCGATACCGTTCTACTGGCGTGCGTTTGCCGCGACCGGGAATCCTTTTTATCCGTTTGGAGCGGGATTGCTTGCGCCGGAATCTGCCGCGGCGCTGGTGGAGATGTATCACACCCGGCTGGGAACGCATCTGTACGGCAGCGGAGCCGTCGGGGTTCTGACCGGCTGGGTGACGGCCGGATACGCGGAAAATTTGTATGACGGAATTATTCTCGGCCTTCAGTATCTGACGATGCTGGGGGTATTGGCGGTCGCACTGGCGTCGCGCCGATGGAAAACGCACTGGTGTGTGGCTGGAATGGTGATCGCCGCCTATCTTTTCTGGGGATTGAGTTCGCAGCAGGTGCGTTTTCTGATGCCGTGGTATTTTCCGATCGGTTTTCTGGCGGTTTCGGCGCTGGGGTCGTTTCCGCTGCGGTGGCGGCAGATCGCCTGGGGAACTTTGATTGTGACGGCATGTTTTTCGCTTTTCGTGCCCGGACTTGTGCATTACTGGCGCAGTTGGCGGGTCGTGGAGCCTTCGATGGACAAACGGGTGGAATTTTTGAAATACGCGACACAGGATCCGGAATTTATTGAAATGCTCGATTTCATCGGTGCGAATACTCCTGCGGACTCCCGGATCATGTTGTTGTTCGAACGGCGCGGATTGTACGTGCCGCGCCGTTATGTGATCGGAACTCCGGTGTTTCAGGAGCGTTTCTTCACGCCGCCGCCGTCGAATGCCGCGGAACTGCTGGACGAACTCCATCAGGCCGACGTGAATTATCTGCTGGTCGGAGCTTCGTCGCGCGACCCGGATCCGATGCCGTATTACGAGGAGCTCAATGCGGTTTTTGCGTTGCAGCTGGTGGAGTTGCTGCGCTCGGGGGAACTGGAGTTGCAGGAAGTTCCGGAGGGCGGAGATTATACGTTGTTGAAAGTCAAGTGATTTGTGATATATTAATTCGATCTCGAAAACGATAATCCACAATGGTTACTCTTATGGAAAATGAAACTCTTTCAGTGCGCCGTGAACTTCTAAGCCAGGCGCATCAGGTCGTCATCAAGGCCGGAACGCGGCTGCTGACCAGTCAGGAGGCGATTGCGGAACTGGTTTCCGGTATCGCCGCAGTAAGGGAAAGCGGGCGCCGGGTGCTGCTGGTCTCTTCCGGCGCGGTTGGAATGGGCATGCGGGCGCTCGGCTTGAAACGCCGTCCCCGGGAACTTGCACGCATTCAGGCGCTCGCGGCGATCGGGCAGAGCCGGCTGATGGCGATCTACGACGAGGAGTGCCGGGCGCGGGGCTTTCGGACCGCGCAGCTTTTGCTGACTGCGGCGGATCTGCGGAACCGCGGTCGCTGCCTGAACGTGATGAACTGCATCGGTTCTTTGTGGGATGCGGGGGTATTGCCGATCGTCAATGAAAACGATTCGGTTTCGGTGGATGAGTTGAAATTCGGCGACAACGATACGCTGGCCGGGATGCTCGCGTCGCTGACCGGTTCGCAGTTGACGGTGATTCTGACGACGGAACAGGGATTGCGTTCACGGAACGCCGACGGCGAACTCGGCGAACGGCTTTCGGTAATTCCGGCGGTGAACGATACGATCCGCGGCATGGCCGGCGGAACCGATAATTCGGAATTCTCCATCGGCGGCATGAGTTCGAAGCTTCGCGCCGCCGAAATCGTCACCGCCGCGGGCGAATATCTCTGGATTGCCGACGGTCGTGAGAAGGGAATGCTGCAATCGATTCTGCGTGGCGAAGATGTCGGGACGGTCTTTCTGCCGCGGCGGCACAGGTTGTCCGGGCGGAAGCGCTGGATCACGTTTTTCAGCAAGGTTTCCGGGGCGCTGATGGTCGATGGCGGTGCTCGGCAGGCGATCATGGAACAGGGACGCAGTCTGCTGCCGTCCGGAGTGCGTTTCGTGAGCGGCAGCTTCCGGCGTGGCGACGCGGTGGAAATCTCCGGACCGGACGGAGTTCCGTTCGCGCGCGGACTGGTCAACTTTGATGCGGCGGATTGTTTGAAGATCTGCGGACGCCACACCGGAGAGGTGCAGGCGGTGCTCGGTCCGAATGTCGACGAAGAGGTCATACACCGCGACAATTTGACGCTTCTGGGCGGGGAATAGGCAACCGGGGGAAGCTTTTCATGCGCGTATTTATCAAAACCTACGGCTGCCAGATGAACGAACGCGATTCGGAGGCGCTGGCGGGAATGCTGTCGAAGGCGGGATATGAAATCGTCGCGGACGAGGAGCAGGCGGACGTGCTGCTTTTCAACACCTGCAGCGTCCGCGAACAGGCGGAGCGCAAGGCGATCGGCAAAATCGGTTACATGAAGAAATTGAAGCAGAAGAAACCGGATCTCGTGATCGGCGCCCTGGGGTGCATGGCACAGCGGCTCGGAAATGAATTGTTCCAGGAACTGCCGCATCTGGATTTCGTGCTCGGCACCGGGCAGTTGCATACGCTTGTTCCATTGCTCGAATCGATTCGGGCCGATCGTCGTCAGGTGGCGGATCTCCGGGAGTCGGCGGCGGTGTTGAATGAAATGGGCAGCCACTTCCGTCCGACGGGCGCTCCGGATGCGTGGCACGGGCAGATCGCGATCACCCGGGGATGCAATCGTTTCTGCAGTTACTGCATCGTTCCCTATGTGCGCGGCCGCGAGGTCAGCCGGGAGATGAATGACGTACTTGAGGAGGCACGGGAACTGGTCGCTTCCGGAGTGCGGGAGATCATGCTGCTCGGACAGAATGTCGCAGCTTACGGTCTTGGCGGGAACATCAATCCGCCGCCGCCGGGGGTGTCGCCCTTCGCGGAACTGCTCGAAGAACTCGATCGGATTCCGGAACTTCTCCGGGTGCGTTTCACGTCGCCTTATGTGACGTACTTCAATGACCGGCTGATCGCGGCGATGGCCGCGAGCCGCTGCTGCTGTCACAACGTGCATCTGCCGCTGCAATCGGGTTCGGACCGGATTCTCCGGGCGATGAACCGGCAGTACACGGCGGAATCGTACTGGGAGAAGGTGTGCGAACTGCGGGCGGCGATTCCGGATCTGACGTTTTCGACCGATGTGATCGTTGGTTTTCCGGGGGAGAGCGACGAGGATTTCGAATGGACGCGCGAACTGCTCAACCGGGTCGGTTTCGACAATGCGTTCATCTTCAAATATTCGCCTCGCCCGGGGGCGAAGTCGGCGGCGCTGGAGGATTCGGTGCCGCAGCATGTCAAAGAGGAGCGAAATCAAATATTGCTTGATGATCTTCACTCCCGCGTGGCGCGTCTGCTTCAGGGACAGGTCGGCACCCTTCAGGAGGTTCTGGTCGAAGGGGTGAGTCCCCGCAATCCGGCACGCTGGTGCGGACGGACCGGAACGAACCGGGTCGTCCATTTCGAACCGGTGCCCGGCATTGAACCGGGGACGTTGCGGAAGATCCGTATTGAACGCGCCGGGAACGTTTCGCTTTCCGGTTCGGTGCAGGGATGATCGGATTTGAGCCGATTTGATTTCCCGTCAATTCAATTCATTTGAATTCGACGACCCGGTGTTCGCGCATCGCCTGGTCGGCATAAAACCCGATCAGGTGACCGTTGATGGAATCGGATAGCATCGTGCAGGAAATCGAAGGTGTCCCGCCCGCAACCAGCGAGACGAAATCCGCCGCCAGATTGCCGTCGCCGCCGCCGTGGCCGCCGAAAGCGCCGGTGGTGTCGCCGAGATCATTCAAATTGAAGTGTTCCTCGCGCGTTTCACACCCCGGGCGGGTGTCGATATGGCGGAGGACGAATTCATTGTCATCAAAGACGCCTTCCAACTCTCCGGTGGTGCCGAGCAGATGGATTTTACGCATCGGTCTGCTGGTTCCGCCGACGAGGTTATGGGTGGCGACGGCGCCGTCGGCGAATTCGATCATGACGGACTGGCGGTCGGCGACGTTGTTGTCCATTTTCCAGATGCAGCGGGAATAGGGGTTGGTCGGATCCTTCAACCGGGCGCTCTTCGCTTCGATCGACAGATCGCCTGACTCCTCCAATTCCGGCCAGACGTAGAAAACCCAGCGGTCCGGATGGTTCAAGTAGAGCTGTCGGACGGAATAAGGACACGTTTTTTCGATCGGACAATCGATCAGGCAGTGTTCCCCGGCTTCCACGGGAGCGTTTTCCCGGGTGAAGTAATGCAACCCTCCGAAACTGGCGACCCGAACCGGGGGAATGCCGCTCATGTACCAGGTAAGCAAGTCGAGATCGTGGCAGCATTTTGACATCAGAAACGAGGAGCCGCATTCGTCCAGCCGATGCCATTTGCCGCGTGCGAACGCGGTCGAATAATGGTGGTAACTTACGTGTTCGGCGGTTTCCAGCGTGACAAGTTTGCCGATCCGGCCATCCAGAACCCGCCGTTTGAGTTCGTAATAGAACGGCGCATAGCGCAGCACATGGCAGATCATGACTTTCCGTCCGGTGCGCCGAACCGCCGCCTCCAGCGCCTTGACCTCCTCGACGTTGACGGCAAACGGTTTCTCCAGCAGTACGTCGTATCCCCGCTCCAGCAGCGGAATCGTGGTGGGAACATGCTGGCGATCCATGGTGCCGTTGATGATCGCATCGGCCTGTTTCGGGAGTGCGGCGAGTGCTTCGGCGGAATTGAAACATTGTTCCGGAACGAGATGAAATCTCTCCGCCGCCATCCGGCGGCGTTCCGGGGAGGGATCGGCGACGCCGACGATGCGGAGTTTATCCGGATGCTCCAGCGCGTAATTCGCATAACAGATGGCGCGGTGTCCCGCGCCGACGATGATGGCGGTTACCATTGATCAAAATCCTTTCCAGATTTTCTGCGGGAAATGGAGTGCGCTTTCACGCCGCACTGCGCAACATCGAAGGGCGGCGTTGAAGCATCTTATTTCCCATAGAGAATTTTAACGTTTCGCAGCAGGAACGAGATTTCGTCCCGGGTCGTATTCATGCCGAACCGGAGCATCCGGATGGTTGCCGGATCGAACTTCTGCTGGCCGAAGGAAACCGTGCGCGTCTCCCATTCGTCGCTCGGGCTTGACGCCTTGAGGAAATAGGCTTCTCCGGTTTCGCGTTCGACGCCGGGGGTCGCCATGACCAGCATCTGCCGGATGCCGTAAGGCGGAACGGCCTTTACTTCAAAAGAGATGCCGATGGCGTTCTCCAGAGATTCCTGCGGAAGATGCAGCAAATATTCCGGATAGAACCAGCGATCGTGATCGGCGGGGGTGAATTTTGCGGCAAAGGCGATGGCGTTTTCTTCCGGGTCGAAAGAGATTTCCATCGTGCCGGAGGAGTTCTCCCGCCAGTTGGACGGTTTGAGCATCTCCGGGAACTCCTGCACCCGGGCGGGGTGATCGAGGTTGTTGTAACAGGTAAGTGGAATCAACAGCGAAGTGACCGGTTGCTGATTGAAATGGCCGTTTACGCGGAACTCCCCCCGGCGCTCTTCGTCGATATCGGGTGTGAATTTCAGCAGATATTCCACTTTGCTGAAGGCGGGAATGGCGCACTCTGCGGGCAGGCCGATGACTTTTCCCCCGGAGATGGCGATCGAACCGGATTGTTCCTGGGCGGAAAGGTTCCATGCGGTAAGCTTCAGGAAAACATCTTCCCGGCAGATGTCCGCGGATTCCCGGTCGAGCGAGAGGGTGAAATCATTGGAAAGCTGCGTCTGGAAGACGATCGCGCGATTGAAATCGCTCCGGTCGGCATTTTGCCGTTCCGCTGACCGGAGCGGGCTTCTGGTCGGCCGGAGGCCGGATAGCCCGTTGAGGAATGCCGGCATCCGGGTCGACGTCACTGCGAGGACGCCGTTCGCGGCATCAAGCTCGAATGGCGTGCCGAAAATGTCGCAGCCCGAATAGTGCGTTCCGGAAACCGGAAGCGAAAATTGCCGCACTTTCTCATCGCTCCGTTTCAAATTGTCGCTCAAAGGTTCGGTGTCGAGTTCCGATTTCGTCCAGTAGACGAGCGTCTGGGAACCGTCTTCCTGCCGATAGAGATAGGCGCAGAGCGCAGGATCGCCGAGGTCGATAGCGCCTTCCAGCGTGGCGTTTTCAAGATTTGCCGCCAGGTTGGAAAATGCGACGAGTGCCGGTTTGGCGGTGTAATCGAGCCGCATCAAGCCCCAGACCTTCGTTCCGCCCTGTTCCCCGTATGGGGGGAGGACGAAGAAGAAATCACGGTCGAAGCCGTTGAATTGCAGCTGAATCATCGCTTTGGGGAGAAATTCGGCCACGAGGAGTTCCTGTTCCGGAGAGTGTTGTTTGAGGCCGGAAATGTAACTGTCAAGTTCTCCGGCGCCTTCGGCGCGGCAGCCGTTTTCCGTCACCCACGCCGTCCGCGTGTCGAGGTTGTAGCGTTTGAGGAATGCGAAGAGATTCCGGCACAATTCCGGATAATCCACCAGCGGATCGTAAAAGTGAATGCTGTAAATATCGAAATATTCTCCGGCGGCATTGGCCATAAGCGTCTCATTATAAGGCGTGAGGCGCGTTTTCGCAATTCCGCCGAGAGCGACCGGAAGCTGCGGATCGCCCGCCTTGTAACCGAGATAGGCGGCCTTGAGCGCCGAAGCGTAATCCCATGCGCCTTCGATCGTGTAATAGATATCCGGTTCGTTCCAGAATTCCCAGACGGTCATCTGCCCCTGAAATTCCCGCGCCTGCTCTCTGGCGAAATCATGGAGTGCGAGCAGATCCACCGGCAGCGCCGCAACGGCGTCCTGTGGTTTTGCCCATGCGGGCGCGTTGTGATACATGCCGAGGACGGGGATGTTTCGTGCCTGCAAAAGATCGGCGTTGGTCTTGTACTGCCGCCACTGGAATACGCCGGGTCTGGGTTCCGTTTCACTCCAATGCATTCGTTCGCGGACCATCGCCGCGCCGGAACGATATGCGACATCGGAAACAAGTTGGAAAGCATCCGTCGGAAAGCGGATGTTCCGATTGTCGGCGCGGGCCAGCCAGCTCTGCGCCGAATCGAGCGCGAAGAAGCTCTCCGGATTGCGCGTCCTGGCGGCGGGGTCGCTGACGACGGCGAAACTGCGCGTCCCTGTGAAGGAAATGCCGTCCCTGCCGGAGAGTTCCAGCGTGTAATATCCACGCGGCAGGCCGGGAAATTGGAGTTTTCCTTTGCCCGCATCCGGCCAATCCCCCCGGCGCAATTCGGCGCCCTTCCAGTCACGCAGAAGATAAGCTGCGGGACGGTCAACGCCGCCGCGGAGGCGGAACGTCGGTGTTTCGCTGTCCAGAAACAACGTGCCGGGCGCGTCAATGACAATGGCGTCGGCCGCGTCGAAGGTTGCGGGAGTCCATGGTTTGCTGCTCAGAACTTCAAGATTGCGGAGGCGGTAGGTGAGCTTGTCGCTTCCGGGATTGGCGCCGATCTCCAGCATCGTGACTTTGGCCGGATCGATCTTCGCCGCCTTGAAGTTGACCACGACCTTCTGCCAGGAACCGTCCGGCCGGGGCAGCGGATAATTCGGGTGACCGTCGAGCATGAGGTAGGCGTAACGAAACCCTTTGGGATCGGGATCGAATTTAACCTCGAAGCGAAGCTCTTCGGCATCTTCGAAATTTTCCACCGGTTTCCGGAAGATCAGTTTCGGATAGCACCAGCGGTCGACCCCCGGGGGAAATTCGGCCTGAATCTTGACGACGCCTTCGCCGTCGGCGCTGATCCGGCACTCACCGGAACTGTGAGGACGGAAGTGTGCCGGGTCATTCAGGTCCTTCGACCATGGAAAGGGGTGCAGTTCAGCTCCGGCCAGTTCAATTGTCAGCCAGAGAGACAAAACAAGGGCAGATGAAATATTCTTGAACATGAAATTCTCCATTGATGACGCCGGCGGATCTTTCGCCGGCGGGACAGGCGACTGGAAGGAAATCCGGGTTTCGCGCTCTCTGATTTTACCGGGAAGTCAGGCTTCCGCCCACAATCACCCGGGTGAAGCCGTCCACCCAGAAATCATTGAGGCTGGAAGTGCCGACGTGACCGTCCATGTAACCGAGGTTTCCGGTGTTGCCGTGGTTCAATGAGGCGGCTGCTGATTCGACGTCCTTGCGCGGATTGTAGGTCCAGAGGCTCTGGCCGATCCGGTTGAATGCGTCGTTGTAGGAATCGGTGTCGCAGAACATCGGCGTGACGCCCGGCGCCTTCATTTTGCGCATCGAATAGTAGACCGCGTCTCCGGTGCTCAATTTTGTCGCGAAATTTCCCTGCTCGGTCAGTTTTTCGTTGTAATAGCCCATGCTGTCGAGATCATACCGGTAGATGCCGTACGTGGTGTTGGCCCATGCCGTGGCGGCTCCGGTGGAGTCGGTCGGCGCCAGCGGTCGCGAGGCGCAGTAGAGCACGTTCTTCGAGAGATAGTTGGTGAATTCAGCCATCTGCTTGCCCCAGGTGAAGTTTTTCCCGGCGCCGCGCGTATTGTCGTGCGTCACCAGCCAGTCGGCGTAATCGTTGGAGTAGAACATCACTCCCTTGACCACCTGGCTGAGATTGTTGACGCAGGAGATCGACTTGGCCCGTTCCCGGGCCTGGTTCAGAGCGGGAAGCAGCATCGCCGCCAGAATGGCGATGATCGCAATAACGACGAGCAATTCTATCAATGTGAATTGTTTCATGAAGCGGGTATCGGATATTTTGCGACAGAATGTATGATGCATTTTTCAATTCCTTTCCTTGGGTTGAAAATTCGAACGATACGTATGCTGTTCCTGAAGAACGTTCAATTTCGCGGGAACTTGAAGGCGCCGTCGCCGGGTGCTGGCGCGTTCCGTGACTCTGGGAACGGAGAAGACCGCGAGACGTTCCCCGCTGTCGAAACGCTCCCACATCCGATGAATTTCCCGGGCCAGCCGGGAGATGCTTTCGCGAAGATCCACCCCCAGCGTAGTGAGCGGCGGTTCCGTGTAGTTTGCGCAGAGCGCGGAACCGGAACCCACGACACTGATGTCCTCCGGAACCCGGTAGCCGTATGCGGTCAACGCCCGGATTGCTCCCTGAGCGGCGTAGTCGCTGATGACGAAGAGCGCAGTGAAATCCGGTTTGTGGTTCTCAAGGTAGTTTGAAAGCACATCGTGTGCCAGGGTCGGCGAATAATTGCCCGCTTCCGCATTGCACGGCAGCACCGTGACATGACACCCCCTGTGGCGGGCAAACTCCGGAAAGGCGTCCATTTCGATTCGGTTGCCGCCCACCAGAGGTTCGGCGACGAGCAGGCCTAAATTTCGATGGCCGAGCCCGACCAGATATTCAACCAGTTCCATGATGCCGTATTCGAACTTCCGGAAGGTGCAGTGCAGCGAGGCGTCGGTCAGGTTGCGATCCATGAAGATGATCGGCCGGGGGCTCTCCGCCGCGTATACGATCTCCTCCCGGGTGAGCGGGCGGGCCGGCGGGCAGACGACCAGCACGTCGGCGGGAGATTGTTCCAGGAGGGTAATGAGATTGCTCCGGTAATCATAGGAGAAGGCGCCGATTTCGTAATAATCGGCCAGAAGCTTGAATTCTTCCTGCAAATAGAGGGAGATTTCGCGCAGCTCCTCGTTGACCCACTGGTTGTGGTAGAAAATGATTTTACGCCGCCGATGGAAATTGCGCACGTAGTAACCATATTGGCTGCGGTGTTCGAGCAACCCGTCGTTGACCAGCGTTTTCAAGGCCAGATCCACCACCCGGCGACTGACATGATAACGTGACAGAATGTCGCGGATTCCGTAAAATTTGCTTCCCGTGCGGAAATGTTTCAGTTCTTTCTGCAGTTCCGCTCCCAGGGTATTCGCCCGTTCTTTCAGCAGCATGAAAACCTCGTCTGTTTTGTTTTCTTTCAATTAAATTATGGGCCATGTGCACATTAATTACAAAAAATGTACACACAAAACACGTATTTTTCCTCTTTTTTTGTGTACATTATGCTGAAATGCGTTCAACGTGGCCTGACAAGGTACAATTGTTCAACGTCCGGCGGAGCCTCGAACGGTTTGATTTTTCCGGTGCGGGAAGCAGGAGTTATGATTTATGCTCCGGAGAAATTCCGGTTTTGCGGGGCAGATACCGCCGGGAGAAATTCTGCCGGATTACCTCTTCGAAATGGGAGTGGCGTACCG
>CALXNS010000016.1 GCA_944389815.1 uncultured Victivallis sp. | reverse complement strand
ATACCGATATGGGGGTGTTCCGGATTCGACCGGCCCGGTTGGGTGTTGATTGCATGCCGAGGATGATCGTTGGCCTCGTAAAACATCGGTCGAAACGATAACTGCGAACGAAGAGTTTGCTTTGGCGTCTTAATTCCCGCCACGCTGTCGTCCCTGAGGAGTGCTAGGGGATCATGGCGTCATTCAGCGCTCTGGTTCTGAACAATCGTCTTTCGGTTCAGGGCGAGATTAAAGGAAAGAATAGTCCGGATTCAGGCCTGTTTGTCGGCTTCGAGGAAGGACGAAAAAAATCAAAGACAAAATAAGCATGTAGACGTCTTCATTGGACCTCGTCGGCACGCGGGTTCGACTCCCGCCACCTCCACCAATTACGATGCAAAGCATTTATTATAATCAAACCATGTCATGATGTTTTTCACGCTGTCCCAGGGCGCCGGAAAGAATCCAGATCGTCATCGCGGACAAGTTTGCGGCGGCAGTTACCGCAATGACCGGTCTGCAACAGAAACCGCCATGCCGTGGCATTCTGCGATGGCCCGTTCTGATAACGGCACCCGGGACAGCGGAAATTCAACTGCCACCTCCGGCGCAAACTCCGCAGTATCACGCTCCACCAGAACAGGGGAATTCCCAGAAACAAAATGCCGCCGATTACCCAGAACTTCCAGTCATTCTGAAAGATATCCAGCAGAAATAGAAACGGCAGCGCGATTCCAAGTGTATAGGTAAGCCCGATACGCTGAATTTTCGCATAGCAATGCAATTTCTTCCAGGCCATCATCTCCGCTGTATCCGGTTCCGGATGGTTTTCCAGAAGCGGCGCGCCGCAGGCGCTGCAGTTGCCCGTAACTGCAGCCATCCGGGGATCCGGTTCCCCGTGGCAGTGGGGACACTGGTGTTCTGAAGCGGGAATCACGCTCCGGTAATTCTTATCGAGCTTGCGGTTGAGCTTGTCACATCTTCGATCAATCCATACGATCAATTTCAGTAATTTTTCTACACCGGCAACTCCGATGAATCGACAATAGACAACGAAAACTCCCAGGAGCGTAACGCAGGATGCCGTCAGGCGCGGAAGATTCACATCCATGCTTCTTTTTTCCGGGAAAAGAAAACCCCGTATCAGAAAAAGCGGAATGAAGATTACTGCTAACAGCAGAAGTTGTCCGATCACCATCCCGATGGAGTTGTTCCGCTGATTCGGATTACGGGCCCGCATCGTTTCCGACGGCGGGAGTGTGTAACCCGGAAGGCGTTTCCTGCGGTCATACGCGATCACGTTGTGACACTCCGGGCAGCGTCTCAACGCCGGCAGGAAAGTCCTCAATTTTTTCCGGCACACCGGACAGCGCGGCCAGCGGGCCAGCAACAGACGGTTGAGCCATTCGAATCCGCCCAGCAGCAGCGGCCAGGCAATCAGCGCGAGCAGGAAAGCGGCGATTTGCCGAAGGAGATTCCACGGTGTGACCATCTGTTCCCAGATGAAATGTCCGACAAGAAGATAGGCGATTCCCAGAAGAAAGGTGAAAATTCCGGAACGCACCGCGATGGATTTTTTCTCAGCGTCCAACTCCTTCAGCAAATCGACAATATCGTAAGAGTCTGGAATCATTTTTCTTTCCTTGTATACGATATTTTACGGCAATACCGATGACGCGGCGATCTCTTCCCGGCCGAAAAGAAAAATCCCGGAGGAATCACCTCTTCCTGCCGCACTCATTTTCCGTTGAGCAAAATCAGATAGAGAATCAGTACCACGGCGGCAAGCCAGATGAACCAGTTGAGTTCACGGCGTTTCCCGCAGCAGATTTTGAGGAACGGGTAAAGAATAATTCCGATGGAGACCCCGCCGATGATGCTGTTGCTGAAGGGAATGCCTGCGAAAATAAGAAAGGCGGGAATTCCTTCGGTACAGTCGTCCCAGTGAATCTCCGAAATGGAACGCATCATCATTGCTCCCACCACGACCAGAGCGCCGGCGGTGACCGGTGGATAGCCCGCCACCGCCGTGATGAGCGGGGTGAAGAACATCGCCAGCAAAAAACAAACGCCGATCACGATGGCGGTGAGACCGGTTTTCCCGCCGGCTTCTGCGCCTGCGGCGCTTTCCAGATACGAGGTGACGGTGCTCTGTCCGCAGAGAGCGCCCACGACGGTCGCGGTGGCGTCCGCGGCGAAGATCCGTTCAATCCGGTCGATTTCATTGTTTTTATTCAGAAGTTTTGCACTGGTCGCGACTCCGAGGACGGTCCCCATCGTATCGAACATATCCATGAAGAAACAAAGGAAAATCAGCGGCAGGAGTTCGAGTATATGACGGAACACCATTCCGACGTCCGCCTTGAACACCAGCGGCATCGGGTCGGCCGGGAGCCCGACGATTCCATGGAACGAAATTCTGCCGCATAATAACGCCACCAGCGCGGATAAACAAATGCCGATCAGAATGCTGCCGCGAACCTTGAAATGCTGCAGAACCGCAATCGAGAGCAGGCCGGTGAAGAAAATCAGGGAAGGCGGATCCAGCACCGCGGTCTTCAGCGTCATTAAATTGTTTTCCACCGCGATGATTCCGCCGTTTTTGAGTCCGACCATTGCGATGAAGAGGCCGATTCCCGTCACGATGGCGATCTTCAGCGACGGACTCAATGCCCGGAGCATCATCTGCCGCAGGTTCGTAAACGAGACGATCAGAAAAAGAATACCCGAAATCAGGACGACCCCCATCGTGGTCTGCCAGACCACCGGATCTCCGACTTTGCCCCCGGTGGCGGCGGCGCAGGCCCCCATGACGCTGAACATGACAAAGAAATTCGTCCCCATCCCCGGCGCAAGTCCGATTGGATAGTTCGACAGCACCCCCATCAGGATCGTGCCGATGGCGGAGGCGATGCAGGTCGTCGTGACGAGTGCCCCGAACGGCATCCCCGTTACGGTACCGGTCATCTGTCCGGAAAAGAGCGCAGGTTGAATGCAGATGATGTACGCCATCGCCGCAAAGGTGGAAAGTCCGGCGATCGTTTCAGTTCTGAGGGAACTGCCGAGAGAGGTATAGTGAAAACAGCGATCAAGAAAGGAGTTCATGTTCTGTGTTCCTGATATTGTTGCCCGCCGATGGAGGGCACGGATGCCTGCTGGCAGTTTGGAATATTCGATTTTCCCGCGTCAGGAAGCCAAGCCTGATCCATGTTTTCATATCGACTGAACTCGAACTTCCTGTAATATGCAGCAGAAAATGATAACCGGCGCATTTACTCGTCATTCCGTTTTTCCGGCAGAAGCCCGAACCCGCCATCGGAAAACGAAATCCACGTCGGAAACTTCTACGTCGCCCCAGGTGAATACGAGTTCACGGTCTCATTCCTCAAACGTGCCGGGATCGAAAGGGATGGTGAAGTTTTCCGGATTGCCGGTCAGGGAGGCGCCGGCGCAAAAAAGTCCGGAATCGTTTCATCCCATGTGGCGACTTCTCCCGTCGCACAAACTCTGAACCAGATGATCTCCGGCTCCCGGGGATTTCCCGTGAGCACCAGACAGCGCGTCCCTTTTTTCAGGTAAAGGGATGGGGTGCCCGCTTCATCGGTAACATAAATATCCTCCTTCGGAACAATGTAATTGCCGGCTTCGAGCCCGCAGGGATAATGTTCCAGGGTCATTTCTTCTTCCGTTACGCCAACATACTGATCTGAATCCGGAGCCATGGCAGTACAATCCTTTGTTCTGTCCGGTGAAGTTCCGCATTTGCGCCTCTCCCCCGTGGGGACAACTTTTCACTGGTGTAAAATCCTTTGAATTACTATATCCCGCCTGTTTTCCGATTACAAGCGCCGGAATAGAATTTCATCCGGTTCGTCAGGCAAGGCGTCCGATCTTGGGCGTGCCGCCCCCCTTCCGAAGCTTCCGGAGCTTCCGGCGCAACTCGGCCCGGGATTTTGAAAACGCACGACCTTTCATAAAGACGTTGTTTTCACCTTGCAAATTGACTTGACGGGCATTTCACACCAGGTCGAGTTGTTCAGAATTTCGAGTCCGACCGCAATATCCGGATGGGAGGAATTCAAATACGGCCTCGCGGCGACGGCCGGGTGTTCCGCCATGAACACGAAGACGGTTCATTTGCCGGAACCGTCAATCGATTCGGAATTTCCGCGTCTCTCCTCACACCGGAACCGCGTCGGTCGCGGCGTGCAACGGACGCTTGAAGAAGGCACAGGGCTGAGCGTTGTTGAAATCTGCGTGGCTGCTGTGTATAGTAAAAGGGATTGAGCGACATTGCAATCCCTGTTGCCGTGGCGTCAATTGATCCCGGTGCAACGGCGGTCGATTTCCCATTTCATCGTTGAGCTTTGGGGGAATAACGCCCGGAAGTTATGTCAGGAACCGTCGAAGACTTGGAGAAAAGGATTTGTACCGCTCCTGGACATTGATCGGAAGCGCTTTATATTATTATTCATAAAAAAATGCGGGAGAATGGAGGATATAATAAAATGAAAATCATCGATGCGCACATGCATTTTCATTGCGGAGGCGGATTCGACGACACCGCGCTTGCCGCCGGCCACGTGAATTCGCCGGGACACCTTCTTTCGGAGATGAACCGTCTCGGCATCTGTGCGGCAGTCGCCATGGGAACCGGCCGCGGCAATCCGGAAGCAGAGGAACCGGGCGTACCGGATTTCGCATCCGGGGAGCTGGGCGATAAACTTTATTACTGTGCCGGAGTGAACGGGGATGAATCGGCGGGAGCACAGCAGCCGTCTCCGACACTCCTTGAGGCATTTGAACGACAGTTTCGCGACCCGCACTGCGCAGGAATCAAGATTTATCTCGGATACCGGAAGCGTTATGCTGCGGACGCCTACTACCGGCCGTTTTATGAACTTGCCGGCCGCCATAGGCTGCCGGTGGTTTTCCACACCGGAGATACCGCCGGCGGGCACGGCCTGGTCAAATATGCGCATCCATTGACGATCGATGAAGTTGCCGCCGATTTTCCGGAGACACGGTTCGTCATGGCGCACTTCGGCAACCCCTGGATCGTCGACGCGACGGAAGTTGCGGCAAAGAACGACAATGTCTTCATCGATCTTTCCGGGCTGGCGGTCGGGAATTTCGAGCCGAAATGGTTTGTGACGCATTATCATGGTTATGTGGAACATCTCAAATGCTGGATTACCTATTTGTCCGATTACGGGAAATTTCTCTATGGAACGGATTGGCCGCTCACCAATCTTGAAGCCTATGGCGCGCTGATCCGGGAACTGATTCCGGCAGAACACCATGAAGAGGTTTTCTTTGAAAACGCCCGGCGGGTGTTTTCGCGATTGAGGGTGGACAAATAACGCTGGAATTGTCCATTTTTTGGGAAAAAAGATTGCTCGATGCAGAGAATGCAGTTGCTTTTTCAAACATGTTGAATCATAATTAATCCAAACATTATTGAGGGATTGGCTGGATGAAACGGGATGAACTGATCGGTCTTTTTGAATTTTTTCTGAGTCAACCGCCTTGCCGCGGCGGGGTTCGACTGCGTTCCGAACCGGATCTTGCCTGCATTCTGGGAGAAAGCCGCCAGAAAATCCGTCGTGCGCTTGACGATCTGGTGGAACGGGGATTCATTTCGCGCTGCCGGGGTTCCGGGACATTTGTGCGGAAGGTGTTTCCGGAACAGAAGGCGCCTCCGCGCGAAATGGTTGCCGCGCGGACCCGGGTGTTGCCGGACCAGATTTTCCAACCGGCATGTGAAACTCACTCCGGCGATGCGATTCAGTTTGACGGTCAGCGTCTGCGGATCGGGCTTCCCGCCGAAATCCGGCTGCTGACCCGGACGAACTGCAACTTCTATGACGGCGTCGTCCTCAGCCTGAGCGAAGCCGGCCATATCCCCGTTCCGTATCGCGAATATCAACAGGGGCTGGAGGTATTCAAAACCGCGGAGGAGCTCGCCGAAGAACTCCGTCGGGCGCCGTGCGACGGTTATATTGTCGAGAACGCCTGGGCGGAAAATTTCAACGCCGCCGCACGTCTGGCATTCGACGGCAATCCTCCGCCGATGGTCTATTACTGGACGGGCAGCGTCCCGATTTCCGGAGAACCTCTGATTCAGTTCGATACGAATGAAGCGCTGCACCGCGGTTTGCTGAAACTTGTCGAGGCCGGATATCGCCGGATCGCGCTGGTGACCATGGAGGATATCGTCCACGGTTCACAACCGGAACGACGTTGTTACTCCTGGACGATTCAGAGAGCCGGGCTGGATTATGAGGAGGTCATCACGTTGCCGGGACCGCTCGGCGCCGGGCTGGCAATTTCGCTTCGGGCGCTTTTCGAACGGAACCCGCCGGACGCGTTGTATATCGCAGACGATCATTTTCTGCCCGGATGCGCGGATCTCCTCCGGGCGCGCGGTCTGGTTCCGGGACGCGACATCGGCGTGGTCACGCTGGCCAACCGCGGCGGAGAAATCGCTGATATCGAAGAGTGGAGTCGCCTGGAATTCGATCCCGCCCGTTTCGGCGCGTTCACGGTGGAGATATTGCTGCAGCGGATTCGAACACCGGATGCGCCGTTCGGCGGCTTTTCCTGTCAAGCCTCCTGGAAACAGGGAACGACCATAAAACAAAAGGAGTAGTTTCGATGCGTTGGAAGCTGTTTACACTCATTGAATTACTGGTTGTTATCGCAATTATCGCCATCCTTGCTTCAATGCTGTTGCCCGCACTCAATCAGGCTCGGGAACGAGCCCGGACCGCGCAATGCACTTCCAACCTCAAACAGATCATGTCGTCGATTGCGTTTTATCGTGGAGACAACAATGACTTCTATCCGCTGGCCAATGCAACCGGACATTCGAGTGACGCCACCAAGCGGTGGTGGACTAATTTATGCGCGGTGTATCTTCCGGTGAAGGAGTGGACCAGCGAGGCTGCCGGCAGCGTCAAATGGAACCCCGGCTGCGTCTGGAGTTGTCCGAGCGTCAACAGCGCCATGCAGGAGTCGACGGCGGATTACTGGGGGGCGGGATACGCTCCCTACACGCTCGGTCCCATCACCTGGGACGGGACGCTCATGGGGTACGGCTGGGGATACAATCGCGGCGAAAAGAGTAAACTGCGCGGTTCGAGCGATCAGGTGGCGAGACGGATCGTTTTGTCCGATGCGATGATGCGCCGGGTCGGCTCGACGCCGTTGACGGCAGGGGAGTCGCGGCTGCGCACCCACGTCGACTGGATGGGAAACGGAGCCAAACAGCCGGCCGACTGGCACGCGGACGGGTGCAACGTAACATTCGGTGACGGCCATGTGGAATATCATAAATGGAGTGAATTGTATAATTCGGAAAAAGTTTATTATGCGTGGTGGTGATTTTATGAAGCGAATTTTAATTGCGGCGCTTCTGGGCGCGACACTGGTGGTTTCTGCCGAAGTTCAACGCGACACTGCGGTGGTGGTGCTCTCCTTCATCAGCCCGGTTGCCCGCGAGGCGTTGGATTCCTACGATTACCGCAACTGTAAGAACGCTCCGAATGAGAGTCGGAATTTTCCGCTGCCGCTGGTGCGGCTGCCGGAGAAGGCTGTTCTGTACGGTGGTGACGGTTATGCCGCGCTCGAACATGCCGCCGCGCTCGAACACATGAAACGGATCAAGGCGGCGAATTTCGACATGGTTTATTTCGACATGCTGCCGATTCCGGATTACGATCCGTCGCGGCCGCTGACGACGATCAACGAGCCGTTCTATTATTTTTCGAATTATTTCGAATGGATGCGCGCGGCGGAGGAGACCGGTTTGAAGCTGGGCATTTTCGCTGATGTCGCCAACCAGTCGGCCCGGTATCCCAAATACCGGAACATCACCAAAGCGGAATGGGTGAAGATCCTGGAGGGTGCGTTGAAACTCTCACCGGATTCTCCTGCGAAGTGGCGCGAAAACGGCAAAGTCGGGATCATCCATTTCCAGACCGACTGCGTTTACGCGCCGAAGGCCGCCCCGGTGTCGGGCGCTCCGATGCCGGACGGCGGCTGGCGGGAGGTGTGGAAGGAGCTGCGCGAGCGCGGCAACGAATTCTTCTTTGTCTCCGACGTGCGACCGCACGACCGGGATGGCGAATGGAACGACATCGCCGAAGCGGCTTATTTCTTCGCGCCCGCGTCGCCGACGGCGTGCCTGACGGAGTATCAGGCGGATATCTCCTCGCGGTTGAATAAAATCCCCTATTACTGGACGCAGAGCTGCGGGTATCACCGCCGGCGGCGGGATTACACCCAGCCGGATTTCCAGCGCCTTCACGACGTCTACAACGCCGCGATGAAAGCGGGAGCGACGCGCATGGTCACGATGACCTGGAACGATCTCAACGAGGATCATGACATCTGGCCGTCCTCGAACAAGGGATCGGAAATTCTTGACATCGTCGGCTATTACAATCAATGGTTCAAAAACGGCGAACAGCCGGGGGTGGAAAAGGAAAAACTGGTGGTCTGTTATCCCTTCCGGGCGCCGGCGGGCGTCGCGTCGAAAGCACCGGTCTACAACGCAGGCGCCTGGGTTGCGCCGGAATTCGCGCCCCGGCTCTTTTACTGGGCGAATTTGAAAGCGCCGCGCCGGACCGAGCTTGCCGGGCGGGAAGTGGAACTCAATGCCGGGTTGACGATCGGCGAAATCGAACTTGATCCGGGCGAAGATCCGGCGATCATTCCGGTCACGGCGAAGGTCGACGGTCGCGCACGAATGTTGCCTCCGGTGCGTAAAATCGCGTCGGAGGGCGAGAACGGCGAAGGCGGTCTCGAACACCGTTACCTTGATCTTCTGACCGCTCCCGCGCCCGATGTGTTCACCTTGCCGAAGGTGTACTGGGATCTCTCGAAAAACGACGACGCTGCGGCGGCGTGGAAGGATCATTCCCTGACGTTTACGGCGGTGCCGGGCAAGCACAACTGGATTTATGCGCGGAACAACATGCCCGAAGAGAGCGTTTCTCCGGAGGCGCGGTTCGTCCGTCTCGCCTACCGCGGGAAAATTCCCGCCGGGATGAAAATGGTCTGCGTTCTGCAGGAAGAAGGCGGTGTCAGCGGAATTTATGAGAATTTGCCTGCGCCATCCGAGAATGAGAGCGTGGATGTGATTATCCCGCTGGCGCAGTTCAAACGAACCGGCTGGAGTGCGGCGTCACCGGTGAAGATTCCGACGGCGTCCCGCATTCGCTGGGGGCATCTCGGTGCGATCGGGACGCCCGCCGCGGCGGAAGATCTCGCAGGGAACGTAACGATCGAAGCGTTTTCCTTCCTGCGTTGACCATTGACCGACAAGGCGGGATGGAGCTGCCGGTTGACGGAAGTTATTTCGGCGCAGGCGCGTTGTTTGAGAGGCGCGCCTTCGCCGCATTGATATACGCGGCGAATTCCGGAGAACCCGGAGCGTGCAGCGCCCGGTCGTAGGCCTTGCGTGCGGCATCGTATTTGCCCTGAAGACGCAATGTTTCGCCGTAGAAGAAATGATATTTCATTTGCAGGGCCTCGATTGCTTCCGGTGGAATCGCTTCAAAAATGCGTTCGGCCTCGGCGAATTCACCTCGTCCCATGCGGATCAAGCCGAGATAATAGGCGATCAGGTGCGGATTTTCCGAGCCGGCTTCCAGAGTCTGGAGTGCGATTTTTTCGGCGGAGTCGAATGCGTTTGCGCCGATCAGACGGGAGAGAAGATTGACCGCGGCCGATTGATTTTTGCCGCCGGAGAGTCGAAACGCCTCATAAAAGGAGTTGCACGATTCTTCGGTCACACCTCCTGATTGCGCCTCCTGCGCGAGCGCCCAGGCAACGAGATCCGTCGAACGCGAAATCGCTCCGAATTGATTCCAGTTGAGCAGAAATGCAGCTGCAACCAGTGCAAAATTGATGACGACACCCCGTCGCCGGTTGTCCCCCAGGCGGAGCAGAAACGGGTAAGTTGCCGCAATTGCGAATGCCGGGATGAGCATCAACCGGTAACGTCCCACCGGGTAAATTGCGCAGAGCGGCAGCGCAAGCGGGAAAATATATCCGAGGATGATGCTTTCTTTATGCCGCAATCGGCAGAGCGCCAGCAGCGTCCCGGCCAGTGCGAAGGGAATCAGCAGCGCCGGTCCCGGCAGCACCGGCAGCGGCCAGAGTCGTTCGCGAAGGAAATA
The DNA here is from genome assembly GCA_944389815.1 of uncultured Victivallis sp. Taxonomy (GTDB): domain Bacteria; phylum Verrucomicrobiota; class Lentisphaeria; order Victivallales; family Victivallaceae; genus Victivallis. Next base: position 77,512 of record CALXNS010000016.1, on the reverse strand, counting down.
ATAATTGAGGTTTTCCGGGATTTCTCGAACGGAGAAAAGCAGCGGAATCCGGCTTGCGGCATTGATTCCGACCCGTGCCACCCCCGCGATCCGCCGGGCCGTCGTATCGATTCCGGAGGGCGAAACAGTATCGGAGGGGACGGCGGATGCGGGAAGATTTACGCTCACGGCGTATTGTCCCACGCGGAAGAAGGGGCCGACATATTTGCAGCCGTTCCAGTTGAACCAGGTGGTGAACGCGAGGAGGAAGAGAAATCCCCCCAATGCGAAAAGAGACCATCGCAAATGACGCTTCCTCCAGACATACCAGCCGATCCAGACGAGAGCGCCCAAGGCCCATAAAATCGCCGTCGGGCGCCCGATGGCGGCGAACCCGAGTGCCGCTCCGCAGAGAATGCCGTACCATCCGTGGAAATGATGTTTCCTGCTCCACAGAAAGAGGAAGAAACTGAGGACCCCGGTGAAGGTCACCACCGATTCCTGAAGCGTGACGCATTCATAGAGAAGCAATGGGGCGTAGACCGCGGTCAATACGCCGGTTACGAGCGCAGCTTTTCGGTTGCGCGTCAAGTGAAGAGAGCACCAGAACGTCAACAAAGCGGTGATAATCCCGAGCAGCATTTGAAAGGCCGCAATCATTTCCGGTCGGTGCACTGCGCCGTTCGCGGCCCAGAACGCCGCAACCATCAAACGGTGCGGTGTGAGCATCGGGCCGCCGGAAACGCCCCATTCTCCTCTGGTGAGAAGAGTTTCCATATCCAGTCCGGGAACACGGGAAAAAAATCGCAGCGGCGATTCAAGCAGCGCTTGAAAAAGTTCGAACCGGACCGCGCAGCCGATGACCGCAATCAGAATGAAGCATCGGCGCGAAGAAAGGAAAAAGTGGAACGAATTTTTTTCCGGCTTCGGGCTGCCGTCCATGTGACCTCCGTTTTTTGAAGTAATATATCACCGATGAAGGATGCCGCAAGCGGGAAAGGGGCGGATATCGGAAAAAAATCGCGAAAGGCTCTTGTATATTTTCGAAGGGGTGAGTATATTAGTAGAATGGAGTGTTCCGGTCGCGGGCAGTCGCGGATCAGTCGTTTTACGGCTGGTTTGAGGAAAGTCCGGACTGCGTAGAGCAGGGAGTCCTTTTGAAGAAGAAGGATACCGCGGACCATACGCCGCGGGAAGGCCAGTGCAACAGAAAGTATACCGCCGTTCGCGTTCGCGCGGAAGGTAAGGGTGAAACGGTGGGGTAAGAGCCCACCGGGCGTCAGGCGAGAGCCGCGCCGCATGGTAAACCCCTCCCGCAGCAAGACCAAATAGGGGATGAGCCGTTGCTCGCGGCGTTTAGAATCCCGGGTTCTGGTCGCATAGACAGATGATTGCCGCTCCGCAGCGTTGCGGAGAACAAAATCCGGCTTACAACGTCCGGGGCACTCCGCTTCGTTGAATGCGAAGCGCGCGGCGGCGGGGGCGGAAGAACAAGTCAGAAAAGCAGCAAAAGAGGTCGGCGCCTTTCAGATGGGATCGGCGCAAAAAGATCCGGAGATAGTGGCAGAAGATGGCGAAGTACGCGATTCTCAGCGATATCCATGCGAATGGAGACGCGCTGGATGTGGTGCTGGAAAAGTGCCGGGAACTTGAGATTCAAAATTTTGTTTCGCTCGGCGACATTGTCGGATACAATGCCGAACCGCGCGAATGCCTCTATCGGGTTCGGGATCTGAACTGGATTGCGATGGTGCGGGGCAATCACGATGAATACGCCGCCAACGGCAATACGGAGATGTCCGGTTTCAATCCGGTGGCGAAGTTCGCGGTGAACTGGACGCGGGAACAGTTGACGGATGAGGAACTTGCGTGGCTGGTGCACATGCCGTTCCGCAGCACGATTCCGAGCTGCAATTCGACGATCGTGCACGCGACGCTGGATTCGCCGGAAAACTGGGGGTACATTTTTGATGTGCACCACGCGGCGGATAATTTCTCCTATCAGTTCACGCAGGTGTGCTTCTGCGGACACTCGCACGTGCCGGTGGCGTTTGCGAAGAAACCGATCACCAAGATGAACGAACGGTTGATCGATGAACTTCCCGAATGGGTCTACAACTCCGCCGACCCCGACGCGAATGTGGACTTCACCCGTCCGGATGAGTTGACCGTCGAGATCAAGGCCGGGTTCAAATATCTCTTCAACATCGGCAGCATCGGTCAGCCGCGCAACCGTGATCCGCGCAGCAGTTTTGCCGTATTCGATCCGGCGGCGCGGACGGTCACGCGCTACCGGCTTCCGTATGACATCGCCTCGGCGCAGAACAAGATTATTGACGCGGGCCTTCCGGAACGTCTGGCGCTCCGGCTGGCTGCCGGCAGTTGAGGATTCATGATCCGCGAACGGAAAAAGACCGACCGCATTCTGGTCATCAAACCCAGCAGTCTCGGTGATATTCTGCACGTGTTTCCGGCGCTGGCGCTGCTTCATGCGGCGTGGCCGGATGCGAAGATCGATTTTCTGGTGCGGCCGGAGTTCGCCGCGGTGCTGGATTACGCCCCCTGTCCGATCGAACGGCGGATTCTTTTCCGCCGGAAGGAGATGGGAGATTTGCGGACGTTCGGCGGGGAATTTTTGAAGTTGCTTCGGGCGTTGCGGCGTGAACGTTACGATCTTATCATTGATTTTCAGGGTCTGTTTCGCAGTGCGGTATTCGCCGGTCTTGCGCGGGGGCGCGTGGCGGGATTCGCCGCGCCGCGCGAATCGGCGGCTCATTTTTTTTACCATCGGCGCATTGCGGTGAACAATCAGCTTCATGCGGTCGAGCGTTATGTGGCACTCGTCAACGCGGTAACGGGGAAGAACGAGGCGCCGCCTGTCGGCGGATTGCCGGAAAACGCTTCCGGAGTCGAAGAGGCGCGTTGTCTGATCGGAACGGCGCCGGAATGTTTGATTTCCCTGATTCCCGGAGCGCGCTGGGAGAGCAAACGTTTTCCGGTTGCGCTTTTTGCGCAGATTATCCGCCGGGTACATGCGGCGCGGCGGGAAGCGGTATTCGCCGTGCTGGGAGCATCCGTGGATCTTGTTTTGCAGGAGGAACTTGCGAGGATGTTGCCCCCGGATTTTCCATTGCTTGGTCTGGCGGGGAAGACGTCGCTAGCCGGGATGATGGAAGTGCTGCGTTCATCGCGTCTGGTGCTCAGCAACGACAGCGGTCCGGTGCACGCGGCGGCGGCGCTGGGAAAAATGGTCTTCGGCTTGTTCGGGCCGACGGATCCGGCGCGGACGGGGCCTTACGGGAAACAGCATAAGATTTACCAGCTTGATCTGGAATGCATCCGTTGTTTGAAACGGGAGTGTCCCATTGACCGGATTTCTCCGGCGTGCCACCGACTTGACGGGGAAAGAATCGCGGATGATATTTTGAATAAGTTAGCCAGCATGGAGGTTCAAAAATGAAAATGAGAATCTTTAGCTTCGCCGCAGCGTTGTTTCTGACGTGGAGCGCGGCCGCGCAGGTTGGGATGAACCTGACGCTGAACCGCAGCGTTTACATGCAGTACGAACCGATTTTCGCCTGTGTGACGCTTCGGAATGAAACCGGTCGCGCGCTGGTTTTTGGAGAAGATCCCCGGTTGACGGGATTCATTCTGTTTCAAATCACGGACTCCCGCGGTCGAATCGTGCCGAAGCTGGACGGCGAGGAGATCAGCGTGACCGGTTTGATCATCGCGCCCGGCGGGACGCGCAAACTGGTCATTCCGGTGAACCGTTATTACAATCTGGAAAAGAGCGGACGTTATCGGATTCATGCCTATGTTTCGCACAGCGTGCTGCCGAGCGATTACAAGACGCAGGATGTGAGTTTTGCCGTGGATACCGGTGCGGTGATGTTGCAGCGTACCGTGGGCGTGCCCGAACTGGGAGACGGCCCCAAGAGCGACAAGGCGCAGGAACGTACCTACACGGTGCGGGTTCTGACGGAAAACCATAATAAATACCTCTATTTGATTGTGGAAGATGAGACGCATATTTACGGCGTCATTCAGATCGGGCGGATGTTTGCCTCCGAACCGTTGCGCACGGAGATCGACATGTTGAGCAGGTTGCATCTCCTCATTCCGATATCGCCGCGGGTCTTCCATTATCTGGCGTTTTCGCTCGACGGGAGCAACATCGCCGACAATTATTACAAAACCACCGAGACGATTCCGTCGCTGCTGCGTGATCCGATGACGGGGCGGGTGTTTGTCGCCGGAGGAACCCAGGCGCGACCCGGGGTTGATTTCAAGGATCCGAAAGCGGGATTGCTCAGCGCGGAGGACGTGGTTGAAGAGGATATCGAGGCGAATACTCCGGAGATTGCCCCGCCGAAGGCGAGCGGTCTGGTCGGTCTTGACAGCAATCCGCAACCCGCTCCCACTCTTCCTGCGGAATAAGCGATATTCCGCCACTCGACACGGGGCATGAAGAACAGCAAACGCAAATACTCCTTCTATCCGGCGTACCATCCCGACTGCCGGGTGTTGATCCTCGGTTCGCTGCCGGGGGATGAATCGTTGCGGCAGGGGCAGTATTACGCGCATGCGCGTAACGCCTTCTGGCAAATCATGACCGAACTGCTCGGCATTCCCCGGGAGGCGGCGTATGAAGAGCGAATTGTGCGGCTCAACGCTGCGGGCGTAGCGTTGTGGGATGTGGTTGCCTCGGCCCGGCGCTTCGGCAGCCTGGATGTTCATATGGAGAAAATCGCTCCGAATGATATCCCCTGGCTGGTGCGACAGTTGCCGTCTCTGACGATCATCGGCTGCAACGGCGCGGCCGCATACCGGATTCTGAAACAGGAGTTTCCCGCGTTGTGGGAGGCGGGAAATCCGGAAATTCGGCAGCTGCCGTCCACAAGTCCGGCGGCGGCGGCGATTTCCTATCAGGAAAAACGCGCGGCGTTTGCGGCGTTGTTGCGGGCGGGCGGCGTGGCGATTGCGGATGTTTCTGTTCTGACGGGGGCAGCATCGGCAGACTCGGCAGACTCGGCGGCATCGGCGGAGGAACAAGCGGAGAGAATAAAACGGTGAGTTTTCAGCTTTACACGTCAAACAAACTTGAAAAACTTGCGGAGCTCTTTGCGGAAAAAATATATCTTCGTCCGCCGTCGGATCCATTTGTGCCCGAAACCGTTGTGGTGCAGACGCAGGGGATGGCCGCATATCTGAAGCAGAGTCTTGCGCAACACGCTCCGGTTGCGGCCAATGTGGAAACGCCGTTTCTGAATCATTTTTTCAACCGCACTTTGGCACGGCTCTGGCCGAAGAGTTTTGCCCTGGATGCGGAGGCGTCGTCGGAACGGCTGCTGCGTTGGCGGATTGACGCGATTCTGGCGGAGGAGGCGTCATCTTATCCGGAGATCGCATCGTATTTCAACTCCGGCTCCCGGCATCTCAAACGCTGGCAGCTTGCCGGGAGGATTGCACAGATTTTCGATCAATATCAGATCTACCGGGCGGATGTGCTGCGATCCTGGCGTGACGGCGGGGGGGCGCCAGAGAACGTCGACTGGCAGCGGCGGCTCTTTCTGCAGCTTTCGGAACGGGGACGGAGGAAATGGCTGTTCGATTATTTCGATGAATTCTTCCGGCTGGAATCGGTTCCGACGCATGTACTGCCTGGTCGGGTGACGTTGTTCGGAGTGGGAGCGCTGCCGGAGCGGTATTTGATGTTTTTCCGGAAACTGGCACAGTTTACCGAATTTCATTTGTTCTATCTGAACCCCTGTTGCGAATACTGGTCGGATCAATACAGCCGCCGGGAGATCAGCCGCCTGCTCCGGCGAGACGGTTCGGGAGGCGGGGCGGATTTCGAGAACGGCAACCCGCTGCTGGCGGCGCTCGGGGGGCAGGGACGGGAATTCTTCCGTCGGATCATGGAGCTGCCGGAGAGTGTGGCGCATTGCGAGGCGTTTGAATCCTTTGTCGAATACGCTCCGGGGGAGGAGCCCGGTCCGGACTCCTACCGTGCCGACACTCCGCTGCTGCGGATGTTGCAGCAGGATATTTTTACGATGTGCGGTCGCCGGTCCGACGGAGACGGCGTCGTTGCCGGACATCCGATTGCGGCGGATCCGCTGGATCGCTCGATTTCGGTGCACAACTGCCACAGCGAACGGCGGGAAGTGGAGATTCTGCATGACCGGCTGCTCGACTTGCTGCAGGATTCTTCCATACAACCGCGCGATGTGATCGTGATGGCTCCGGACATCAACAATTACGCTCCGGCAATTGAAGCGGTGTTCGGTCGAGGTCCGCTGGCGGAATGTTACGCGATTGCGGATCGGGCACCGGGTGCGGGGCGCATTCGCGATGCGTTCCTGGCGTTGCTGGAGACGCGGAACGGACGGTTTGAAACGGTGCGCGTGGCTGAACTTTTCGGGATTCCGGCGATTTCCCGTCGTTTCGGTTTGAACGGGGAGAGCATTGCGCTGGTCAATGAATGGCTGGAGGCGGCGGATATTCGTTGGGGGGTCGATGGAGCGGATCGGAAATCGAGTTGCGGTGTGGCGTTCGAGGAGTATTCGTGGCGTCTCGGACTGGATCGTCTGCTCTGCGGAATTGCGATGGAGACGTGGAACGATTCGGATTCGGACGAAGGCGCGAATCCGGAAGCGTCTCTGCCGCTTCCGGTGGGGAATATTGGTGCTGATGATGCGGTCGCCTTCGGGCGTTTTCTTGAATTTCTGGAGAAGCTCTTCGCTTTGAAGGGGCGTCTTGCAGAGGAGCGGCCGCCGCGGGAGTGGTCGCGGGAGTTGTTGAACGTGCTGGACGCATTTTTTCTTGCGTCTGCGGATGATTTTGAGGAATTTGCCGCGCTGCGGGGAGCGCTTCTTCAACTGGAGGAGGACGCGGCGCGGACGGATTATGAACAGCCGCTGCCGCTGGAAGGAGTGCTTGAATATCTGAATGCGGTCTGGAGTGCGCCGGGGCGGAGTGATCCGTTTCTGCGGGGGCGGATCACCTTCTGTTCGCTGGTTCCGATGCGGAGCGTACCGATGTCGGTGGTGGCGCTGCTCGGATTGAAAGACGGGGAATTTCCGCGGCGCGACCTGAAAACCGGATTCAATCTGCTGGAAATATCGCCGCGGGCGGGAGATCGTTCGCGGGTGCGGGAGGATCGTTATCTTTTTCTGGAGGCGATTCAATCGGCGCGTCGTGCATTGTTGATCTTTTATCAGGGACAGACGGCGCGCGGGGAGGATCGTTTCCCGCCGGCGGTGCCGCTGGTGGAACTGCTCGATTATTTGAAGAGCGGATTTCATTTTGAAGAGACGGAACATCGGCTGCAGGCGTTTGATTTCCAATATTTCACCCCTGGTGCCGGTGCGGATTTCCGCTCCTATTCGCAGGAGGACTTTCTGGCGGCGCAAACGCTTCGGACGGCGTTGGAGTTTCCGGAAACGAAACCGGCGCAGACGGAACATCGTCAGCAACTGCACGCCTCCGGCGAGGCGCCGGAGGTTCTGACGCTGGAGGAACTGGAACGGTTTTTCCGGGCGCCTGCGGCGTCGTTTCTGCGGGAGCGGGCGGGGTTGTTTTTTTCGGACGCGCCGGATGTGCCGCCGGAGAGTGAACCGTTTCAATTGGACGCGCTGGAACTCTATCAGCTGCGGACGACGATGCTGACGCAGCTGCTGGCCGGCATTTCCGCCGAGGAGGGGTATCGCCGGCTGCGGTTCTCAAACCGGTTGCCGGCGGGGGAGCCGGGAAAATGTTGCTTTGCGGCGGTACGGGAGGAACTGGAACGGCTTCCGGCGGCATATCGGGTCGGATTGTGCCGGATGCATCCCCGGCAGATCCGGGTGGAATGCGGCACGATGGTGCTTTCCGGAAGTGTTTCGCTCTCACGGGATGAACGGGAACTTCTGCTGATTTCGCCATCCACCTTCCGCGCCCGGCATCTGCTTGGAGGAACGTTGCGGCAGCTTGCGGCGACTGCGGCGGGAGTCGGTCCGGTGGAGGTGCGGATGTTGAATCTGGAGCCGGGCGGCACTTTTCTGGAATATCGTCTTGCGCCGGTTTCGGAGCGATGCGCCCGGGAGCGGCTGGAACAATTATTTGCGCTCTACCGCAGGGGGTGGTGCGAACCGCTGCCGTTTTTTCAGAAGAGTTCCTTTGCTGCGGCAGAGGCGAAAGGCGCGCAGGAGGAAAAACTTCGTGCCGCCGAACGGAAGTTCCGGAGTGCAAACTTCGCCGACGCGCCGCCCGGCGATCTGGACGATCCGGCGATCGGACGCTGTTTTGAGGCGTCGTGCTTTGCGGAACCGGAGTTTCAGGAGGAGTTTCTTCGCCTGGCGCAAGTGTTGTTTCCGGAGATTCCGGAGGGGGTGCGTTGCGATGGTGAATGATTTTGATTCGCTCAACTGTCCGCTGGATCACTTCAATCTGGTCGAAGCGGCGGCCGGAACCGGAAAGACCTACAACATCCAGAATCTTTTCGCCCGGCTGGTGGCCGAATGCGGCATTCCGGTGGATCGGATTCTGGTGGTGACCTACACCAATGCCGCCGCCGCGGAACTTGGCGAACGTATTCGCACGGTGCTGCGCCTTCTGCGGGAGCCGGCGGCGGGCTCCCGGGAGGAGGCGTTGCTGAAGGCGATGTTTGCGCGCGGCGTGGAGCCGGAAGTGGCGGCGGAAAGAATCCGCACTGCATTGCTGCAATTTGATGATGCGGTAATTTCGACCATTCACGGATTTTGTTTCAAGGTATTGACGGAAAATGCGTTTGAGAGCGGGAATCTCTTCGATTGCGAACTGGAAAAGGAGTCAGGGCCGCGAATTCTGGCGTTGGCGCGGGATTTTTACCGGCGGAAATTTTACGGAGCCGGACGGGACGGGGCGTTGCGGAATTTATTCGCGTCCGAGGCGCGGCTGTCGCCGGAGAGTCTGGCGCGGATTGCCGGTCGAAAGATCGCCGAACCGGAATTGGTGCTGCGTACCGGATGGCCCGATTCGCTCGACAGCGAAGCGATTTTGAGTGAATTGTCCGTGATGCTCGAACGTTTCAGGAGCGTTCCGTGGCCGGAGGGTCTGGGGGTGCTCGATGAGATCATGAATAAAAATTCCCGACTTGAAGCGTTGCGTCCCCATCTGGAGACGTTGCGACGTTTCCATACCGGAAGAGGCGGGGAGTTGCCGCCGGGATTCCGAGCCGCATTACAGGCGGTTGCGCCGGAGAAATTGCGCGGCGACCTGAACCGGCGCGGCAAGGCGGCCGCCGCCGAACGGGAAATGCGGCTTGAACAGTTGCTGCAGGAACCGTTTTTTACGGCACTGGCTGACCTGACGCGTCATTTTTCCGCCTTTATTCCGGTGGTGTGCCGGGAAGCCGCCGTTGAGATTGCCGCGGCATTCGAAGAGGAGAAGGAGCGCAGTCATTTTCAAACCTTTGACGATCTGCCGCGTCGTGTGGCGGCGGCGCTGAAGCGGCCGGGTTCTTCGCTTCTTGCGGCGTTGCAGAGGCGTTATGATGCGGGAATCATCGATGAATTTCAGGATACGGATGCGCTTCAATATGAGATTTTCGCCTCGATATTCCGCCGGTGCGACGCCGCTGCGCCGCTCTTTCTGGTCGGAGACCCGCGTCAGGCGATTTACGCGTTTCGCGGCGGCGACATCGCCGCGTACCGCCGGGCGAAGACGGAACTGATCGCATCCGGGGGGCGGCAATATACGTTGCGGCAGAATTTCCGCTCATCCGCCGGAATGATCGAAGCGGTGAATACGCTCTTTGCCGGCCATCGCCAGCCGTTTGCGGATCCGGCGATTCCGTTTCCTCCGGTGATCGCTCCGGTCAAGGCGGACGGACGACCCGAACCGGGATTGCTTTACAAGGGCGCGGAAGCGCCCGTGCCGCTTTCGATCGTGCAGCTGCCGGAGGCGAATGCGGAATTGCTGCGCCGGAGCGCCGCGGGACAGATTCTGGCGATGTTGAACGATCCGGAGTGGCGAATCCCGGGAGATCCCCCGCGCCGGTTGCGTCCCGGAGATTTCGCGGTGCTGGTTTTCAATGGTTTCGAGGCGGAAGCGATGAAAACCGAACTGAATCAATACGGGATCCCTGCGGTTTTTTCCCGCACCGGAAACGTTTTTGCGTCCGGCGATGCCGCCGAACTGCAACTGGTACTTGAAGCGATCGTCGATCCGGGAAGCAATTCCAGAATCGTGCGGGCCCTGGAGACGCCGCTCTGCGGCGTGACGCTCCCGGAACTTATTGCGTTTCACACGGAAGAGGGAATGGCCGAATTCGCGGTGTATCAGGAACGGTTTTTCAAACTCCACCGGATCTGGGAGGAGGAGTCGTTTCTGGCGATGTTCGGGACGCTGCAGAAGATGTTCCGGATTCGTTCGCGTTATCCGAAATTACTCGGCGGCGAACGGAAACTCACCAATCTGCTGCAGCTGGGCGATCTGCTTGAACAGGAGGCTCGTCAGGCGCCCGCGCCGCGGAGCGTGCTCGAAGCGCTCATGCGCCGCATCGCCGAATCTTCCGGACCGACCAGTCATGAGGAGTTCGAACAGTTGCTTGAAACCGACCGCAACGCCGTTACTTTGATGACCATCCACGGCAGCAAGGGGTTGGAGTTTCCGGTGGTGATGCTGCCGAATCTCGCCGCGCGTGACGCCGCGGACAACGCGCCGCCAGACCGGCGCAACGCCTACCACCGCGATGACGGCAAATGGGAGTTCGACCTCGGCGATGATCCGGAATCATGCCGTCGTTCTTCGAGTGAGACGTTCCAGGAATTGCTTCGCCTGGCGTATGTTGCGATTACCCGTGCGAAATACCGCTGTGTGCTGCTGATCGGAAAACGGCACGGGGCGGGAACCGCGCCCACGTGGCTTCTCGGGGCTCGCGGGAGCGAAATGATTCCGGAAGCCGATGGCGTCGTGGGATTTTCCGACATGACGTCAAAAGCGGCCAGCACGCCGCTTCCGATACCGCCGGAGCTTTCCGGAACGCTGCTTCCGGAACCGGAAGGATTCTACACTCCGGAACTTCCGCCCGTTCTGCTCGAAGAACTTCCGCCGTTGCAATTGAAGGTGGACCGGGAGTGGCGGATTGCCAGTTATTCGCGTCTGATTCCGGAGGTGGACGGCAGCCATGGTGAACACGTATTCGATTACGATGAATGTGATGGGGAATCGGAAAACGCTGCGGAAACTTTCATTGCCGACAATGCGATACTGGCGCTGCCCGGCGGAACCGCCACCGGAAACGCCTGGCACGGAATTCTGGAGAAGATCGACTTCGCCGCGACGGATGAGGAAATTCTTGCCCGGACGAAATTTCAACTGCAAAACTGCGGTTTGTTGAAAGATCCGGAGCGTGCGGACGAAATCCTCCATCTCACCGCGGAATTGATCCGGCGGACGTTGAATGTAACACTAACCGATGCGGACGGCTGTGTTTTTTCGTTGAATTCGCTTGAGGCGGGCGACCGTTTGAGCGAATTGGAATTTTATTACCGTTTCCGTCAATCATTTCATGCCGGGATGCTGCGTCAACGGCTTGATTCCTACATGCGGGAACGGTTCGGCGCACTTGCCGCCGGCTGGGAGGATTGGTTCTTCCGGATCAGCGGCGGGTATCTCAACGGCTTCATCGATCTGGTGTTCCGTCATCACGGGAAATATTTCATCATCGACTGGAAGTCGAACCGGCTGGGGGGAAAATTACGGAATTTCGAACCGGATCGTCTCAGGGGAGCGATGTGCGACTCGTTTTATTTCCTGCAATACTTGATCTACATTGTTGCATTGGTGAAATATCTGCGATTGAAGCTCGGCCGTTTCGGCCGGACGGAGTATGAAACGCTGTTCGGCGGAGTCTATTATCTTTTTCTTCGCGGCTTGAGCGAAGAACATCCGGGACGGGGGATATTTTACGAAAAACCGGAGTATTCGTTGATCGAGGCGCTGGAGGAGGTGATCGGATGAAGTTGCAAAGTTTGCAGCGGATGCGTGAAGCGGCCGGATTTGAAGCGGTGGATTTTTATTTCGGCGAATTTCTGATGCGCACGCTCCGTCCCGGCGCGATTGAACTGGCCGCGGCGGGGATGCTGCTGATGCGTTCGCTCCGGAACGGCGACAGCTGCATTGACCTGAACCAATTTGCCGGGGCTGCGATTCCGGGGGCGGAGCAGAAGGAGTGTTTTCCTGATTATGAAGCGTGGCGTGCGGTGTTTCCGCCGGAAGGAAGTGTCGCACCGGTAGTTCTCGACGGTGCGGGCCGTTTGTATTTATACCGATTTTACCGTGCGGAATGCGAGGTTGCGCGGCGGATAGCCGGATATGCGGCGCGTTCCGTAACGCCTTTCGAACTCGCCCCCGGGGCATTGGCCGGGTTGCACGATTATTTCAAAGCCGCCTCCGGCGCATCGGAAATCGATTGGCAGCAGGCGGCGATTTACGCGACCGGCGCCGCGGGATTTTCGATCATCACCGGAGGGCCGGGAACCGGGAAAACGACGATTGTCGCGGCGTTGCTCGCACTGGAACTGCAACGAAATCCGGAGCTTTCGATTGCGCTGGCCGCACCGACCGGGAAGGCGCAGTCCCGTATGCGCGAGGCGCTGCACGAAGCGGCGGCGCAGCTGCATATTTCAAGTGAGACGCGCGCTCTTCTGGAATTGCTTCCATCCGGTACGATTCACTCCTTTCTGGCGCCGCGCGCGGACGGAACGTTTCGTTTCAATCAGGAAACTGCGTTGCCTTATGATCTTATCGTAGTCGATGAATGCTCGATGATTCCACTTGCACTGATGGCTCATTTTCTGCGTGCGGTGCGGCCGGACGCCCGGCTGGTGTTTCTCGGCGACCGAAATCAATTATCTGCGGTGGAGGCGGGGTCGGTTTTCAGCGATCTTTGTTCCGGGGTGGAGGTGAATGCCTGTCCGGAAGCGGTTCGCGTTGGTTTTCGGCGCGTGACCGGGTGGGAGCTTCCGCTTCGCAGATATCCCGGACCGCTGGTGACGGAATTGACACGGACACATCGTTTCGCCGCCGCGCCGACGCTCGGTGAAGTAAGTTCCCGCATCCGGGAAGGGGCTCCGGATGCTCAAGAGCTTGCGGAATTCATTTTCGCGTGCGATCGGCCTGATTTCCGCGCCCGGCAAATTTCTTCGCGTGAACTTGAGAACGTGTTACGTGCCGAAGTGGAAAAGACGCGTGCGACCGGGACTCGATTGCTCGATCTTCCGATGTTGGCGCGCGCGGGGAAATTTTCTGAAGCGTTTGCGCTTTTCGACAGTTTCCGGATTCTCTGCGCGGTGCGGGAAGGGGAGTTCGGCGTGCTGAACGCCAACCGGATCATGCTTGAACAGCTTGGATTGGAAACAACTTCCTATGGGTTTGGATTGCCGCTGATGATTTTGCGCAATGACCGCCGAACCGGATTGCACAACGGAGACATCGGAATCGTCTGCAAGAAAAACGGGGAGCCCCGTGTTTGTTTTCCGGAATCGGATCGTTCGTTTCTGATCGCGGAACTGCCCGAACATGAAGCGGTTTTTGCGATGACCGTCCACAAGTCGCAGGGTTCCGGTTTCGAATCGGTGCTGTTGCTGCTGCCTGAACGCGACACGCCGGTATTGACCCGGGAATTGATCTACACCGGGATCACCCGGGCGAAACGCCAGGTCGAGATCCGGGGAACGCGGGAAATACTCGCCGTGGCGCTGGCACGGAAAACAGTCCGCTGTTCGGGGCTGGCGGAACGATTGAAGATGGAATACGATCTTCAGGCCCGGCAGCGGGGGGTGTAAGGCGTGATTTGTGCGAGCAATTCCTCGACGGGCGCGGTGGCGAGACACTCGACGGTGTCGGCGGCGCCGTAATAAATCTTCACTTCGCCGTCCTTTTCGAGGATCATGCCGCCGGGGAAAATCACGCTGCCGCGGAATCCTTCGAGTTCATATTTCTCCTGTGGTTCGAGCAGAGGAGAGGAGGAAATGCCGATCACTTTGCGTGGATCGTTCAGATCAAGGAGCATCAGACCTGCGAGGTATTTCTTGTGCCATACCGCGTCGGGATTGTTGGCAACTTCCCACCCATGGAGTGCACATTCGGGATCTTTGTATGTAGCGTGGAAAGTAGCGAGCCAGCCGCGTTCGGTTTTGATCGGGGGAGCGGCCGGGCCGATTTTCGCATTGCAGAAGGGGACGTCTTCGACTCCGAGCACCACTTCGCTTTCGCCCCAGTAACGGCAGTCGGGGGAATACGATCCCCAGATGTCGAACCTTTCCTGATAGTTGCGGCTGTATTCGGGAAACGGGCGTTCGAGTCGGAAGAAGCGGCCGTTGATTTTTTCCGGAAAGAGCACCATGTTGCGATTGTCCGGAGTGGAGAGCGAGAGAATTTCGAATTTCTCGAAATCAGCGGTTCTGGCGATGCCGCCGCGGACGCCGTGGCGGGTATCGACGGCGAAACACAAATAGCATAAATCGTCGATCACCGTGAGTCTGGGGTCATAGAAGCGGAAGATTTCCGGCGAGGTGGCGACGAGGTCGGCGGCGAATTTCCACGGTTCGGGCCGGACGTCCCAATGAATGCCGTCGTTGCTGAAGGCGATGCCTAAATTGGTGTAAACGTCTTTCCAATCCCAACCGTCGGGCGAGAACCCGGCGTCGTTGCGGAAGACCATTACATATCTTCCATGGAATTTGCAGACCCCGGCGTTGAAAATGAGTGATGCGTCGAACGGAATATCGGCCGCGGAGAGAATCGGATTGGATGCCGAACGGATGAGTGCCATGAGAATATCCTCCCGGAAGTGAAGCCTCCATTTCCGGAGAGTTCCGGAGTGTAATGGGGCGGGTTTTATGATTGAAACGGTTTCATGTTATTCATTAATAATATCGCATTCCGGGAGATTTTCAAACCGCAAGCGGTGAAACAATGGAAAAAAAACGTAAAAAAAAGATATTTGAGCTTGAAAAAGCGAAAAAGGGCTCTATATTAAGAAGTGCAGAACGGGAAAGGCCGTGCTGTGACAGATGCGCTCATAGCTCAGTTGGTAGAGCAAATGACTCTTAATCATTGGGTCCTGGGTTCGAGTCCCCGTGAGCGCACCATTTTTTTAAATAAGAGTGCACCCATAGCTCAATTGGATAGAGCGTCTGGCTACGGACCAGAAGGTTAGGGGTTCAAATCCCTTTGGGTGTACCATTTTTTTTGCTCAATTGCGGCTTTTTTAACGGCAATGACGTTTTAAAGGGCCGCAATTTTCATTTCCCTGCCTGACGCCAGCAATGGCGTCACGGAATCGGACTTGAGTATTGCTGCGTACGCTGGTGTAATGACGGTAATATTGAAGCAATGCAAAAGAACAATTTTCGTAAATCCGACTTTGGGTGCCGATATGAAGAAAGTCGGAGACGGAATGCATGTTGAATGCCTTTCGTCATGGGCAAGTTTCCCGGCAATCGCCCGACTTATTGTTCCGTGTTGCGAGTTGAGCGGAGACAGAATACATGACAATGAAGATCATTTTCCCCGATCCCTTAAAAGTTGTATATGGTAAACTCATATACGAGGCATGTCTCTGATAAATTTATAATGGAATCGGGGATAATTCCGGCAATTTTCTTGAATGCCGGTGTAATTGTTCGGTTTCGGCCGGGGCGCGATGAACGATTTGAAACATTGGTTGAAACGCGGGGGAAATGTGTTGTTCAGTGCGCGCGACGATGTGAAGCCTTTTTCCTGCCGCCAGAAGCTCGTCTGCTGTGCTCGCTCTCCGAGGAGGGCGGCATGTCTGTCTATCGGGACTGTTTTGACGAAGCGCCTGCGGAGACGATCCTGCCCGGATTCGTTATCCACAGTATTCCCGGCGACTGCTGATTTCAATACAGAACGGCGGCTTTCCGAACTCCGATACAACATTGGCAACGATTCATCACGGAAACTTGCGTCCGCCGGGCGGCGGAAATCATCCGCCGCCCGGCGAACTGAACATTGATATGAAATCAATGCTGCGTTTTGAGGCTCTGGAAATACCGGATCGTTTCCGCCAGCCCTTCCTTGAAGCTGTGCTGCGGTACGAATCCGGTACCTTTGAGTTTGTCCACCGCCGCCATCGAGTGCTTGACGTCTCCGGCACGTTCGGGCAGATACTGGATCTGCGAAGTCGAACCGGTCAGACGGATGATCTCCTTTGCCAGATCGTTGATCGTGATTCTGCCGCCGTAGGCGATGTTGTAGACGCCGGTGAATTCGTGCGTGGCCATGAAGACGTTGGCGGCGACGATGTCCTTGACGTAGATGAAATCCCGCGTCTGTTCGCCGTCGCCGAAGATGGTCAACGGTTCATTGGCGACCGCTTTTGCCGTGAAGATCGGCACCGCCGCGGCGTAGGCGCTCTTCGGATCCTGCCGGGGACCGAAGACGTTGAAGTACCGCAAACAGGCGGTCTGAAGTTTCCCGGTGTCGGTGAACATCTTGCAGTAATATTCCCCGTCAAGCTTGGTGATCGCATAGGGGCTTTTAGGTTCCGGAAACATCGTTTCACGTTTCGGCACTTCCGGGTTGTCGCCGTAAATCGCGGCCGAGGTGCTGAAGCAGAGCTTCTTCACTCCGGCGCGGGCGGCTTCTTCCAGCACGACGATCATGCCGGTGTCGTTGATGTCGACGCATTCGGTGATTTTGGTCATCGATTCCGGTACGCTGATCATCGCCGCCAGATGGAAGACGTAATCGACTCCCTGCATCGCCCGGGCGACTGCGGCGCGGTCGCGGATGTCGCCCTCGATGAATTCGACGTCGAGCCCGTCGAGGTTGCGGCGATAACCGCTGCGCAGATTGTCCAGAATCCGGACCTCCGCCTTATTCTGGAAATATTCAGCGATGTGACTGCCGATGAACCCGGCCCCTCCAGTAATGAGAACTCGCATAAGACTTATTTCTCCTCCGCTCTGGCGAAATCAAAATTCTCAAGATAATCAGGCAGCGCCGGAACTTCGTAACAGCCGCCGCCGTTGCGGATCGATTCCGCGCCGAGACATCCGGCGGCGACGCTGTAGCGGGCCGCCTGCGGCGTCGACCAGACGTCATATTTTCCGCGGAGCGCATCGACGAAGCTCTGAACGATCTGCGGGTCGGCGCCGCCGTGGTTTCCGTCGTCGGCGTTGACGCGGTAGGTGATGTCGCCTTCGAGCCGGAACTTGTCTTTGCGGCGGGTCCAGACCTGAATGTCGCTGTCGGGGGAGTAGTCCCCGTAATTTTCCAGCCGCCCCTTCGTGCCGATGACGGTGTAATTGCGGCAGGCATCGGGAGCGAAGTGACACTGTTCGTAGTTGGCGAAAACACCGTTGGTGAGACGCATGTTGATCATGTTGATGTCTTCGACTTCGATTTCCGGATAGAAGTCCTTCTGGCTGGTTGCGGGGAAATGTTCCTCCTTCCAGACGGACTGGATTCCTTCCTTGATCCGCTCTTCGCCCTTCGGACGGCGCGGAAGCTTGTCGTAAACGGTCAATCCGCCCATGCCGTTGACCTGTACGGTCCGTCCGCCGGCGAGCCAGTGGATGATGTCGATGTCGTGGGCGCCTTTCTGAAGCAGCAGACTGTTGCTGTATTTCCTGACGGCGTGCCAGTCCCGGTAATAGGCGTCGCCGCCGTAACTGATGAAGTGACGACACCAGACGGCTTTGACTTCACCGATGACTCCCTGGTCGATGATCTCCTTCATTTTGCGCGTGAAGGCCATATAACGCATGTTGTGGCCGATGACCAGTTTGGCACGGTTGCGGTAGGCCGCCTCAAGAATACGGTCGGCGCTCTCGATGGAGATCGCGATCGGTTTTTCGAGATAGACGGCGATTTTATGATTCAGCGCGAAGACGGCGTGTTCCTCGTGAAGGAAGTCGGGGGAGGTGACGATGACGCCGTCAAGCTGTTCTTTTTCGATCATCTCCCGGTAATCGGAATAGACGGCCGGCTGTGCGTTGAATTTTTCCCGGTAGCGGTCGAGGAACATCTGACGCTGTTCGGGATAAATGTCCGCACCTGCGACGATTTCCGATCCGTTTCCGGGTTGATGTGCCCAGTCGGCCAATTTACCGCGGCCGGCGCAGCCGATAACACCAATTCTGACGTTGCGCATGGATCAAATCCTTTCATTGTTCGGCAGTAAAGAACGTGCCCTTTCTGCCATAATATAACGCGTTTTTTTCGGAAGCAAAATGGATAAAGAAGGAATCAATATGGATTTTTTCGCAATCCGGAACGAATCTCTGGAAAAATTACGGGAAACCGTAATAAAAAATTTGAAAAAAACGTTTGACGGTGTAAATTCTTTTATATTATTTGCAGATTGTTTTCGTGAGACAATTTTTTTCAAACAGTAAGGGCCCGCGGGCCTTTACAGACCATAACACAACGGAGGAATCATGGCAAAGAAAATGCTGACCATCGACGGCAATTACGCGGCGTCCTATGTTGCGTATGCGTTCAGCGAAGTTGCGGCGATCTACCCGATCACCCCTTCTTCGACGATGGGAGAGTACGCTGACACCTGGGCCAGCCAGGGACAGAAGAACATGTTCGGCGAAAAGCTCGAAGTTGTCGAAATGCAGTCCGAAGCGGGCGCCGCGGGCGCCGTGCACGGTTCGTTGAGCGCCGGCGCGCTGACGACCACCTACACCGCGTCGCAGGGATTGCTGCTGATGATTCCGAACATGTACAAGATCGCCGGCGAAATGCTGCCGACGGTGTTTCACGTTTCGGCGCGTGCGCTGGCGGCGCAGTCGCTGTCGATCTTCGGCGATCACTCCGACGTGATGAGCTGCCGTGCGACCGGGTTCGCGATGACCTCTGCGGCGTCGATTCAGGAGACGCACGATCTCGCGATCGTGGCGCATCTTTCGACGCTGGAGAGCGAAATTCCGTTCCTGGCGTTTTTCGACGGATTCCGCACGTCGCACGAGTTCCAGAAGGTCGAACTGCTCGATTACTCCGATATGAAGAATCTGCTCGACATGAAGTATGTCGAACGCTTCCGCAACCGTGCACTCCGTCCCGAGGCGCCGTATGCCAAGATGGCCGCGCAGAATCCGGATGTCTATTTCCAGGGCCGCGAGACCACCAACAAAGAGTATGCCGCGCTGCCCGGAATCGTGCAGAAATATATGGATAAACTCGCCGCGGTGACCGGTCGCGCGCTGCATCTTTTCGATTACGTCGGCGCGCCCGATGCGGACAAGGTGATCGTGGCGATGGGGTCGAGCTGCGAGACGATCGAGGAAGCGATCGGTTACCTCAACGCCCGCGGCGGCAAGCTCGGCTTGCTGAAGGTTCGTCTTTATCGCCCGTTCGCGGCGGATGTGTTCGTCAAGGCTTTGCCGGAGACGGTCAAAAAAGTTGCGGTGCTCGACCGCTGCAAGGAACCCGGTTCGCTCGGCGAACCGCTCTTCCTCGACGTCAAGGCGGCGCTGGCCGGTCGGGACGTCAAGGTTGTCGGCGGCCGTTACGGACTGGCGAGCAAGGAGTTCACGCCGTCGATGGTGCTGGCGATCTACAAGCATCTGGACGGGAAGTGCACGCACAACTTCACGGTCGGCATCAACGACGACGTCACCGGCCTTTCGCTGCCGATCGACGAGGAGATCGTCACGGAGCCGGCCGGCACGACGGCATGCATGTTCTGGGGTCTCGGCGGCGACGGCACGGTCGGTTCGAACAAGAACTCCGTGAAGATCATCGGCGACCACACGGAAAAATATGTTCAGGCGTACTTCGTCTACGATTCGAAGAAGTCCGGCGGCATCACAGTTTCTCACCTGCGTTTCGGCGACAAGCCGATCACCAGCGAATACACGATCACCGCGCCGAATTTCGTCGCCTGCCACAATCCGGCCTACATCGGTCGTTACGACATGCTCAACGGAATCGTCGACGGCGGTACGTTCCTGCTCAACAGTGAACTTCCGGCGGACAAGGTTTTCGAAAGCTTCACCCGCGAAATGCAGGAGACGATTCTCCGGAAGCACGTTCAGGTCTACACGATCGACGCGTTGAAGCTGGCGCTGGAGATCGGCAGTGCGAAATACGTTTCGACGATCATGCAGACGTGCTTCTTCAAGCTGGCGAACATCATTCCGGCCGATGACGCGATCGGTTACATCAAGTCCGGAATCGAGAAGAAGTTCAAGAAGAAGGGCGACGAAGTCGTCAAACAGAACCAGATGTGCGTCGACCGCGCGCTGGCGATGTTGGAAAAGGTCACGGTTCCGGCGACGCTCGACGGCGTAAGTTCCTATGAGCCGAAGGCGCTGATCACTCCGGAAATGGGTGAGTTTGCGAACAAGCTCATGAAGCCGATTCTGCACCAGCAGGGCGACAACATTCCGGTGTCGGCGATGAGCTATGACGGTTCGATGCCGACCGCGACGTCGAAGTTTGAAAAGCGCGGCATTGCGCCGTCGGTTCCGAAGTGGGATGCATCCAAGTGCATTCAGTGCAACCAGTGCGTGATGGCCTGTCCGCATGCGGCGATCCGTTCGAAGCTGATCGAACCGGCGAACCTGGCCGGAGCGCCGGCGACGTTCGAGACGGTCGACGCGAAGCCGCCGGTGAAGAAGGAGCTCGGTTTGAAGTTCCGGATGCAGGTCTTCATCGAAGATTGTACCGGCTGCGGCGTCTGCGTGGAAACCTGTCCGGTCAAGGACAAGGCGATCGTCATGACGCACATCGCCGAGGAGCGTGCCGCCAATCAGGATCAGAATCTCGACTTCTTCCTGTCGCTGCCGGACAACGTGATGGGCGGAGTGAATGCTTCGACGGTGAAGGGGTCGCAGTTCCTGATGCCGTATTTCGAATTCAGCGGAGCTTGCGCCGGTTGCGGTGAGACGCCGTATGTGAAACTGGTCAGCCAGCTCTTCGGCAATCGGATGGTCGTGGCGAACGCGACCGGCTGTTCGTCGATCTACGGCGGCTCGTTCCCGTCGCTGCCGTATTGCAAAGACAAGCAGGGACGCGGACCGGCGTGGGCGAACTCGCTCTTCGAAGATAATGCCGAATACGGTTTCGGTATGCGTCTTGCGGTTGACACGAACCGCAAGCAGCTGTGGAACAACATCAAACGCATCCAGGAACTCGGCGTCTGTTGCGACGCGATGAAGGCGGCGCTGGATTACGCGACCGCGAACTGGGAAAGCACCGACGACGCCGCGATCGCCAATCAGGCGAAACTGGCTGAACTGCTGCCGGTTGCGGTGGAGAAATCCGAAGGCGAAAAACGCGAAATCTACGCGAAGATGCTTGAGCTCAAGGATTACTTCGTCGATAAATCCGTGTGGATTCTCGGCGGCGACGGCTGGGCTTACGACATCGGGTTCGGCGGTCTGGATCATGTCGTGGCGCAGAACCGCAACGTTAACATCCTCGTGCTCGACACGGAAGTGTATTCGAACACCGGCGGTCAGGCTTCCAAGTCGACGCCGATCGGCGCGGTGGCGCTCTTCGCCAACTCTGGTAAGCGCCTGACCAAGAAGAATCTCGGTTTCATGTGCATGAGCTACGGCAACGTGTATGTCGCATCGATTTCGATGGGCGCGAACCGTCAGCAGGCGTTGACGGCGATTCGCGAAGCCGAAGCGCACAAGGGGCCGTCGATCATCCTGGCGTATGCGCCCTGCATCGCTCACGGCATCAACATGTCCAAGAGTCAGGTTGAAGCCAAGCGCGCGGTGGAGGCCGGTTACTGGCCGCTCTACC
The DNA here is from genome assembly GCA_944389815.1 of uncultured Victivallis sp. Taxonomy (GTDB): domain Bacteria; phylum Verrucomicrobiota; class Lentisphaeria; order Victivallales; family Victivallaceae; genus Victivallis. The sequence goes on along the minus strand of CALXNS010000016.1, from coordinate 55,771 downwards.
GTTACAATCCGGCGTTGGAGAAGCCGTTCATCTGGGAGACGAAGGAAGCGACCGCAAGCTTCCAGGAATTCATCCGCAGCGAAAACCGTTACAAGTCGCTCTTCAAGACCTGTCCGGCGGATGCGGAAGAGCTCTTCGCCCTGGCGGAAGCCGATGCGCACCGGCGGATGTCTTTCTACAAGAATCTCGGAGAAATCATGAAATAACATGATTTGAAATCGGGATAGTATTCAGACATGAGGCCCGGATCTTCGGATCCGGGTCTTTTTTTTGTCTGAAGTTGCGATCTGAGGGAAGAATGAAGCAGGTCGAATTCAAAATTCTGTCAGGAAATGGTCAGGATGAGAAATCCGGCTTGAAAAATTTTTCCGGAAGAAGTATGTAAGAGAACAACTGATTGGTACATTTCGGCAACGCCCGTTCGACGGATCTGGACAGGTGCGCAGATTGGAAGGCGCTGAGTGAAACTGAACGATGAAAACAGGGAATGTGATGACGCGCATTTGCGGAAAAATCGGATTGTTTTTCTGTACCGGGCTGTTGTTGACCTTCGCGGCAATGGTGACCGCCGCCGGTGAAAGTATTCCGCCGGTGGAAGGGAAAGGCGATGACGGCGACCGGCAGAGGGCGGGAAAGGCGCTCAGGGAAACGACGACGGTTCCCCGGGCTGAAGAACAGGAATGGCTTCCTGCGGCATCGGATCCGGCGGTGGAGGATTTTGTTTTCTGCCGGATGTTTCAACTTCACCGGCGGATGATGCGGCGGATACGGGAGAAATTCAACGATGCGGAGTTTTTTCAACCGGAGTCGCGGCTGTCGGAGCATCCGCTTTTCAGAGATGGCGGCGATGATGTGTCGCACCTGCCGCTGCCGCCGTCACCGGGCTGGTTTCTGAAGGAGAGCGCCGAAGGATATGTGTTGACGCTCAAACCCGGCAATGTGATAGACAAGACGCTTCATGTCTCCGTCGAAAATGCGGTTCTGACCATCAGCGGCGAAACGAAATCCATTCGGGAAGACAGCTCCGGGGATCGTTATTTTCGAGAACGGAGTTACGGTTCGTTCCAGCGCTGTTTCACGTTGCCTCCGGGAACGGATGTGGAGAAGATTCGCGCGGTCGAACATGACGGCGTTCTGACCGTGACCATTCCCCGCCGGATCGAATGCCGGAAACCGGAAAACGGCGGCATGTCCGGAGCCGAATCGGGTTCCTGTCGGAATTTGCTGCCGCTGGAACCCGGCGCAGTGGAGGACGAAAAATCTCCGGTTCGCGAATTCTTTCATGACTGGTTCGACTGGTTTGAGGAGGAGTGAACCGAATCGAAGCGAATTGAAGCGTCGAAATGGAGATTTTCGCACTGCGAAAGCCCGGAAAACGAAAATTCCTCCAAAATTCTCCTGCGTGCGGACTTGAAAAAATCGTCCGGAACCTTTATAGTTTCTTCGGCGGAGGCGGATTTCCCGCCGGCGGGGCGCGGATCCGCGAATCGGCAGAAACGGGAGGAATATGATGCGAATTGTTACCATTGCACGAGAGACCGGCGCAATCACTCTGGAACAGGAGACCGAGTTGTGCCATGCCCTGGGACTGCGATTCGTCCACCGCGGGTCGCTGGAGGAACACTTCGACCGGCTGGGGACCGATTCCCGGTTTCTGCAGCGGTTCGATGAACGTAAACCGCGGTTGGTGGATTCGTTTCTGAACCGGCCCGACGTCTATTGGGAGACCTTGAAAACCGCTATTCTGCAGGAAGCGGTCCGGGGAGATGTGGCGATCATCGGCCGCGGTGCGAATTTCTTCCTCGGAAATTTGACGAAATGTCTGCGGTTGCGTTTTGTCGCTCCATTGGAGGTTCGCGCGGAGCGCATTGCCCGTCAGCAGAATTGTTCCAGGGAGCAGGCGCTCAATTTCATCCGCAAGAATGACCGGGAACGGATCGGGTTCTGCTATTATTTTTACGGAATGAAATGGCGCGATGTCAATTCTTATGATCTGACGCTGAATACCGCAGAAATCGAAGTTTCCGCCCTGGCGGGGACGATCCGGAGCCTTTCTGAAGGGAAGGCTCTCACTGAAAACGATGAGCGCGTGTTGCAGAATCTGATGCTCGGCCAGAATATCCGGTACAAGTTGATCGTTGCCGAGAAAATTTATATTCGTTTTCTGGAGATCACCTGCGACGACGGCCATGTCACCGTCGACGGCGTGGTTTCCTCCCGGGGCGCGGCGGAACGGGCGGAAAAAGTCATCCGGCAAGTCGACGGCGTGCGTACCGTGGAAAACCGCATCGCCGTCATTCAAAATGAAATTCCGATGCGGCTGGAATAGAAAATCCTTCTCCGGCCGCCGCCGGGAACATTTCAGATGACATGCTCCATCGCATGGCGGGATGCTGACGAATCAGGGAAAGACGGGCTTTGTATTTGAACATCCGGAGAGGGAAATATGAAAATCCCCCACCGGATGGATGTTTTGTCTGTTTTCGTCAGGCTTTTACGAGTGTTTTGCGGACGACCCGGAATGGACCGTGCATGAGTCGCACGAGGAAGCCGACGACGACGGCGGCGACAAGCGTTCCTTCCCGAATGCCGTTGATCGAGCCCGCTCCGAGAAAGGATACGGCGACGGCCAGCACGACCAGGGTCACGTCAAAACCGATTTTCACGATTCCGAAATTGCATTTGCAGCAGGTCGCAACGGCTTTGACCAGCCCTTCGCCGGGCAGATAAGTCAAATCCGCAGCCAGCTCACAGCAGATGCCGGCGGATAGGATCAGGCAGCCGAGCAGTTGTTCCCCGAGTCGGAGCAGATAGTTTTCCGGAACGTAAAAGTGTGAACACCACATCCCGAGGTCGATAAAGAACCCGAAGATGCTCACGGCAATGATCTGCGTAAGATAATGCAATTTGAAATCCTTTCGCAGAATGAGCGCCTGAGCGATCAGGAAGAGGACGTTGATGAGTATCGTCCATACTCCGAAGCTGAGCGGCGCAATGAAGGTCATTACATAAGGCAGACTGGAAATCGGACTCGTACCGAGTTCCGGCCTGGTGCTGAGCGCAACCCCGAATCCGCAGAGCGCCATCCCCACCATGAAACACAACAGCCGTTTCCGTTTACTGAAGCGATATTTCATAATTGCGCCTCCAGGGCATTCCGGCTGATGGTTTGAAGCGCCCGGGTGAGGATTTCCCGTTCCGATGCGTCCAGGCCCCGGCAGAGAGCCTCCTCGGTGTGACGGAATACGGCGAGTATTTCGCTGCCGACTTCCCGGCCTCGTTCACTGAGGCGGACGACGGAATTTTTTTTATTGTCGGGTTGTTTTTCCCTGTGAATGAGGCCGGCGTTTTCCATCTTTTCAAGTATCAGACTGAGCGTGGACGGCTCCAGCAGGCAGGCATTCGCGATTTCCCGCTGATAAGCGTGATCGACATGCATGAGAAAGTCGATCACTTTGGGTTGCCCGGGTAAAAGTTCTGGGTGATTCCGCCGGATGTTCCGCAGAAAAGTTCGCTGGAAAAGCGTATGACCGGCCAGAAGCTGGTAATGTAATGTGTGTGTCATCAGGAATTTTTTCTCCCATATCGTTAGCAAGCTAATAATATATCATTCAAATTGAATTTGTCAAGCGGGAATTTTCCGAATTGGCATTCCGCAATTAACATTTTTCCGTCAGGAGAAGCCATTCGGGATGTGATTTTTTTTTGAATTTTTGGGATTCCGCTCTTGACATTGCAGGAGAAATAGTACATAATTTAAGCAATAAAACCGGTTTTATAAAATCGGTACAATAAAAGGAAGCGCACCATGAGTTCCAAACTTTCCATCGTGATTATCGGCGCCGGGAATCGCGGCCAGACCTTTTGTCGGTTGCTTATGAATCATGCGGATGTGACTATTTCAGCGGTGGCGGAAGTACGTGATTTTCAACGTAAACTGATCGCGGACGCGGCAGGCATTCCCGCAGAACGGCAATTCCGCGATTATCGCGAGCTTCTGGAGCTGCCGGAACCGGTGGCGGACGCGGCGGTCATCACCACCGGAGACGCGCTTCATTGCGAAGTGGCCTGCGCACTGGCGGAACGCGGTTATCAACTGCTGCTGGAAAAACCGATGGCGCCGACCTTCGCCGAATGTCGCCGAATCGCCGACTGCGCGGCGACCCATCATGTTTCACTCTGCATCTGCCATGTGCTGCGTTACACGCGCTACACGCAGGCGATCAAACAGATCATTGATTCCGGTGAACTGGGCGAAATCATGAATCTGGAACACTTCGAGGCGGTGGTTTACTGGCATCAGGCGCACAGTTACGTGCGCGGCAACTGGCGCAACGAGAAGCTCTCAAGTTTCATGCTGCTGGCGAAGTCATGTCATGATATCGATCTCATCTGTTACTGGCTCGGGAAAAAATGTCTGCGGGTGAGTTCATTCGGGTCGCTGAGCCATTTCCGGAAGGAGCATTCGCCGCGCGGCAGTGCGCCGCGTTGTCTGGATTGCCCGGAAGAGGTTGAGAGGAATTGTCCGTATTCGGCATGCAAGATTTATCTGCGCGACCGGGCCGAACAAAATGAATTCGACTGGCCAGTGGACATCATCACCGACGGGCGAGACGTCGAATCGGTGAGGCAGGCGTTGCGGGATGGTCCGTATGGCCGCTGCGTTTATCATTGCGACAATGACGTGGTCGATCATCAGACGGTCAATTTGGAATTCGAAGGCGGCGTGACCGCTCATTTCACGATGAGCGCTTTCACCCACCGCAACGGGTTGCGGCAGACCCGGATCTGCGGTACGCGCGGCGAACTCATCGGCGACGGTGAAACGTTGACCGTCCACCGTTTTCTGGATGATTCGGTCAGAACCATTCAGGCCAATCCCGCCGGTTCCGTGGATATCAACGACGGCCACGGCGGCGGAGATTACGGGTTGGTCGAACACTGGATCTCCTCGCTGCGGGACGGAAGTTCGATGTTGACCGGAGCGGAACAGACGCTCGATTCCCATCGGATCGTATTCGCGGCCGAGGAGTCGCGCAGGACTCGGAAAACCGTGGAGCTGGAGAGTTTCGAAAAATGATTGCCGACGACCGGATGGTACGGGAAACGGAGTAACACTGATGATGAAATACGCTTCCGAAAATTTGACGGTGCCGCCTCCGGATGGTATTGTACTTCGTGAAGGAAAAGTGCAGACCGCCGGAACGGACGTTTTGCCGAGTTCCGGTTCAAATTCGGGAGAAACTATGAACAAACGTGTTACCATTAACGACATCGCCCGCGAAGCCGGCGTGACCAAATCTACCGTCTCCTTCGTTTTGAACGATCGTTCCGGCCGGGTGCCGATCAGCGCGGCGACGAGGGAGAAAGTCATGAAGGTGGTTCGCCGTTACAATTACCAGCCCAATCCGATGGCTCGGAGTCTGACGACCAGGCAGACCGGAATTCTCAGTTTTATTTTGTCGGACAATATGGAGGACGGTTTCGCGAACGTGTTCTTCGCAAATTGCCTGAACGGAGCCGAACTCGAATGCCGTAAACGTGGGTACGCCCTCAATGTCGGCCTCTTCAATTTGAGCTGCATTGATTCATTCATCTTTCCGACTCCGGTGCGGCAGCACAGTGTCGACGGCGTGATTCTTGCCGGTTTCGTCGCGGACGGGGTGCTCGACAAATTCTGCGCAAATCACATTCCCTGTGTCTGTATCGGAGATTACATGGCGCATCCGGAGCGGATCACGACCGTTTCCAATGCAATTACCCATGGATCGATCGACATTCTGAAATATCTCGTCCGCAACGGCCATCGCCGGATTGCGCTGCATTATCCGACCACGCCGCGCGACCTCCGGGAAATTGAACTGGTGAAACGTCTCGCCGCCGTCGAACCGGAGCTGGCTTCGTGCCGTTTGAGTTTTCTCCTCACGCCGGAACATCACGCCGATTACGCCGCGGCGTCGCAATTGATGCGGGATATTCTTGTCATGCCCCCGGCCGAGCGACCGACCGCGCTGATCGGCAGCGACCAGACGACGCTGGCGATGGAACGCGAACTGCGACGCAACCATCTGGAGTGCCCGCGCGATCTCTCGCTGGTTTCGACGGCCGATACGCGGCTGTGCGAATTTGCGGCTCCCGCGCTGAGCGCGATGCGTTACGATCTGGGGCAGCTCGGGGCGTATGCAGCCAATTTGCTGATGGATCATGTGTTGCAGAATGCGCCGTTGACCCCGGCCCAATCGAAGAACGATTTTTCCGGGCAATTGGTCGAACGTGATTCGGTTGCCCGGCTTGAATGGAATCGGGGATCGGCCGCAAAGTGACTGCGGCTGAAGGTTTTTTTTCATGGAACAATAGAAATGGAGCGTTCATTTTCAACAGGGAAAGGGCCGGATCATGAAGCAGAAACGACAGTTTACATTGATTGAACTTTTAGTGGTAATTGCGATCATCGCCATTCTTGCCGCCATGCTTCTTCCTGCGTTGAATCAGGCCCGGGAACGGGCGCGTCAGACCAACTGCATCTCCAATCAGAAACAGATCGGTATGCAGGTGATGCTCTATCTGACCCAGAGTCCGAATGGTTCGATTTATTCGGCCGAGGCGGACAACGACTGGAACAAGGGAATCCGGTTCATGTGGTTCATCAACAAATTCGCCAACTGGGTCGGAAACCCGAACGTCTCCGGCGACGACAAATATTATCCCTACGATGCCAATGGCCAGATCATGAAATACTGGTATTGCCCGGGCGGCCGTGCCGGCGACGTCTGGAGTGACACCTACGCCTTCAACGGCGCCGTGCTGCAGAAACCCGGTTCGGGCGATCCCTATTGTTATTTCATCGGCGGAGCGCTGAGCCGGATCCGTGCGGCTTCGCGGACGCTGATGTTGTGCGATGCGATCATTGCCAATCACTTCTTCTACTCCGGGAGCTGGGCGCAGTACAATGCGCGCCACGGCAGCGACATGATTCCAGCCACCTTCTGGGACGGTCATGTCGAGAGCGTAAGCAAGAAGAAATGGGACGGCCCCTCCCGCGGAGGCACTCCCGGAAAATGTTTCCAGTATGATTACGCGATGACGTGGGTTTCGTTCGAATAAAGGAAATTGCTCCCCGCCTTTTCTCTCCAATAAACGTACCGTTCCATTCGATGGGGAGGGGATTGGTGTTTGATTGCGGAGGCGGCGGACTGCTGAGAAGAGAATGAAGAAAGTAAGATGATGATGATGATGATGATGAGGCGATTGATTTTGAGTGTTGTCTGGGCTGGTCTCCTTTCATGTTGCGGGCTTTTCGCGGCGGAAAAGGAGATTCTCCGCTTTGACTTGAGCAATCCCGCGCGGGCGGAGTTGACCGGCGAATTGTGGGGAAAATACCAGTTTGACGGTGATTCGATCACGATGGGGCCGGGCAGCAAAATATCTTCCGTCCAATTGCCGCGCAACATTAATGAGAGCATCCGGATCACCTTCGATGCGAAGTGCGACCGGCTTGAAGGCGAAGATTTCCGCGTCGGCTGGTGTACGGTCACTTATTACGATGAGAGCCGTCAGCCGATCGGACACGCGGATCTGTGTCAGATTCGCGGAACGACGCAGTGGCGGTCATTCGATGTGGAAGTGGCGCCGCCGGACCGCTGCGCGTATTTCACGGCGGATTTCGCCCACGCCGGGACGGCGGGGGAAGCGTCGTATCGCAATATTCGCATCTTCACCGACGATCATGTGGCGGAGGATCTGATCGCCGACAGCGATTTCGAAGATATTCTCGGGGTGAATTATTTCTTTTTCCGCCGTTCCGGCCGCGACTGGGATGATTTCGCCTATTTTGCACCGAAGGGGGAGGCCGTGCAGGATGAATCGATTTTCACCACCGGTGCGAAGTCGCTGCGGCTTGAGGGTGGCGGCGCGACGCTGGTCAGTCAGGAATTTCCCTACGAGGGCGAGGAGTTGATTATCAGCGCCTGGGAACGCACATCCGACGACTTCAAGGTTGCTGAACGCGCGCCGTGGGGCGGCGCCGGAGTTCAATTGGTCGGACTTGATGAAAATGGAAAACATCTGGTGCACACGGATCTCTTTTTGATGGTTTCGCCGTCGCCGTGGAAATATTTTGAACGGAAGGTTTCGTTTCCGGGCGCGGTCAAGAAGGTGCAGTATTTTGTGCGGCTCTTCGAGGGGGCGCAGGGGCGTGCCTGGATCGATCAGCTGCGGCTGCGGCGGATTCCGTCCGGAACGGTGCTGCCGTTCGACGGGAAGGAGAACGCGTTGACCGTCGATCTGAATTCCGCGGAACCCGGAGAGATCAATTACCGCGTGTGGGCGGGCGTGGATGCGCTGTACAGTTCGTGGCTGCTGCGGGAAGACGTCCGGCAGTGTTTCCCGTATCTCAAGAAGGCGGGCATCGAAATGATCCGGTTCCGCGAAATCTGCAACATGCTCAACATGTATCCGGCGGACAATCCCGACGGGACACCCGCTTACAATTTTGAGAAATTCGACCAGCTCTTCGATCTGTTGGTGCGGGAAAACGGTTTCATCCCGAACATCACCATCGGCACCACTCCGCCCGCGCTGGCGCGGGCGGGCACCATTCAGAGCGGATGGTGCAACGGCACCGCGCCGCGCGATATGGAAAAATGGGGCGCCTTCATCGAAGCGATGTTCCGCCACGCCGTCGACCGTTACGGCGTCGATGAAGTGAATAAATGGTACTGGGAGATCTGGAACGAACCGGTACTGCCGGCGACTCACGGTGATTACGTCGGCAGTGTCGATGATTTCGTGGCGTTGTCGATGGAAATCTATCTGGCCAAGGAACGGGTGGACGCCGCGTATCCCGGGTTGAATCTCCGCATGGGGATGACCTCCGGCGGTCAGGCAGGCGCCAGTGATGAGTATTTGTTTGCCCGTCTGGCGGAGATGGGAAAACTGCATTTGATCCGGCACCGTTCGCGGCACTATTATTCGGGAATCGGCGAGGGGATCCGGATGGTTTCGTCCCGGATCCGGGCGATGCAGGAGCAGGGGGCGCAATATGGGGAAACCGATTATGAGAGCGGCTGCACGGAATGGAACTGCACGGCGATGTCGAGCCCGTATTCCGACCGGCCGTGGAACGCGGCGTTCGCGGTGAAGATGGTCCGGATGTTTCTGGATGCGAAACTCGATTACGCAACCTTCTTCGGCATGGTGGGGCATCCGGAAATGCCGATGCCGCCGGATTTGTTCACTGCGTCCGGGGATCTCTCGATACTCACGCGCACCAATGATTACCGCACCGGCGGTTACGGGACGATCAAACCGGTTCCGAAAAGCGTTTACAATGCATTTTTGATGCTCAATGAACTGCGCACCGGGCACCGGTTGAATGTGGAGCGCACCGCCGAACCGGTCGATGCGCTGGCCGTGGCCATGCCGGATGGAACGCTCCGGGTACTGTTGACCAATTACGATGAAGATACCGGCCGCCAGCCCTATGTGACGAAAGTGACGCTGCGTTTCCGCGGTGCCGCCGGCCGCAGTTATCGCTGTACGCGCAATTACGCCTGCGACGAGGAACACGGCAACGCTTACGGCGCCTGGGAGAAACTCGGCAAACCGGGGATCGGAGACAAAGAGGCGGTCGATGCGGTGATCGCGGAGGCGCTGGCGGTGGAACTGCCGTGTCCCGAGGTCGTTTCCGACGGTGAAATGTTTCAGGTCACGATCGATTTGCCGTCGCCGGGAATCCGGCTGCTGGAGTTCCGGGCGCAATGACGGGAAGGGCGGTTCCGGTGCGTGGAACAACAATCATCCTCCGTGCGGCAATGTTGGCGCTTGCCGCGGTTGCGGGGTTCACATTCCTGGGGTGCGGTACCGGCGCCGGAGTTCGTGATGCTTCAAATTCCGAACCGGAAGACGGCAGCGAAAATTTGCTGCGTAACGGTTCCTTTGAAGTGGCCGTGATGCCGCCGGAATGGATTTTCGTCGCCGACGACGGCGTGGATGCCGCCGGGTTGCGGTATATTTCCTCCACCAGCCACATCCATCGGGAGCAGGGGGATGCCGCGGAAGGTACTTATGCGCTGTTTTTCCGTGGGATCGGTCCGGCGACGCTGGCTTCCCGGAGATTGGCTTACGATGGCGGAACGTTGATTCTGGAAGGGTTCATCACGGCGGAAGAACTCGAGTCGATCGTGACCGGTTCGGGCGGCGTGATCGAACTTGCCGGGTTTGCCGCGTCGGGGGAGTGGGTCGAATCCCATCCGGCGGTGTCGGCGTCGGGGAGTTTCCCGTGGCGGCGATTCCGTTTCCGGGGGCGGTTTGGGCCGGAGGTGACGGAAGTGGAGCTCCGGTTGCGGAGCATGCCGGCGGCGCGGGGCATTTTCGGGGTGGACGGCCTCGTGCTCCGGGAGGAACAGGATGAATAACGGAATTTTTTCAGCAAGCAACATTCAAATCTTAAGGAGAGCGGGAATATGAATGCATTGCCGATTCCATCGAAAGCCCATCTGGAATGGCAGAATCGTGAACTTGGAGTTTTGATCCATCACGATCTGGAAGTCTACGACAACAATTATTGCGCCCATTGTCCGGACACGCTGCCGTCGCCTGAGGTGTTCAACCCGCGGGAACTCGATACCGATCAATGGCTGGAGTGCTGCGTTGCCGCGGGGGGGCGTTCGGCGGTGCTGGTGGTGAAGCATTGTTCCGGGTTCACATTGTTTCCGACGGCGGCGCACGAATTCGGAGTCCATTCGTCGCCGTGGCGGAACGGGAAGGGGGATGTCGCGGCCGATTTCGTGAAATCGTGTGAGAAATACAAGGTCAAGCCGGGATTTTACTTCAGCCTCGGCTGCAATGATTATTTGCGGGCGTGCACTCACCGGATGATGCCGTGCGCCACGCTCTCCTGGGAGGAGTATACCCGTCTGGTGATGATCCAGCTGCGGGAGCTCTGGAGCCGTTACGGTGAACTTGGCGAGATCTGGTTCGACGGCGGGATGTGGCCGGAACGGCGCGACCGGGAAAAGCTTGCCGAACTGGTCAATGAACTGCAGAGCAACGCGGTCTGTTTTGCCGGGGATCCAGCGCTGGTGACGTCGGCGCGGCATTCGGGCAACGAGGACGGCACCACGTTGGAGTGGGGATTTTCCGGTTACGACAACCGACCGCTCGATTACCTCAACAATCAGCGAGGGTTGCGCGACGGGCGTTATTTCTGCCCGATGGAATGCATTACGACGAACCGCGAGAACGACAGTTTCTGGCAGGGGTGGTTTTACCGTCAGGGGGAAGATCATACGTTGTTCCGTCCGGAAGAGTTGATCGAACGTTACTACCGGAGCGTCGGGCACAATTCGACGCTGTTGATCGGCATGGAGATCGATCATCGCGGACTGGTTCCGGATGCTGACAGCCGGCAGTTTGCACAATTCGGCCGCCTGCTCGGGGAACAGTTTTCCGACTGCGTCGGCTGCTGCCGGGGCGAACCGGGCGTGACGGTTTACGAAATCGCCAATCCGGACAATCGGGAGGTGAACATGCTCGAATTGATGGAGGATGTATCGTTCGGTGAACGGATCGGCAGGTTCAAGTTGTTCGGTCTGGACGAGAACGGTGATGAGGTGCCGTTGACGTTCGGCGACGCAATCGGGCATAAATTGCTGGAGCGTTTCCCCCGGGCGCGCTACCGTCGTTTCCGGCTCCGGATTCTGGAGACGTTCGGCGAACCGCAATTGTTGCGCTTTGCGCTTTACCGGGTTGAAAGATATTAAGTTGTGAAGTATATTCCATCGCGTCTCCGGGGAGGGGGCGTTCCGGAAATGCGAATTTGTCTTTCATGGAATACCACGGAAATGGAAACGATAACGGTACGCGGAAAACACGGGATGGAGACGCGCGATGTGTGAAAATGCCGATCTGAAGATGGGAAGAAGCCATATCTCATACCGGATCAATCCGGAAATCTGGGGCGACGATGCCCGTTTCGAAGCGTTGTGCCGCGCGCTTGCGCAGTGTCGGACCGGTTACGACGATCTGGCTTTGTTCGACAGTTTCACCCATTCGGTGCTCGCATGTGAGGTGATTGAACAGCGCGTGCCGCTGCTGCGGAAACGCTGCGCCGAATTGCGCGAACGGCATCTGGGGAATCGGATCGGCATCAATTTTCTCTGCACGATGGGACATCACACCGAAAATGTGGTGCAGAGTCCGCACGACCGGCGTTTCACAAACCTGACCGGGCTCGACGGCACTGCGGTGCCGGGCTGTTTCTGCGTCGGCAACGAAGCGTATCGGCAGGAACATTTAAGTCGGGTGTTCACGCTTCTAGCTGGATGCGGCATCGATTTTCTCTGGCTGGACGACGATCTGCGTTTCTGCGGACACGGACCGGTCGGTCTGGTCTGTTTCTGCGACGGTTGTCTTGAACGTTTCAACCGTGCGCACGGCACGTCGTATACCCGTGAAACGTTGCGCGAGGCGTTCGACTGCGGCGACTGGCGGACGAAACTGGAAATCCGGCGGCGGTGGCTGGCGTTTTCCGGAGAGAGTCTGCGCACCTTGTTCGTTTTCGCGGCGGAATGCGTGCACCGGGTCGATCCCGCAATCCAGCTTGGTGCGATGGACGCCGGAATGAGGGCGGGGGATTCCGCTTCGTTCGATGAATTGATTGCTGCGCTGCGGTACGATCCGGAAAAATCGCCGTTGCCGCGCTGGCGGCCGGGAGGCGGAGCGTACACGGATTTCCAGATGTTCGATGAAATGGTGCTTTACAAGACAACACAGCTTGGCGCGGAAGCGGAATGGCTGCCGCCTTCTCTGACTGATATCGAGTCGGAGATCGAAAGTTTCAATTATCAGCGTCTGCGGAAAAGTTCTCATGCCACTGCGTTTGAAGGCGCGCTCTACTGCTGCGCCGGGATGACCGGAGCCGCGTGGAATGTGCTTGCGGGAAACGATGATTTCGACGTGAATATGCCGTTGATGCGCGCATTGACGGCGGTGCGGCCGTTCTATGACCGGGTGGCGGCCGCCAACGGCCGGCTGCCGCAGCGGGGGATCTGCGCGCTGTGGAAACCCGGCCAGGCGGCGGTGAGCAATCTGGCGGGACGCTGGGAGGAGAACTTCAGTTCGAGCGGTTCGGCGATGATGTATTCGGAACTTTTCGGTGCGGGGCTGCCGCAATCGTTCCGGCGCGAATACGCGGATTGTTTCATTTTGAGAGGAAATACGGTGTATGATTACAGCGATGCGGAACTGCGCGAAATTTTTTCTTCCGGAGTCTATTGCGATGCGGCAACCTTGCGCGGTCTGGAGACGCGCGGTCTGGGAGCGCTTGCCGGATTTCGTTGCGGGAAGCGAATTTCCGCTGATGCAAGTGAAGTTTTGACCGCTCATGAACTCAATGGCGCCGATGCTGGTTTCCGCCGTGACGCCCGGCAGAGTTTTGCCCGGTTCTGGGGGGATGACGGCGGCGTGTTCGCGCTGGAGGCGCTGCCGGGGCTGGAATCGCGTTGTGAAATTCTGGCGGAACTGCGCGATTACCGGGATGAACTGCTGGCGCCCTGTGCGATGGGATGGTTCTGCAACGATCTGGGAGGGCGAGTGGCGGTGGCGGGGTATTATCCCGGGACGAATCTGCTTTTCGCGTATAAACTGCGGCAGCTGCGGTCGATTTTCAATGCGTTGAGCAACCGTTCCGGCGGATCGTTGAGCGCCTGGGTGGCAAGTTACCACCGGGTGAAGATTTTCGTCCGGCGCGACGAGGAGCGCCGGCGGATCGTCATTGAACTGGTCAACGCGTCGCTTGATCCGGCGGAAGCGGTCGTTCTGCGGGTGCGGGGCGGCGGCGACGAGGCGTGGTTGACCGCGATGGAACCTGTGCCGACGCCGCAGACGGAAAAACTTCACGGCCGCGTCGTGGAGGACACGGTGGAAAATGGAGCCACACAGGTTGCGGAATATTGCATTTCCCGCCTCGCGCCGTGGAGTGTGAATTTAATAGAGACGGCACTGCAATGAATCATGCTGTTTTCGGCCGGTTTTCCAGCTGGAGTACCGGAGTATTTGAAGGATTGTCGTCCGAATCTGGAACCGGAGAACCGGACTGACCTGCGCGGCGCGTATAAGTGCATCGATATCGGGGGGGAGAGGGAGGACGCGGTTTTCCGTCGAGATTCCCGGCGAATTGTGAAGAGAATGACTTGAAAAAAAACAATTCTGAATTATGCTATCACTTCTATAATCACGAATCGCGAAAGGATTTGTTTTATGGAACGCGCCGTCAAATTTGCATTTTACCGGGTATTTACTTCACACATGGTTCTTCAGCGGGAGCGGCCGATCATACTTTCCGGTACATCGGATCCTGGAAAATCAGTTCACGTCGAATTCGCCGGAGTGTCGCGGGAAGCCGCGGCAGACCGGGCAGGTGAATGGCGGGCCGAATTTCCGGCGATGAGTGCGGGAGGACCATATACGATCACATTGAGCGGGGCGGAAGGCGTGCCGGCAGTGACATTGGAAGATGTGTTGATCGGAGAGGTGTGGATGTGTTCGGGGCAGTCCAACATGGAGATGCCGGTTTTTTCCGAGGCGCCGTTCTGGTTTACAGCAAATGCGGCCGAGGAGGTGCGCAACGCCGATCATCCACAGCTTCGGTTATTCAACGCCATGCCGGCGCGTCAACTTGCGCCGGGCGGTCCGCTTATGGATGAATCCGGCGCGGCGACGTGGAACGTGTGCACTCCGGCATCGGTGGCGGATTTTTCCGCCTGCGGTTATTTTTTCGGCCGGCGGTTGCAGCAGGATCTCAATGTGCCGGTCGGGCTGATTGCCGCCGCCTGGGGCGGCACGAATATCGAAGCGTGGATCTCCCGGAAAAAATTCGAGGAAAGGCATTGGGAACCTTTCCGGGATCGTCCGGAGGATCAGGCGAAGGCGTGGGAGGATTTGACCCGGGGCGCCTTGTATCGCAATCTTCTCAACTGGCTGGAGAAATTTGACCGCTGCTGCGGGCAGCCTGAAGCAGCAGAACTGCTTCCGGAATTTGACGATTCCGCCTGGAACGAGGCGCCGAGCCCGGTGATTCAGCTTGGGCGGACGGGTCGTTTTCTCTGCCGGATGAGTTTCGAGCTTCCGGCAGAAGCGCTTGGCCGGGATCTGCAGCTGGAGCTTGGGGTGATCAATGATGCCGACCGAACCTATTTCAACGGCGAGGAGATCGGCGCTACCGGAGCGGAAACGCCCTCTTACTGGAGCGTCAATCGGAAATATGTTGTTCCAGCGCGTTGTCTGCGCCCCCGACGCAACTGTGTTGCGGTGGTGGCGGACAATCATTACAGTTGCGGTCAGATTCCGGCGCGGCAATTGCTCTTTTCCGATTCGAACGTCCGGTTCCCGGTAGAACCGCAATGCCGCTGGCGGGCGATTCATGAACTGGAACAAACCTTCCCGCTGCGACCGGAGGTGCCCAATTTGTCCAGCCGTGGCGTTGACACGCCGAATTATCCGAGCACGCTCTTCAATGCGATGCTTTCCCCGTGGTTCCGTTACGCGGTGCGCGGCGTCATCTGGTATCAGGGGTGCAACAACAGCGGCGAATACACTTATTATCCGCTGCATAAAATGTTGATCGACGACATGCGTGAACACTGGAACGAACCGGATATGCCGTTTCTTCTGGTGCAACTGGCCGCGTTTCATGCGCATCAACCGGCGGAACGCCTGGAGGATGCCGTTGTTGACGAGCTTGATTTCCCGGAAATTTCTCCGTATGCTCTGACACGGGAAATTCAGGCGGAAATGCCGCATGTTTTCCGGAACGTCGGCATGATTACCGCTTTCGATCGCGGGGATCATTCGGATATTCATCCGAGAGACAAACAGACCCTCGGCAATCGACTTGCCCGGAAGGCGGAAGCGATGGTTTACCATTTGCCGGTTATGGCGGACGGGCCGGAGTTTGCCGGCTGCCGCCAGGAACTGCATAAAATGCGGGTTTTTTTCCGCAACACCGGTTCCGGCTTGACGACGACGGACGGAGGATCTCCGATTGGATTCGTGCTCGGCGACCGGAGCGGCAATTTGTACAGGGCGGAGGCGGAAATCGACGGCGACACAGTTCTGGTGAGCTGCGAGTCGGTGCCGGAGCCGGAACGGGTTCGATATGCGTTCACCGGTTACTGCCGGGTGAACCTGATCAACAAGGAAGGATTTCCGGCATTGCCGTTTCGATCGGACAAAGTTGATTACGAGAAGATGTTCGTGTAACGATTGTCTGAAAGAAGACATCCTGTCGGAAGATCCATTGGTCATCGACAGGTGCGTATGAAAAAAAACGTTCCCCTGCGGATTCAGGCAGGGGAACGTTTTTTTTGCGTATCGATGAACGTTACGGCTGCGGGAAGGGCGATGCGGTGATCCGGGCCGCCGGAATCCAGAGATCGCTGTAGGCGCAGGAGTCCATCGAACGCGGCGGTCCGAAGCCCGCCTTGTCCACTTCATTGTAGGGTGCACGCGGCTGATCGTGCAGCTGCCCGAGAGCCCAGATCATCCAGCCGACCCGTTCCTGAGCGCAGAGTGTGAGCATGCCCGCTTCGAATTCGCGGCAGACGGTTTCGCCTTTGTCCCAGTGCGTGGCGCCGAATTCGGTGCACATCACCGGCACCTGATGGGTGTCGCGGAATTTGACGATGTGTTTCTTGACGAGCCACGGATGATTATCCAGCGGATAATCGTGGAAGGCGAAGACGAGGTTGTTGTACGGCGCGTCCGCAGTCGAGGCGGTCGGCCCCCAGGTCTTTTCAAGCGAACGGCTGTGGGACCAGTCGGAGGAACCGACCAGGATGATGTGTTTTGTGTCGACCTCTCGGATCGCCTTGATTGCCCGCGTGTACCACTCCCGTGCGAGTTCGGGGCGGATGTCGTGGGGTTCATTCATCAATTCATACCCGAGAACGTGCGGTTCATCCTTGTAGCGTTCGGCGACTCTCCGCCAGCGGTTGACCCATTCGTTGACGCCTGCTTCGTTCCAGCGGGAGACGTTCTGCTGCTGCCGTGCCTTGGCTTCGTCGATCTTTTCGCTGAAATACCCGTGGTCGTCGAGAATGACGTACATGTCATGCCGTTTTGCAGCCAGGACGACCGGATCGATGAAATCATTCATGTGAGCGTCAAGATCGATCGGTTCGTCGGTGTTGTTGTTGAAGAAGCGCGTGTAGAAGGGCAGCCGGATGGTATTGAGAGAGCGCTCTTTGGCGAATTCCATGACCGCGTCGTCCTGATTGCTGATGATCACGTCGCGGGCGTAACCGATGCCGGCCGGCAGGAATTCGCTGCCGTCGGCGGTGACGATTTTCGTGCCGTCCACCTTGAGCCAGGCGAAATCATAGTTCGGACGGTAACCGAACACCGGAAGCGGAATTGCCTTGCCGCTGTGGTTTCCGGAAGCGTGAATGGTGTTGTACTTGTGAACCGTAAGGGGGGGATTTTCCCAGAGATATTCAAAACGTCCATTCTTTACGGGAACGTGGCGGGAAGTGGTTTTCCCCTTCGCGTCCTTGACATGAAGCGTTATCTGGGTGTCCTTCTCGGAAGCGCGGCCGCGCAGGAGCAGCGCTTCTGCGGATTTGTCCGGAGCGCTGGCCAGTTCGACGGAGATGTCGCGGCCTTCGCCAAGTTTGACTTCGGCGATGTCGATGTCGGCAATGTCGCTGAGTCCGAACACCAGCAGTCGGGTCTTGTTGCCGCTCGGGCGTCGCAGCACCGGGAAGGTCAGGTCCTGCCACTCCGGGCCGCCCTTGAACTTGACCATCTGGCCCATGGCACCGCGCGGATCGACCAGATACCAGGTCGTGGCAAGTTGATATACCTTGCCGGGTTCTCCGCCGCGCAACCGGATCTTCAACGGAGCCGCCTGCGGAAAATCGTCGAGGTTCAAGCCGGATTTGAATTCGAAATGCCAGCGGAGTCCCGGCTGGTTGGTCAATTCCGGACGCGAGAGACTCAAAATGCCGTCTTTCACCGTGGCAACCGCGCCCTGTTCACCCTTGACGATGATCTTCGCATCCGCGGCAGCGGGAAAAATCGAGAGTTCGTTTTGCGGCGGAGCCGGTTCGGCGAACAGCGGCAGCGTCGAAGCCGCGACCGCCACACCGAGGGAAATTAATGTACTTCGCTTCATGATTACCTTTCCATATTAATGAATATAATGATTGGTTGAAAAATCAGAGATGAGCTTTGAAATACCAGTCGGCAACGCCGTTCTTTCCGTTCTGCATTTCCACGTAAGACTTCCAGGAGGCGTGTCCATCCACCCAGAGATAATTGGCGCCGTTGCTGTGACGACTGGCGACGCGGGTCGGAGTCGTTGCGCCGCCGTAGGCGATCGTCGTATAATTATCCTGATAATCCGAAACGTGAATGGTGCCGTCCGGCACATCGCCGATCAGAGCGGTTTCGGTCTGCTGCCGTTTGAAGTAGGAGAGTTTCTTGGCCCGGTCGCTGCCCGGCCCGGGATCGAGGAGCGGATTGTAGCAGAGCCACCGATTCCAGCCGATGCCGCTGTAGATGCCCGGTTCGCCGGTCTGCCAGCCGGACTTGGCGATCGGCACGCCGGCCCAGTTCTTGCAGCCGAAGATGCTGTCCTGTCCGAATCCCTTTTTATCTCCCTTCACTTCATCCCAGGTGGTTGCCTGGGATTGTCCAGTATAGGGGGAAAGCTGGAATTTCCAATACCCGACCATGCCGCCGTCGCGTGTGGCGGTCGGCAGCCAGTTGTTGTAATCCGCGGTGTACATCTGCAGTGCGGTGCCGATCTGTTTGTGATTGCTGAGACATTGACTGGCGCCCGCCTTGTTCCGCGCCTGATTCAGGGCCGGAAGCAGCATCGCCGCAAGGATGGCGATGATTGCAATTACAACGAGCAATTCAATCAGAGTGAAAGAGCGATGGGGAATTTGTTCCGCCGGCGACGGAGAGGCGGAATGCGCGATGAGCGGGAAATCGGATTGTTTCATATTCGTCCTTCCTTACTTTGAGGTTGCGTTGTGTTGTTTCGGTTCACATCATTAATTATGTTCATTTCAGAAGCGAATGTCAACGGCAAAATCGGTAAATGCGGAATTTTTTGCGTCAATAATAGTACAATATTGTATGAATCGTGTCGGAATTATCAGTCAAATTATTCAGACAATACTTGTTTTTCATCAGTCAATCCGGTATAATTAAAAAAGATGACTTTTGAAAAAATTCATGGAAAGGTTTTCCGCAATGAAGCAGTTTCATGTGATATCGCATACGCACTGGGACCGGGAGTGGTATCAGCCGTTTGAGGTGTTTCGCCATCGTCTGGTGGATCTGATCGATCATCTGCTGGAGATTTATCGCGAAGAGCCGGAATATGTGTTTGAACTTGATGCTCAAACGGTTTGTCTGGAGGATTATCTGGAGATACGTCCGGAGCGGCGCCCGGAACTGGAATATTATATTCGCCGCGGCAATCTGAAAGTCGGCCCCTGGTATGTGCAGAACGATTTCTTTCTGACCGGCGGAGAGGCGACCGTGCGGAACTTGCTTGCGGGGATTGCTCTGGCGAATGAGTTCGGCGGAACTTCCCGGTGCGGTTATACGCCGGATCAGTTCGGATTGATCGGACAATTGCCGCAGATTTTCCGCGGATTCGGTATCGACAATTGTATTTTCGGACGCGGCTACCGGCGCACGGGGGAGACGCCGCCGAATGAATTTGAATGGAGTGCTCCGGATGGTTCGACGGTACTGGCGTCGTTTATGAGCCGGTGGTACAATAATGCACAACGTTTTCCGGCGGATCCGGAGCTTGCACTGCTCTTTTTCCGTGAGGTGGAGGCGGCGCAGGAGTCCGAGGCGGTCACGCCGCACCGGCTGCTGATGAATGGAGTCGATCATCTTGAGGCGCAGGAGGATCTTCTGCCGATTCTGCGGGAATTGAACCGGCGGATTGCGCCGGATGTCATCCGTCAGTCGAGTCTCTGCGATTATCTGGCCGCGGTGCGGGATTTCGTGGCGGAGCATCATCTCGCGCTTCAGCGCCGGATCGGTGAACTGCGACATGGCGCTTCCGGCAACGTGTTGCAGGGGACGTTGTCCGCGCGCCTTCCATTGAAACGCGAAAACGCGCAGTGTGAAGCGTTGATCGAACTGCAACTGGAACCTTTGTACATTCTGTTCGAACATCTGAGCGGCGATGCACTTTACGATCGGGATTACTTCCGTTATCTCTGGAAGTCATTGCTGCGCAACCACCCGCATGATTCGATCTGCGGGTGCAGCACCGATCGTGTCCATCAGGACAACCTCAACCGTTTCGCCCGGATAAAGGATCTCGCGCACGATCTGATCGCCCGCGGCATCCGGCAGTTCTGGGCAAGGCTTGACCGACGGGGGAACGATCCGGCGGAATATCTGCTTGCGTTGTTCAATCCGCTGCCGTTCTCCCGTTCGGAGACGGTTTCCGCGGAACTTTTCCTGCCGCTGGCGGAACGGCCGGAATCGCTCCGGATCATCGACCCGGCAGGCAATGATGTTCGTTTTGCGCTTCGCATGGCGGAACGGCGTTTTCAGACCAATTATTCGCCGATCAATCTGCCGGGACAGATTCCGTCTCTGCACCTGGAACTGGATGTCGCCGCGGAAGCGCTTCCGCCCTGCGGATACCGGGTGTTGCGGGTCGTCGTCGGGAAGGGGGGCGCACCGCTGGGAGCCGCCGTCGGGGATTTCCCGCGGGAGAAATGCGTTCTGGAGAATGCCTTCGTGCGTTTCTCGGTCGATGAGGATGGCCGGGCCGAAATGCTGGATAAGGAAAATGGTGCATTTTTCCCGGATTTCATCTCTTTTTCCGAGGAGGGGGATGCCGGACACGCCTACAATTTTCAGCCGGCCGGGAACGGCTGGGTTCCGGATGTGAGGGCGGCGGCGTCCGGAATCCGGGTGGAAGGTTTTACGCGCGGATTGCGCCAGGGGGTTCGGGTTGAATACGAATTCGAGCTGCCGCGCGACTATGATTTTGAACGGCGTTGTCCCGCCGGGGAGCGGGTGTTGAATCGACTGACGCTTGAATACACGCTGGATGAATTTTCCCGTCATGTCGCGGCGACCGTGCGGATTGAAAATCATGCCGGTTCGCATCGGTTGCGCGCGGTATTCAGTCATGGGATCGCCGTGCAGGAGAGCTGTGCATCGGTGCCGTTCGGGTTCGAGGAGCGGACGCGTGCGGAGGTGCTTTGTGATCCCGAACGGCATAATGCCGATCAGCCGGATTCCGGAGTGATTACGATTCGAGACGGGGAGCGGCAGTTCTCCATTCTGAATGAGGGGCTGTATGAATATGAACATCTTTCCGATGGGAGGATTGCATTGACGCTGCTGCGTTCAACCGGTAATGTCAATGCGGTCCATTACGATGAGGACGGTGTTTTCATCCGTTCCGGAGCGGAGTGGTGTGCGCCGGAAGGGAAGTTGATCGGCACGCATGAGTTTCGTTTTGCAATTCGTCCCGGACTGGCGACGCGTTCGGAACTGGCGGGGGAACATCAGAAGTTTCTCGCGCCGATTCTGGCGTCATTTGACTCCGTTGATCCGCATAAGCTGACCGGCGGGCGTCCGTGCGATCAGTGCAGCGCGGTGCGGGAGTTGTTCTTCCGCGACCTGCCTCCGGAGAAACGGAACTTGGCGCAGCAGGGAGAAAGCGGTCTCGAATTGAGTGGCGACGCCGTGTTTTCCGCGTTGAAGAAGGCCGAAGACGACAATGGGGATATCCTGCGGATTTACAATCCGGAACGACGTGATGTCGGAGTGAATTTGCGTCTGCCGACCGGTTTCCGGGCGCAGGCGGTGCGGCTGGATGAGACCCCGGCGGCGGAAAGTGCCGGAGAATCCGACGTTTCTTCAGCGGTCACGCTGCCCGCGGCCTCGATCCTGACACTGCGTTTGACGAGACAGGAGTGAGGGGAAGATGGCCTCTTTGCGACGGGATCAGGCGGCGGAAGCGGTGCGCCGCCGGATTGAGACCGGCGAATGGCTTCCCGGTGTGAGGATACCGACGGAACAGGAACTGACCCGGCTTCTCGGGGTGTCGCGCTGTACGGTGCGGGGGGCGCTGGACGAACTGGTGCGCACCGGTGAAATAGAACGACGGGCGAATGTCGGGTGTTTTGTAACGCGCGGTCCGGGTTGTGACTCTTTCCGGAGCGGTTTGCTTGCCTACCTTGAATCGAACACGTCCGGGAATTTGTCGGGCAATCTGCAGCTTCGCGGAGCTGAACTGCAGGCGTTCGAATACGGGATCGATCTCATTTACTGCAACTTGAACGGCCATATGGAGAAGGCGGCTGAATTTATCGAACGCCTCACCCGCCGCGGCTGCCGCAATGTGCTTTTCGCTCCGGAGATTTGTGAAAATTATTATGAAGTCAACAATCCGGTGCTGGAGGCGTTGGACACCGCCGGGTTGAACTGGGTGGTGATCGGAACTCCGCTGGCGCGCGACGGCATGATCCGCGGGGATTTCGTCGGCGCCGATAATTATGGGGTGATGCGGAATGTGGTGCGTCTGCTGGTGGAGGCTGGACATCGATTGATCGGCAGCATCCGGGTGTTTGACGGCGTGTTTTCCTCCGACCAGCGTCTGGCCGGAATTCTTGACCAGCTTCGGCTGGACGGGTTGCCGGCCTCGCCGGAATACCATCTGGCCATCCGGGATGTGCCGCTGGAGGAACAGGGACGCGAACGGCTCCGGGAATTGATGGCGCTGCCGCGGGTGCCGAGTGCGATCATCTGCATTCATGATGCGATAGCCGCGAATGTGTTCGACGAGTTGCGCAAGATGGGGAAAAGGGTGCCGCGAGATGTGTCGGTCTTCGGTTTTGATGATTCGTTTCTGGCGCGCACGGTGCAGCTCTCCTCGGTTCGGCCGCCGTTCACGGAGATCGGGAAACGAGCGGTGAAGTTGTTGTACGATAAAAGATTCGGCGGTGAATCCGGTTGTCACCAGGAGTTTCTGCCCTGTCGGATCATCAGCCGGAAATCGGTGGCCGAACCGTGTGAAACGATCGTCAGCGATTGAAGAAACCCGGAGGGTTTCAGCGGCCGTTTCCGGTCATAATTCCGGTCGGGGCGGAAAATCCTGCGAAAAAGAACTGTTTTCGAATGATTTTCCATTGGACAATGTTTCCGGAAGATGCTATTTTTCCCCCGTGAAGTTCCGGGTGTATCCCGGATGGACAATGCCCGGGGAGATTGTTTCCGGGAGTTGAAAGTGTAAAAAAGGGGATCACTTCGAATGAAGACGGTCATTATCGGCGGTGTCGCAGCGGGTGCCGGCGCGGCGGCAAGATTGCGTCGGCTGGATGAGAATATGGAAATTGTCGTGCTTGAGCGCGGCGATTATATATCGTATGCCAATTGCGGACTGCCGTATCATCTCGGCGGCGTGATTCCGGAACGGGATTCGCTGCTGGTGATGCCGGAGAAGAAGTTCCGCGCGTGGTTCAACGTCGAGATCCGCACCCGGAACGAAGTGATCGCAATCGACCGGAGTGCAAAGCAAATTACCGTACGCCGGGCGGCCGACGGTTCGGAATATCAGGAATCCTACGACAAACTTCTTCTCGCGACCGGCTCGCGTCCGTCGGCGTCGGATCTGCCCGGCGGAGACGATCCTCGGATTCATTCACTCTGGACGATTCCGGATATGGATGCGCTCGGCGCGCTCGTGACGGATGGTGCGCGCAAGGCGGTGGTAATTGGCGGCGGATTCATCGGGTTGGAGGCGGCGGAAAATCTTCGTCATCGCGGACTTGACGTGACCATTATTCAACACTCCGGACACGTGCTTCCCCCGGTGGATCGGGAGATGGCCTGGCTGCTCGAAGCGGAGCTGATCTCCGCCGGGGTCGACGTGCGGTTGAATGCGGAATTAACCGGATTCCGCACCGGGGAGGATGGGCGGCTTTTCGCGTGCCTGAAAGAGGGCGCGGAAGTGGAGGCTGATCTGGTGGTGATGAGCATCGGCGTGAAACCGAATTCGGAACTGGCGGGCCGTGCCGGGCTTGAACTCGGACCGCGCGGACACATCATCGTCGATGAACATCTCCGCACGTCCGATCCGGATATTTTCGCGGCGGGCGACGTCGTGGAGATCGTCGAACGCGTTTCCGGTCGGAAGAGCGCGATTCCGCTGGCCGGCCCGGCCAACAAACAGGGGCGGATCGCTGCCGACAACATCGCGGGAAGAGAGAGCGTTTATCGCGGAAGCTGGGGGGCGTCGATCATCAAGGTCGGCAATCTTGCGGCCGGCTCGATCGGGCTTACCGAGGAACGGCTCCGGCAGCTTGGGATGGAGTATCACAAAATTTATACTCACCCGGGTTCGAACGCATCCTATTTTCCGGGAGGGGCGCAGTTGCACATGAAGCTGCTTTTCGGAACCGACGGGAAAATCTTCGGCGCGCAGGTCATCGGTTCGAAAGGGGTGGACAAACGGCTTGACGTGATTGGAACGGCGATGCAGTCCAATTTGCGTGCTCCGGATCTGGCGGATCTGGAACTTGCTTACGCGCCGCCATTCAGTTCGGCCAAGGATCCGGTCAATTTCCTCGGCATGATTGCGCAGAATATATTGGACGGGGATACGGTTCCGGCGTATGCCGATTCGCCTGCTGCGGATGCACAGATCGTCGACGTCCGCGAAGAGGCTGAATATCAGGCCGGGGCGATTCCTGGAGCGGTGAATATTCCGCTCGGCACACTGCGGCGGCGCTGGACGGAACTGGATTCGTCGCGTGAGGTGATCGTGCACTGTCAGGTTGGATTGCGCGGTTATCTTGCGGAGCGGATTCTGCGGCAGAAGGGGCTGAAGGTGCGAAATCTTTCCGGGGGCTTCCTGACGTGGAAATATACGAATATGCCGTTGCCGCGTTTTACGCCGTCACCAGTTTCCACCGCCGCCGGGAGTCCGGCGTTGCCGAAACCGGAATCGAATGCTGCTGCCGCGGAACGAAAGGCGGCGCGTAAACTCGATGTCCGGGCATTGGCGTGTCCGGGGCCGGTGGTGCGGTTGAAGGGTGAAATGGAGAAGCTTGCCGCGGGGGAGACGCTTCAGTTGCTGGCAGCGGCATCGTTTGCTCCGGATCTGGAAGCGTGGGCGAAGTCGAGCGGCAATGAGCTTCTCAGCATGGAGCACAAAGAGGATTTCCTCGAAGCGTGGCTGCGCAAACGGTCCATCGGAGACGGCGGCGGGAGTGTCGGGCAGGGAACGTGTCCCGTTCCCGGAGGTACTACAGCTGGAAACGTAATCGCCGGAGGGCATCGCGCGGCGATCGTGCTTTTCAGCAACGATCTGGACAAGGCGATGGCGGCATTGATTATTGCGTGCGGTATGGCGGCATCCGGAGCGAAGGTGGGGATTTTCTTCACGTTCTGGGGGCTTTCGGTGCTGCGGCGGGATCCGGCGCCTCCTGTTGCGAAGAATTGGATGTCGAAGATGTTCGGATGGATGCTTCCGAAGGGTGCTTCGAAGTTGAAATTGTCGAAAATGAACATGGGCGGGCTCGGTACGGCGATGATGAAGAGTGTGATGGCGCAGCAGAACGTGACCACGCTTCCGGAGTTGTTGCGTCAGGCCCGCGAACTTGGTGTCCGGTTCGTTGCCTGCGAAATGGCGATGAACGTCATGGGCGTGACCCGGGAGGAGTTGATCGAAGTGGACGAGGTTGCCGGCGTGGCAAGTTTCGTGGAGATGGCCCGCAACAGCAACAATACGCTTTTCATCTGAAGGAGTTTTCGGGTGAGAGGCGGCGAGAGAACCCGTTGCGGCAGGAAGAGTTCTATTTTGTTCATCGAAAAAAGGAGGGGATAAACTCATGTGGCATGGGAAAACGGTTCTGGCCGCGATGGCGTGCTGTATTGCATTTGCCTTGTGCGGCTGCGGAAGTCTGTGTGGTCAGCAAAGTGCGGAAAAACAACAGGAGACACGGGATATGCAGCAGGTGTATCAATTTTTGAAGGATGCCGGAGTGTATTACATCGCCACGGTCGACGGCGATCAGCCGCGGGTGCGGCCATTCGGGACGATTCTGATTTTCGACGGGAAACTTTACATCCAAACCGGCAAGAAGAAAAATGTTTCCAGACAGCTTGGAATCAACGGGAAAACCGAACTCTGCGCGATGAAGGGCGACGAATGGATCCGCGTTTCCGGGACATTGGTCAACGACGACCGTCGTGAGGCGAAGGTGGCGATGCTGGATGCGTTTCCTTCGTTGAAGTCGATGTACAGTCCGGACGATGACAATACGCAGGTGCTGTATTTCAAGGACGCTACCGCAACGATCTACTCCTTTTCGCACGATCCGGTCGTGATCGAATTTTGAAGTGGAAATTGGTGAATGAGAATGTAATTGCCGACACGGTGTCCCCCCCCCCCGCATTTCGAAGTGAAATTCATTTTGATTCGCGAGGGTTTTTTCATTGTGATTTTGTTTTCTTCGCTGACCGCAGAAAGGGCAGGTTCGGGTGATGTGAAGCGATGGCAACCGTATTGTTGTTGTTGATTTATCTGGCGTATATCGGATTGGGAATTCCGGACCCGCTCTTCGGCGCGGCGTGGCCGGCGATCCGTCGGGATTTCGATGTGCCGATTGCTGCGGCCAACATCGTCACGCTGCTGATATCGGGTTGTACGGTTATTTCCAGTCTCTGCAGCGCCGGAATCATCCGTCGCTGGGGAACCGGAATCGTCACGGCGTTGAGCACGGCGTTGACGGCGCTGGCGCTCTTCGGATTTTCGCTTTCGGGAAATATGTTGTGGTTGTGCGTGTTCGCTGCGCCGCTGGGAATGGGGGCGGGGGCGATCGACACGGCGCTGAATCATTTCGTTGCGCTTCATTACCGGGCAATACATATGAATTTTCTGCACTGTTTCTGCAGCCTGGGAGTGACGCTGAGCCCTTATCTGATGGCGCTGGCGCTGACGGCGGATGAACGTAACTGGCAGGGCGGATATCGAATTGCGGCGCTGTTGCAGCTGTTTCTGGCGGCGATGACGTTTCTTGCGCTGCCGCTGTGGAATGCCGTTGCCCGCCGGAGCCGGATACCGGAGGCGGAAACGGAAACGGAAATGGAAACAGCGGCGGGAGTGGAGGAGAAAAAAGCTTCCGGCGTAAACGGTTCCGGAGCGAACGGTGCATCATCATCTTTCGGAATGCTGTTGCGCCGGGCTCCGGTTCGCTGGGGCTGGGGAATTTTTCTCGGCACATGCGCCATTGAATACACTTGCGGGATCTGGGCAAGTTCCTATCTGGTGGCGTGTCGGGAAATGCCGATTGCCGCGGCGGCAAAAGTGGTGACACTTTACTATGCTGGAATTCTGCTGGGGCGATTTCTGGCGGGGATTCTGTCGCTGAAACTTTCCTGCTGGAAATTGATTTACTTTGGAGAAGGGATCATTTTGAGCGGGGTGTTGCTGTTGCTGTTTCCGGATCTGCCGGTGATTTGCACCGTAACGGGGTTGTTTCTGATCGGTTTGGGAACCGGTCCGATTTTCCCGAATCTGCTGCATTTGACGGTGGAAAATTTCGGCAGTGAAAATTCTGTCGCGGTCATGGGAACGCAGATGGCGGCAGCATACACCGGAATCATGTTGATTCCACCGCTGTTCGGAGTGCTTGCACAATTTTTCGCAGTGGGAGTGCTGCCGGGATTTCTGCTGGTATTGTTTGTGGTCATGAGCGGCGCGACGATTCGTTTCCGGCAGCTCCGCTGTCCGGTGAAATGATGCGGAATCCCGTGGCATTCCCCGGCCGGGATGTTTGAAATCCCGTCGGAAAGCGAAGGCTCGCCGGTGGGGAAAGATTGCCGTTTTGTCATGAATTCACCGGCGGTTATGGTTGACAAAGAAGCAGATGCGGATTATCTTAAATGATATTGTCATTTGAGAAATTCAAGAGCGACGGTTCAGGGAAACCGTATGTGGAGGTTCCATAAAATGAGGCTTCTGATGGCGCTCCTGCCATGTATTGCAATATTGGGGGTTCCGGGGTGTGTTCGTCCCGCGGTGGAAGTTCGGGAACCCGCGGCGCCGGTGGCTGCGGCGCCGTTGCCGCCGGAACGGATGATGACCAGCTTGCCGCTGGGAATCATCGGTGAAACGGAGGCGGTTTATCTGCCGGATTTCAAAGAGCCGTTCGAGGCGCGGATCGACACCGGGGCGACGACCAGTTCCATTGATGCGCAGGATATCCGGTTGTTCGAACGTGACGGACGGCAGTGGGTTACGTTTCGTATTACCGCGCGCGGCGGCGAGGAGTCGAAGGAGTACGAGCTGCCGGTGGTGCGGACGGTTCGGATCAAACAGCACGACGGCGAATCGCTGCGCCGGATCTGCGTGATGCTGACATTCCGAATGGGGCATTTGACGCTTGAACGGGAATTCACATTGACCGATCGGCACAAATTCAAATATCCGGTTCTGGTCGGACGCAACATCATCAACGGTCTCGCGGTGGTGGATCCGTCGCAGCGGAACGTATTGTAGACGCAGGAGGGGAGGGACGATCATGGCCGATGCCCAGAATCCGCGTCGAATTCTTTACGCGCTGGTTGTGCTGCTTGCAATCGCAGCGGTGGCGGTGACATTTGTAAAGGTGAAATATTTCGGCTTCAGTCTGAGCGACAGAGGCGCATTCTTCTATCAGGTGGACGGCAGCATCGCGCTGGAACCGCAGGGTGATGTGCCGGTGAGGATTTCACTGGCGGTTCCGGAGCCGGATGAAGGCTGGGCGTTCGTGCCGGATGACGGAGACCGGAGCGGTTTCCAACTCCGGCGGATAGATAATTTCACACGACTGGTTCTGACGCTGGAACCTCCGGTGAAGCAGCGCCGGGTGTCGTTCCGCTACCGTCTTGTGCCCGCGCCGCAACGGCGTCCGGCGCCGCCGGAAAAGTCGGAGTTTCCGGAGAAACCGCCGGTTGCGGATTCGGTGAGAAGCGCCGCCTCCGCCATTCTCGATCGGATTGATCCGGACCGGAAAATGGGTGCGGCGGAACTTGTTCCGGCGCTGCTGCATGAATTGAGCGCCCTTCCTCCGGCGGAGAAGCGGTTGCTTGCGCCGGATGCCGGATCCGACATGACGGTGGAAGCCGCAATTACGGTTCTGGCGGTGCGTGGAATACCGGCGCGGGCGTTGCGCGGAATATTGTACGATCAGCGGCGTTATCAACAGCAGCCGTCGGTTTATCTGGATGTCTGGTACGCGGAAGCGTGGCATGTATATCGCCCCGGAACGGGAATGCTGGAGGAACCCGGAACGTTTCTGGTGTTGCAACGCAATGACAATTCGTTGCTGGAGGTGACGGGGGCGCGAAATTCCTCGATTCTCTTTTCGGTGACGCGGGTTCCGGCGGGCGTGGAACGATTGAATCGGATCCGGGCGAAGATCATCGACGACCGTGCACTCACGGAACTTTCGCTTTTTTCGCTGCCGGCCTCGGAACAGAATCTTTTCAAGCGTCTTGCGCTGTTGCCGCTGGCAATTTTGCTGATCGTCGTGGCACGCAATATCGTGGGAATCACGACGATGGGAACGTTCATGCCGGTACTGATTGCAATGGCGTTTCTGGAGATGCAACTGTTGCCCGGGCTGGTGAATTTCGCGTTGATTCTGACGGTGGGGCTGGGGATACGCGCATGGCTGTCGCGCTTGAATTTGTTGATGGTGCCGCGAATATCCGCGGTGGTTGTGGTGGTGATATTGCTGATGCAGTTGATCAGCGTAGGTGCGAATCTGCTGCATTTGCCGGAATTGGTGAATGCGACTTATTTTCCGATCATCATCATCGCGTGGACGATTGAGCGCGCGTCGATGACCTGGGAGGAGGATGGGGCGCGCAACACCTTGAAGCAGCTTGGCGCCAGCCTCGGAGCGGCGGTGATCTGTTATCTGGTGCTGTCGAATGCGTATCTGCAATATTTGCTTTACACGTTTGCGGAATTGAATTTGATCATTCTTGGGATCATTCTGCTGCTGGGCACCTACACCGGATACCGATTGACGGAATTGACGCGTTTTGAACCGTTGGTGAAATCGTGAAGATATTGTCGTCGTTAAAGTTGCCCCGTCTTGTATCTCCTGCGGCGCTGCGTCGTGCGGGGGTTTTGGGGATGAACCAGCGAAATTCCGCATACATCATGCGTTACAACCACCGCGTGGATTATCCGGATGTGGATGACAAGCTTCGGACGAAGCAGCTGGCGATTCGGCATCACGTGGCGACGGCGGAGTTGCTCGGCAGTATCGAGCACCAGTATCAGGTGAAGAGGTTTCGAGAACTGGTATCGTCTGTTCCTGATTTCGTAATCAAACCGGGTCATGGGAGCGGCGGGCGTGGAATTCTGGTGATCCGTCATCATGATGGAGAGAGATTTTACAAGCCGAATGGTGAAGTATGCGATTACGAGTTCATTTACGAACATATATCGAACATTCTCTCAGGCTTGTACAGTCTGGGCGGGCAGGTGGATTATGCGTTGTTTGAGCGTTGCATAGATTTTTCGGATGTGTACAGTCATTTCAGTTTTCAAGGCGTCCCGGATGTTCGATTGATCGTATTCCGGGGGTATCCAGTGATGTCGATGATCCGGCTTGCGACGCGGGAATCGGATGGTCGAGCGAATCTGCATCAGGGAGCGGTTGGTGTTGGGTTGCGGATTCGGGATGGTCGTCCGGAATTTGCGGCGCAGCATAACCGGGAAATTTTGCGTCATCCTGATACGGGCGCGGCGTTTTCGGATCTGGAGGTACCGCATTGGGAGGAACATCTGGAATTGGCGGCGCGTTGTGCGGAAATGACGCCGCTGGGTTATATAGGAGCGGACATTGCCACGGATCGGAAACGGGGGCCGTTGCTGCTGGAACTCAATGCTCGTCCCGGGCTGGCGATTCAGATTGCGAACGGGCAGGGGTTGTTGTCTCGCCTTCGTTTAATTGAATCGTTACCGGCGGGAATGCATCCGAGCCGGGCGGAGAAGATAGCATTTGCGCGGGAACATTTTGTTTAAGATCGGTGAAGATGTGGTTTCGGTGCGAAAAAAACGGGAAATGAATTTAATTCCCCGCGGAAGCGGCTTGCAATCTGCGGGAAGGGGGGATATATTAGGGAACAGAACGTCGGGATATAGCGCAGCTTGGTCTAGCGCGTTTGACTGGGGGTCAAAAGGTCGAGAGTTCAAATCTCTCTATCCCGACCATTTGCAGTGTATACGGAATTTTGAACTGACCTTTCGGTTCCGTCAAAATTCCGTTTTTTATTTTTCCGCTGAAACAAGCTGTAAACTCCATCGCAGGACAGAATGGTCAGAGTATTTTTTTTAACAGGCGGAAAATCAGTTTCCCTGCTCACGTCCGAGGTGTATTGGATTATCAAATATTTGTACCAGGCTTGGGGGATCCCATTAACCCAAAAACGGCGCTCAGAATCAGCCGGAGGCAGGTTGTGCCGTTTGCGATGAGGACGCCTGGGGGGAGGAAAATTCAATTTAATTTGTCTTCTTTTTTTTCAATCTTTGCTGGTTCTTATGATATCTAATTGAACAGGCGCTTTACACCTGGTCATACATAGTCAAGTTGTTCAGTTTTCGAATCCAACCGCAATCGAGAGTCTGCTTTATCTTTTGGGAAAATCATGCACTATTCAGCTTAACTCTTTTTCCCGGAGTGTCTATAGAGTAAAAAGAGCCCCAGAGTCATGCAAATGGGAAATATCGTCGCTGCCAGTAAACCGTTTTTCAGGTTTTCTCCAGTAACTTCTGCCACTTTCCCTACTATTGTCGGGCCTGCTGTTGCACCAAGATCTCCCGCCAATGCCAAAAATGCAAACATAGCGGTTCCGCCGGCAGGACATTTCCGGGAAGAGAGGCTGATTGTTCCTGGCCACATGATTCCAACGGCAAGTCCGCAGAGAGCACATCCCGTCAATCCCAATACTGCCCAGGATGCCAAGGATGCCAATAAATAACATACCACAGCCAGAAAACCGCATAAAAGCATTGTTTTGATCAAATTCAGTCTTTCACTCAGCTTCCCGTACAGCATACGGGCAATTCCCATAAACACGGCAAAAAGACACGGACCAGCCAAATCGCCAATCAATTTTGAAACTTTCAGCGCCGATTCTGTAAAAGCTGAAGCCCATTGACACATCGCAGCTTCAGATGAACCAGCACAAATCATTAAGAATATCATCATCCAGAACATGGGAACCCTCAGCAGCTGACGGATACTCATGCGTTTGCCGTCTTCCACGAGTTTTTCAATAGGACAGCTGATGAAATTTATGGCATTATACAAGGGGATCAGTGCCCAAAGCATCGTCATGATTTTCCAATGTTCTATGCCAAATACAGCAAAAAACAAAGTTGATCCCAGAATTACACTTACAGCTCCCCAGCAGTAAAAGGAATGCAATAAACTCATGATCCCATCCTTATTTTCAAAAGGACATGCTTCAACAATCGGACTTAACAGAACTTCGATCAGGCCGCTTCCAATAGCATAAAGTATCACCGCTATCAAGATTCCAGTCAATGGTTCCAACAGTAAATCAGGTAAAATCGTCAGAGACAATAAGCCTGCTGAGGACAAAATCTGTGAGCCGATCACGCAGAGCCGGTATCCAATTTTATCAGCAAATTTTGCCGCAGCCACATCTACAAGCAATTGAGTCAAATAAAAACTCAGTGGAATCAAAGCGAGCTTTTCAAGGTGAACACCATAGCTGCCCTTGAATGTCAAAAAGAGCAAAGGCGTGAAATTTGCCGATATAGCCTGTGTTACAAATCCGAGATAACAAGCTGTCAAGGTTTTTTTATAGTTTTTCTGCCCGGACATAATGTCTCCTTGTGATGATTTAAATACAATATCACAAAAAACAGGAGCCATCAAAGCAGTAATGCGCAAAAAACAGGCACTATTTACCCAAATGCAATGTTTGCGGCAAGACAGAGATAATTTCATGCAAGGTCTTGTTCTTATGCGGTTCCATTCTGGTGGCGAATGGATTTGAGGAACGCGGAAGGGGTGATTCCATATTGGTTCTTAAACTGTCTGCGAAAATAGTTTACAGAGTTGAAACCACAGGAATTGCTGATCTCCTCAATTGTATATATTCCCTCTCCAAGCATCTTATATGCTGTCTGAAGCCTGTGGCGGATAAGTATTTCAATTGGAGAGCAATTCATAAAGGCCTTGAAACAGCGTCCAACTTCACTGCGGCTCACATTGGCTGTTCCGGCAAGATCTTTAAGAGAAATATGCCCGCGGTAATGGCGATAGATGAAATCAAGCATTTTTTGCAGGCGTATCTGACTGATAAGCTGAATGCGATTTGATTTATGACGCGGGAGAGTGTTTCTATTCAAATAGATGTATTCAAAAATACAACTTACGTTTCTCTGGACCGTCATTTCGTAACATGGCGGCTGACTCCGGAAACAACGATAGATATCCCGTATGAGATTATTCAGGTCCTTCAAATTTTCATTTTCACTTGAAAACACAACAAAAGGCAGATCATCACATTGTTGAAACGGCATAATGTATTTTTTATATATTTGACTTCCTTCCGGAGCAATCAAACTGCCGGAGAAAACGATATTGGGCAATGGGTCGGCCGTATTACCGGAAATCTGCCTGATTCCGTGAAGCAGATTCCCATTTACCAAAATGCTGTCACCGGCGTTGAGAATAATGTGTTTTTCTCCAACCTGATAATCCAGCGTCCCGTTTTCTGCCGTTGCAATCTCAAAACCGGGGTGCCAATGCAGAGGCCCGTTCCAGCGTGGCAGACTTGCCAATTCATCATGAAAGAATGAAATTGGAAAGATGGCGGCGTCGTAAGGGATTTGTTCTTTCAGTTGATAATCCATAGTTACAGGCATAATTCTCTCCGCAGTAAATGTTAATAAAAGATAATTTATTCCTCCCGCAGGTGTTTGCAACTGCGAAACGAGGTTTTTGTGACAATTTGCAGAAACGGGACTTACATTTGGCAGAGTGTAATATGCACAACTTTATACTTCATCTGACAAAACAAGGAAACGATGCCATGTTGAAAGAACATTAAAAGGCGAAAGGATGATCAGATGAATCTCGAGGTAAAAACGATTGAACCGAAACCGGGATTTCTGGAGTTGAGTCGCCACCAGTTCGGCAGCTATAACACGCAGGATATAAAGTCATTGTCATTCCAAGACGGCCTGGGCCGTTCCAAAAGGCTTTATGACAAAAGTTGCGAACTTGCACTTCGTGATGTTGTCCGCCTGAACAGACCGAATCCGAAGAATCGGTAAAATCAGCTTTGCAACAGGCATCCAAAATCCTTGGATTTGAAATGGGGATGGCGATTTGTGATCTCGGTCGTCGCGGCCACGGTGATGAAGACAGGTGCGATGTTCAAATCGTGAATCGATTTCGAAAACAAACATCGCGTCGCGTTCTCTCAGGTGCCGGAGGAACCGGCTCAGCCATTGAACCGGTGAGCGGACACATTGCAAAAGCGAACACAGGATGGAACGTAATCAACCGTGCGGCAGTCTTGGCGATGAGCAGAATGTGATCTTTGCGGCAGCCGGATTCAATATCCGGAAACCAATGCGGACATTCACCCTGTTTTTATTCCGATTTTTCAAGATTGCAAGGTTTTCCTTCTCGCATCCGGCTTCTGCATAATCGACCTCGCCCATGAGAGATCATTTGTCAAGTGAAAATCTCAATTTCTTTCAAAATTCTGAAGTTTGACCTTGCTCCTGTTCGCACTCTTTGTTGGGGAATGGATTGTTCGCGGCGCATGATTTTGTCCGTCTCGAACGCTGCAATCTAAGTTGCGAACTCTTTTTATGTCATCCTGACTTTCGTTCAGGCGATTATGCGCAGTTGTCAAAACACGGACTTTTCAGATTTTTTTTGATTTTTGAGTTTTTTTTGCAAGAAATCCTTCTGCTTTCGAGTCGCTCTTTCCCTGTGCTGTTTTGTTTACTTTCCTGAAATTCTTACAAAAACGGCTCATAATCCGTTTCGTTTTTCCACATACTGTAACATTACCGCGCATAATTTCCGGACTGGTGCCACTTCTGCTTTACGTCGCGAAATTTTATCACCCCTGCGTGATGATTTTCCGCAAAATCTCCTTAAGTTGCTGCCCTTTGTCCGACTGAAGATGTAATTCGTGCCCTGTATCAGCAATCGCCTCATGAACTCTGATTAGCTGTTTGGGTTATTTCAAGCTGCTTGTCTACGTTTCCGGACTGATCCCGCCACGGCACAAGCCCCAGATACGAACAAACGCGCTCCTTTGTTCCGATACGCTCCGGATTCCCGATGATCAATGCGAAAGCCAACGAAGTCACCGGGCCTACACCGTGAATTGTTTGCAATCACTTTGTCATCTCATCTCATCTCATCCTCCGGCGGTTTCCTGTTTGATGTTTCTCTTAATCCTCAAGCACGCCAACTCCCCATAGGTCACGGCGGAAGTAGTTTTCTTCCAATCCGTTCCATATCAGTTTGTTGCTCTGTTCTGTATTGACTTCCCCGCTGAAGTTGATTGCGACATCAAACTTGAACTTCATTCCGACCTTCGGCGTAATTCCGGCAGCCTTCCACGGGAATGCAATCTCGATACTGTAACTCCTGCGATCGGTCGCTACGCGGACGCGACTCTGCGGCGCCGGAACGTCTTTCACCGGACTGCCGTTGCAGTCGTAGCCGAAATCCGGAGTGGGCTCGGTGTTGACCCGGATCGCAAGCTGACGGTCCTGCGGACGCATTTTTCCGGCGGCATCCGGATCCGCGCCGACGAAGACCTCGATGGCATCCCCCTGCCAGATCGGGTGATTGTGAGTATTCGACGCCGGCGTGTCATCGCGCACGGTCAGAAGGATATACAAATATTCCTCATCCCATCCGCAGATCATGTCGGCACGATCTGCTCTCGATGGGTTCCTGCCGGCAACGGAACGGTTGATGACTTCACCCGGACGCTCCGGATATTTCGTGCGCAATGCATCGACTGCGATTCCAGGTTTCACTTTACCGATGCCGAGAATCCTGTTTTCGGCGCGATTGGCCGCACTGACTGAAACCGGAACCGGTTCCGCTTTGCCTTCGACCAGATCGTAGAGCTTTGCATTACTGGCGGCAGCGTGCGCCGCAAGCTTTTTGAAGGGACGGTCGCAGACATTGATGAAACCCATGTTGAAACGTTCACCGGTGGTCGTATTGAAGCCGCGTCCGGTGTTCGATTCATCCAGCAGATTCATCCACTGGAAGCCGATGACGCAGGACGACGCGGCGGCATTTTCCGCATAACGGCTGTAAGCCTTGCCGCGCTCTTCATCGTTTGCCTTGTTGCGGCAGCCGAAAAGTCCCTGTTCCGGACTGCCGAAGCTCCACTCGGAAAGCATCAGCGGCCTGCCTGAACTTTTGGCAAAGCGTTCGATCTCCGCCGGATCGTATTCATCCGTGTAGTAGTTTACGCTGAAAACGTCACAATATTTTCCCATCGCCCTGACCGCCGCTTCGTGGTAGGTCTGTGCGACCAGCATCCGCTCGCCGAGGTAGAGGTGATCGGGGTCGACCTTTCTGAGCGTCGTTGAAAGCAGTTTGTAATATGCGTCGAAGAAAAACGCTTCATACGCCGCCTGATCCGCTTCGGCGTCCGGAGTGCCGGCCTCTTTCATCGGCTTGGAGGCAACTGCTTCGAAGTCGACGAAATTGGTCTTCCACGCGTTGTTGAATTTCGTGATGTCGCCGTGGTAACGTTCGCGCATCATTTCGGCGAAACGGCGCTTGGCGGGGATCTCCTGGTCCTTCGCCAAGATTGCCGGGAAGACGATGTTGTAGAAACGTTCGTTTTCGGTATACCAGCCGATCAGTGCCGGATTGCCCCGGAATCTTCGGGTCTGTTCGGAGAAATCTTCTTCCAGCAGCGGAAAGTTGTGTTCGTCGAAGGGGTCGATGAAACTCGGGCAGATCAAGTGAAACGGTTTGCGTGAAGCATATCGTTCGAGACAGTCGGTGATCGCAAATCCAAGCTTGTCGTTTTCTCCGGCGATCCACATGAATACGCCGAAGGAGTTGAATCCCCACGCGCGGCAGCGTTCGACCATTTGCTTCTGCCATGTTTCGATGTTGTAGGAGCCGTATTTTCTGATGTAGTTGACCAGATAAAACGAGATCGCGTCTCTGCCGAGCCACGCCTGACGGAATTCGCCGTCTTTTGCGGGAAGTTCGGCGTAAATGTTCTCGCGTCCGGCGACACAGGTCGCTTCGTTTCCGGGCGCAATGCCGCTCATGGCGATGTGGAAATACAAATTCCCTTCGGGATCGACCAGCATGGTGCGTCCATTGAGCGCTTCGATTTTTTCAAGATGGAAGAAGCCGGTGGCAGTGAGACCGTATTTCTCCTTCGAACCGGGGAGGCCGCCCCAGAAGGTGCGGTCGAGCTTCGGGAACGAGGCGTAATATTTTTCATGTGCCTCTTTGTCTTTGCGCAACTCTTCTTCGCTGTGGATCTTGTCGGCATATTCCAGTTTGTCGAACTGCCCGAAACGATCGAGCACGACGGCGCTTTCGGTACCTTTGCCGATCTCAAAACAGATCGAGCTTTCGCCATTCACGATCGCCGGGAAATAGACGAGGTCAAAATAGCATTTCCCCCACAGCCGTCTGTCGGCCATATAATAACGGGTGCGGCTCTTTACCGTCAGCGAATCGCCCTTGCCGTCGGCGATCGCAATGCGGCAGCCATCAGCGATTCCGGAAAAGGAAAACCATTCAGTCGCCTTTTCGCGCGGGAAGCGCGACTTTGCCACGCCGAGGGCGTCCTTCGCCGGTTTGAAGAACTCCCAGCAGCCGCCGTTTTCGGTGAAATCCTGCATGATGCGCATTTCCATGGCGGGTTGTTTCCACTTCAGGATGCCGGGAGAATATTTCATCACCAGTTTATTGTCCCGTATTGCGCACTCGATGTTCTCTTCTTCGCCGTACTGGAGCGTGGCGCTCAATCCGTCGGGCGCGATCGTCACTGTCTGCGGCGTAACGTGCTTTTGCCAGTTTTCCCCGTATTTGTAGATGGGGTAGAGCAGCGTCGTTCGGAAATCTCCGCAATTGATCTCCAGAGCATGCTTGGCAAATTCAAACGGCGAACTGTTCCCGGACTGCTTTTCAGGGGAGGGCGCCGATGATGCTTTCCCCGGCGTGATCCGGAACCGGCTCACACCGTTTCTGATCGCCGGGAAATAGACGAGCGAAAAGTAAGAACAATTCCAGAGCCGTTCATCCTTCATGTAGAAGCGGGCGCGTCCTGTGATCGTCAGCGCGTCGCCGTTTTCCTTTGCTGAAACGATGCGGCAGGAATCGGCGTTTCCGGCAAAGGAGTACCATTCTTTCGCTTTTTCACGTGGGAAGACCGATTGCGTCAGTCCGAGTGCTTCTGCTCCAGGTGCGGCAAAGCTCCAGCTGCCGCCGCTGTCGATGAACTCCAGCGGGAGCCGCATCGACATTGAAGGAACTTTGCTTTTCAACGCTTCCGGTGAGAATTTCATCTCCAGGACATCACCCTGCAGCCGACATTCGATCGTTTCGTTTTCGCCATATTGAACCGTGGCGCTCAATCCGTCGGGCGCGACGTCTACATCGGCAGGGCGCACAGCATTTCTGCCGCTGCCGCAGTTGAATACCGGATACCCCAAAGTCGTCTGAAACGCTCCGAAAGAGATCGTCACGCCTTCCGCGGTCAGCGAAATCGTTTTTTCTGATTCTCCGGCAGTTGCGACGACCGCAGCAAGAGTGCACGAGAGAAACGTGGAAAGTAATTTCTTCATTTCCATTCCTCAAAAATCAAAATTCCTTCATCATCCGCGCCGGAGTCCGGTGCGGACAAAACAATTTGTCAGTGCGAACGGATTCCGAACCAGTCGTTCACGAGTGTCGCCGGATTTTCGCCGCCTGCCGTATTGATGAGCAGTTCGATGAAGGTCAGCGTTTCCACGTGACCATCCATCGCGCAGATGTTGGTGCGGTTGCCGTTGTCATGCGGCGTATCGACGCCGGGATCAGTACCTTCATTGTCCCAGCGTGGATATCCCCAGCCGCACTGAAAATATGGTTTGCCGTTCGGCTGACTTTCCGCGAACATACAGCGTTTCGAGGCACGTTTGGTCCTGGTGATTTTGTATCCGGCTGTGATGTTGGCATTTTTCTCATATCCCGGCGTACCGCTGCCCCAGTTGAACGGCATCGCAAACTGCGTTCCGTTGCCGTAGGAATTGACTTTTTCTCCACATCCGAGAATGCCGGCTTTCATAACGGCGGTAACACCATATTTTTTTAAGTTGTGATGGTCGTCGAGGTTGAGGGGCACATATCCTCTCGACACCAGGATGTAGTTCCAGGCGGTCGAATCGTCTTGTCCCCAGCCGGAATCTGTTCCCAGAACAGGCATAATCATATCGTTGAAATCTCCGGCATACATCAGAACCGCCTGACCGAGCTGACCGGCGGAACTCGCACATCTGGCGGCTTTCGCTCGGTCACGCGCCTTATTGAGCGCCGGAAGAAGCATCGCCGCGAGAATCGCGATGATCGATATAACTACTAAAAGTTCAATCAGTGTGAAATAATTTTTTCTGCAAGAAAACATCCCTGACGCTGCCGTATTTCTTTTCATGATAATCCCTTCTGTTCTTCTCTTGAGAATTGGCCGTGTTTTCCATCGGGAAGTTGTTGATTGTTTTGCGTTTTCTGATCCTTTCATTTAGTCTCTTTATTTCAAGGTCAACTCTTTTTGAAATGGAATTGCCGGAAAGCCTTTGTCGGTTGCACAGGGAGTTCCGGTTTCCGATCGCTGTTCGATGCGTACCGTACGCACAGGATTGAAGGAGACATGTTGGACAAGACAAATCCGCTCGGGGTTGCGAGACCATATTGCCCCGGAAAAGCTGGAAATGAGACGGCATCCTTCTGCCGCCATCGCCTTTGCCGGGTGGACAACGCCAACAGCCGTCGGCAGCAATTCCGATTTTTTCTTCATCAGCAGATTCCTCCCGTTTTCTCTCAACAGCCGACCTTAGCGGCATCGAACGAGCCGTCGAGCGCGGCGATCGCCGGCAGCCACTCGTAGCGGAACACATCAAAGTCATAACACGGCATTCCAGTGACTTTGTGATTGACGCCGCCTGTACCGTCTTCAAACTCCCACTCGATCAGCAGCAGAGCCTGTTCGGAGCACGTGCAGCTGATTCGCGTGAGCTGGCGAAGTTCGCCCGGCTCCGCGGAAAACGAACCTTGCACCAGGACGTCTCCGCCGTGTTTTCGGATGCTGTAACAACCTTTGCGCCGGCGGTTTGAGTCGTTGCAGAAGATCACCGGCCAATGCCAGTCCGTCGCTTCACCGACCATGATGAGGAATTCGCCGAACTGACGGCGGCAATAATGATACGAAAGCTTTTTCCCGAAATGATAATCAACGATCGAGTCCGAAAAATGCGGCCAGCAGTCGATCAGGTTCCAGATGAGGATTCCCGAAAATTTCCGCCGTGAACGGGCGCGTTCGACAAAGTACTGATTCGCCTCCGCCTGACAGATTTGGCTGGCGAGCGCAAACGTTTCAACGCCGTCCGGAATCGTGCCGAAAAATTCTTTGATCTGATCCGCCATGATCCTGATGCGATAGTCGTAATCCTGGTTCGGCATGAAGGGATTGCTGGCGTGATGATACCACTCGTCGTTGTTCCACGGCCAGAGTTTTTCCGGCGAAAGGAAGGTTTTCAGCGTAGAGACGTTCGGACAGGCATGATAGCCGATTTCGCTGACAAACGAGGCGCCGGTCTTGTAGAAATCGCTCTTCATATATTCGTGACTGCCCCAGAGATGCTGTTCCGGCGCGAGAAATGCCGGATCGAAGATCTCCGCACGCTTCCCCTTTTGCAGACACTCCGGCGAAATATAGGGCGAACTCGGTAGATATGGGGTTCCCGGCGCATACATCCGCACAGCCTGCGGCAATGTCTCGCGGGTCAGGATATTGTCTCCGGGATTGAGAAAGCGGTTGCGGATGTAAAACGGCGACGTGTCGCACTCGTTGTCACCCGCCCACAATACGATGCTGGCGTGATGACGGCGCTCCCTGAGGATCGCGACCGTTTCGCGCTCCGCCTCGTCGAGAAACTCCCGGTCGCACGGATAGAGCGCGCAGCCATACATGAAGTCGTGCCAGATCAGAATTCCTTCGCAGTCGCAGAAATCGTAAAACTCTTCGCTTTCCGGCACGCCGCCGCCCCAGATGCGCAGCATGTTGACATCCACATCTCTGGCGAGATCGAGGATCTTCGGCATTCTCCCTGCGTCACGCGAGTGCAGGGCGTCGCAGGGGACATGGTTCAACCCTGCGATGCGGATCGGAATGTCGTTGACGTAAAACTGGAAATCCGGCGTCGGCGTTTCCGTTGCGATCTGATTGAATTCCAGTCGCACCGAGCGGATTCCGTAGTTGAAGACTTTCGCGTCGAGTACGTTGCCCGAAAGGTCGCGGAGCGCGATCGTCACCTTGTAAAGCTCCTGCTTGCCGTAATGTTTCGGATTCCAGAGTTTCGGCGACTGCACGGCGACCTTGAGAATCTGCTGGAATGACCACGGTCGCTGCTCCACATGCCAGACAGAATCATCGCAAACGCCATCGGCGGTGACCAGAAAATTTGAAAAATCCGGTTCGGGCGTCGAAAATTTGCAGTGAATCCGCAGGTTTGCTTCCTGCTCATTGCAGTCACACATCACGACGGCGAAATCTTCAATCCTGACCGGTTTCAGACGGCGAAGCTCCACCGAGCGGAAAATCCCGCCGAGCGAAAGCCGCGGGGCGATATCCCACCCCCAGCAGTGCGCCGGTTTGCGCACCCGGGTCTGTTCCAAGCCGAAGGGACTGATGTTCACACACATCGGAACCAGTGGCGCCCTGCGGAATTCATTGAGCGCACTGGCGATGTGCACGGTGACCGTGTTGCGTCCCTTTTTCAGGAGCCGGGAGTGGAGCGGGAAATCCGCCGGGATCAGTGCGTTGTGCGAAGTGCCGATCTTTTCACCGTTGACAAAAACGGTTCCGAAGCAATCGAGGCCATTGAAACGCAACACAAATTCACCGTCGGCGTCATCAAGCTCAAACTCCCGCGTAAAGCACCACTCATACGCCTCAAACTTCCGGTAGGCGTTGGAGTTGGTACCGAAAAACGGCTCGGGCGCCAAACCGGCGCGGCAGAGTTCAAGTTCAATATTTCCGGGCACGGAAGCCGGAATGGCGATCGTACCGTTCTGAAAGATCTCCGCCGTGTGCCCGACGGTTTCCAAGCGACCGCAAAGCGCCCATTTGCCATTCAATGAAACCGCATTCGACAACATTTCAAGTTCTTCCCATTATTTATTGCAGATTATTTTCATTTCCAGTCCGGCACGCCCTTGAGTCGGGAATCCTTTGCTTTCCAGTGTTTGCCTTCCGACTGCTGACTTCTCAGCAATTCAAAGCAGCGTTTCGCCATTGCGGAGATCGGCTGGATGATGTTGAAGATCGTCGGCGCGTAACCGGTTTCGCTGGTCGAGATCGAATAATATCTCCCTCGTGCGCCGACCGCTTTATAAATGCAGTCCGCTTGAAATGCGTTGGCGCAGAAGACCGCGGTTTTTTCCGGTTCCGGCAGGTCGTCGAAAAATTTCCGGCAATGCTCCGCCGCACCGTTTTTTAGCATTTCATACCACGGCAGGGCGGTCACTTCGCATGGCAGATTTTCCGCCTGACAAAATTTCCTGAAGAGCCGTTCACGCTCCATATTCGTTTCAACCTCAAGTCCGGCGGTGTTGACGAAAACAAACCGGTGACATCCGTCCTGCACCGCTTTATCCAGCAATGCCGAGATTGCGTGTTCGTTGTCCAGCGCGACGTAGTCGGCGATATTGCCGGGCGCGACGTGGTCGAAAAAGACCAGATTGATTCCCAGCAGACGCAGCCGGCGGAAAACTTCCAGATCGAGGTCGTGGTCGTACCCCCAGACCACCAGGTTGCGGACGCCGCCGCATACCATGTCGATGGCGACGCGACTTTGTTCCCTGCCGTTGTTGAATGGCGGTGCGAGTACGAGCAGGGCGTTTTCGCGGGCGGCTTCCTGATTCATGCTGTTGAGAAATGTTCTGGAAAATTCGTGGCTCAGCGGCAGGAGGACACCGACCATTCGGATCGGATCGGTCGCCGCGGTCATCCGGTCGTTCACCG
This sequence comes from uncultured Victivallis sp., assembly GCA_944389815.1. Lineage (GTDB taxonomy): Bacteria > Verrucomicrobiota > Lentisphaeria > Victivallales > Victivallaceae > Victivallis. Next base: position 12,433 of record CALXNS010000016.1, on the reverse strand, counting down.
TGGTGTTGCAGCGGATCTTGCGGAGCAGAATTCCTTTCTTCTCCAGATTCGCGTAAACTCTGCGGACGGTCACGCGGCTGATGCCGAAACGTTTCACGGAATCAAATTCACTCGGAAACATTCCGCCCGGCGGATATACGCCATGCATGATCTCCCGGGTCAGAATGTCCTCGATCTCTTCGGTCAAATTTTTGTGCGGTTGCGTCGGCATGATCAAAATCCTTTATTTTTTTTTGTATTATGACATAAGACAAGTGGAATGTCAAGTGCCTGTCCATGTTTTTTTAAGAAAAATTCATAGTTCCGCGCCGGTCTTCAACATGAAGTGAATTTTTACAATTACAGACGGATTTATTCGGCTCTGCAACATCAAACTCCGGACGAAATTTATTTCGGAACTTGCAATCGGCAAACTGCAATAGACGGTAATTCAAGAGCCTTTACGCCAATCTTTCAATAGAAAGAAAGTTGTCCAATCGGAAGGAGGGGGGCCTTCATTAATTTTAAATACAATTACCGCATGATATATCCATAATGATTCGTCTGTTTTTATGATATATTTATTTTTATTCAACATTCACTTCCCACAACTCTTGAGAATAATGCAGAAGGGGGGCCGGAATCGACTTTTCCGGAACGCGGATATTGACATTTCCTGAAATGATGCTATAGTAGTAAACCGGGAAAATTCAACTGAAAAGCGGGGAAACTGTAAATATGATGATGGCTCCGATGGGAAATTCATCGCTGGTAAACCGTCGTTCCGGTTTCCACGGCGAAATTGAGGATTCATCCGCAATACCTGATGCGATCGGTTATCCCGTCGAATTTTCAGCAGGCAATCAAGTTGTATGCCGATATGCGGCATTTCAATCTGTTTTTTTTACTTCCTTTCCCGTTGCCGGCTGCGGGACTTTATCCGGCAGCGATAGGGAAGGCAGACGGTGCAGAAATCTCCAGTTTTATACCGAAAAGGTCACATCGTGTCTGTTTCGGCGATTTTTTGCAGACAAAGGCGCTCATTAATTGCAGAGCAAAACTGAAATTAATGGCTGTTTGTTTTTGGATGAAGAAGGATCAATAGAGAAAAGTTGATTCCTTGTGGGGCGGTTCTCTGGGTACGACCGGGATGGTCGGCACTGGTTCCGTTTCGGCCGAATGTTTGAGGTAGGCCTCTCTTTGAGAAATGACGAATTTTTTTCTCAAGGAGTGCCGGAGGTGTATAGATATATATGAAAATTGCCCCCAGAAAGATCGTCATTACCGAGGATGAAGACTCTTTGTGGTATCCGCTGAGGACGGTTCCCCGGCATGAAATAAAACTGTATCGCCAGCTTGAAGAAAAAGGAATTCCTGCTTATCTGCCGGTTATGCCGGCAATCAAGGTTCATCAAGTTTACTATAAAACGAATTCTTATCGCTACGAAGATGAAGTTCTGCGTCCCATGCTGCCGTCTTATGTCTTTGCGCGTCTCGATTCCACCCAGCGGCTCTCTGTGTGGAGAACCAACTCCGTGCGGGCGCTTTTAGATGTTCCCAAAATTCAGCAGGGCTCTTTTGTAGAAGAGCTGCGGGGGTTGCAGGTCATGGAGGAACTGGCGCTTAATGCCAGAGTGGAATATAAAAAAGAGATCGCGGTCAATGATCGGTTTGTAATTGAAGAACCGCGCCAGTTTGAAGGTTCCTGCGGCTATTTGATTGAAAGACGGAAACGTTTCCTGTGGGTTGTCAAGCTTGAGATTGTCGGCGGTTATGTCACCGCCGAAATCGACCCGAGGCAATATAAGTTTACCAAAATCCAGGTTCCATAGCAGATAACCGGGAAGCACTCATTACATTTCAAGACGCCCTACAAATCCATTCCGGTCGGGAATTGGCATTTCCCGGTGTCGGGGCGACGTATTATGAAAAAATAAAATCAGCCAGCTGAGCCGGCGCCCCCGCTCCGTGCGCCGATCGAGGAATGCGTCCGGAGAAAAATATGGTTTCTCTTGCGAATCATTTCCGCCCGGCAACAAGGCTTCGGTCATGCGATAATGCCGCGGAACCGACGGTTGCACGCCGGGAATCTGCGCCGCCAGAACAGACCCGGCGGCCGGCACGATGAGACCAGACGGAAAAGGCGCGGTTCCGGCTGGAGAGCTGATAACCAAATGAACGCGACGGATGAGTGAATTTTCGTCGCCGGCCCCTCCGGACAAGCACTGCTTCGGGAGGAGAACGATTTTTTCAGGCAATTGCGGAAATCACACTGACGTTAGCCGCATGCAGAAAGCGTTCATGCATTGTAAAAATTGTTGATTCAATAAAAAAAACTTCAAGAATCAGATGATCAATACGGCACAAGACAATAAAATCAAATTGTCGAAATATATTGTTCTCTTTTCTTCATTCTTTTTCGGAATGATGCTTTTCGCTGACGGAAGTGAATTCTGTCCCGTCGGCGAACCGGGAGTGAACGCGGATCCCAAGACAGGACGCGGGTTTGTGGCTGAAGAGTTCGAGATCATGAAATTCGAGGTCACGAACAAGATGTATTGTGACTTCCTGAATGAGGTGGCCTCGCTCTCCGATCCCTGTGAATTATACACCCGGCAGATGTCGGAACATTTCTGGGGCGGAATTGAACGGAGTGAAAATGCCGACGGCAGCTGTCATTATACATGCAAACCGGGTTATGAAGAGCTGCCGGTTGTCTTCGTCAACTGGTATGATGCCGCACGCTACGCCAATTACCTGCATTGGAAAAGTCTCGGGAAAACAGCCGGCGCCCTGACCGAAGGCACGGCCGAGAGCGGCGCTTATGACACCCGCGCCTTTCCGCCGAATGCGGCAGGAACTTTGCCGCTGGTGCGCCGGAATCCCGGAGCGCGCTATTTTCTTCCCAGTTACGATGAGTGGTACAAGGCGGCGTTTTACGGCGGAAACGGTCGCTATTTCCGTTATGCGACGCAGAGCGATGAAGTTCCGTCCGCGACTCCGGGACAAATACCGGGAGCCAATTATTATGCCAATCGCTGGGCGGTACCTTTCCCCCATCTGACTGCGGTCGGATTCTGGGATTCGCCCGGATATTTCGGGACATTCGATCAGGGCGGCAACGTTGCGGAGTGGATTGAATGCCCCCGTGGGGAGTTTCAGCTTGCGGTGGGTGGTTCGCTGATCCGTCCGGCAAAATATCTGCGTTCCGATCTGTATGAAGGAGATTATCCGAACAAAAAACTTTCCACCTTCGGATTCCGGCTTGCGCGAGCGGCAACCTCCGCAGAACAACCGGATCAGCCGGGAGAACCGCCGGCGAGCAAACCGGGAATCGGCCGTGCCGCATCTGCCTCCTCTTCCTCTGAAGCTGTTTCCGCAGGGAAAGGTGGTGATTATGTGCTGGTCGGGGATCCGGGGAATCCGCCGGACGTTTTTTACGGCGGATTCGGTGCGGTCAACTACCCCTATGAAATTGGTCGCTGTGAAATCTCCAATCAGGAATGGGTCGATTTTCTGAATGCGGTTGCCGGAAGAAAGGATCCTCATGGATTGTTCCATCCGGATCAGGAAAGCGGAGTCCTCGGAGGAATACTCCGGATTCGGCAGGAGGATGGAACTTATATTTATCGGGCGAAATCCGGCTGGGAGAATCGTCCGGTAAGTTATATTTCGTTTTACAGTCTGGCGCGTTATGCGAATTTTCTGCATTACGGTAAGCCGAAGGGCGATGCCGGAGAGCTCGGCGTCACCGAAGGAGATGCCGAACAGGGCGCGTATGACACCCGGGAGTTTGAACTGGTTCGTTCCGGCCGGAAAAAGCCCGATGCCGATTTCGGGCGCCGCAACCCGGGTGCGAAATATTTCATCCCCAATCAGAACGAATGGTACAAAGCCGCTTATTACGATCCGACGAAACCGGGTGCGCGCAAATATCATGATTACCCGAACCGGAGTTCCGATCTGCCGGATAATCCTGCTCCCGAACGTTCATCGAAAGGAGTGAACTATCAGAAGGGCGATCATCTCGCTCAGGGGGCGCCGTATTATCTGGCGCCGGTGGACGCGTATCCGGACAGTTCGAGCTATTACGGGACGTTGCAGCAGGGGGGGAATGTGTGGGAATGGCAGGAGGACTGGCAATATGGAGTAGTCGGCGTCCGCGGTTTGCGCGGCGGAAGTTTCGGTTATACGGAACTCGGATTGCATGCGTCGAATTGCGATCCGGGCGGGATTGATGAGATCAGTTACGTTTTCGGGGGACGGCTCGCGCGTCGTGTGGAGGGGACCGGAAACTTTCCGGACATGCCATGGAAGGTTCGCTGTTACTGGAAACTGAAACAGCTTGGCTTGAGTCAATGGGGCGGGATTGTCGCCGGATGCTGTCTTGCCTCATTTGTTGCGGGCATTGTTGCCGCGGTGGTGTTGTGCAAAATCCGCAGAAAGTTTTCCCGATGAACGACAATATCATCAGAACGATCCGGCGGAGAATTTCAAATTATCTGCGGATACGACGGTTGTTCCGCCAATGGAGAGAGTTGCGCATCGGTTCCGTCCCGTTGCCGGTACAGCCGGGAAGATTGTTGCTGATTGCCTGCGATCCCTGGAGTGTTTTCGGTTCCCGCGGAGACGACGCGATGATCCGTGTCGTGGCGCAGCGTTTTCCGCAAGATGAAATTTTCGTGATCACCGCTTCGGATTCGGCGGCCCGGGCAGTTGAGGCGCGCGGCTGGACGGCTTTGAATGTCTGGGCCGGGCGGGAACCGCTGCGGAATGTGATTCGTGCGGCCGAGGAGATACGGCCGGAACGGTGCGTGATACTTGGAGCGGATGTCATGGACGGTTACTATGCTCCGGAAGTGTCGTTGATTCTGCTGGCGAGCGCGGATTTGCTTCGCCGCCGCCATATTGCGACAACGTTGCTCGGATTCAGTTTCAATGCCGTGCCGTCGTCGGCGGTTCTGCGGGGGATCCGCTGCGCGAGTGCGGATTTCCGTTTCAATTTACGCGACCGGAATTCGCAGGAGCGTTTTGACCGTCTGACCGGTCGGCGGAGCTGTCTGACCGCGGATACGGCCTTTCTGCTGCAACCGGAAACCGGATTTCCGGAATATGATGAAGTTTTGAGATGGAAACGGAAAAGCGCAAATCCGATTCTTGCATTCAATTATCATCCGATGCTTTCGCGCAATCTTTCAGACGCCGCCATCGATAAACAAATTCGTCTGCTGGCCGTGCTGCTGGAGAAAATATTGGAAGAGCATACATGGAACATTCTGTTGATCGCCCATGATTTCCGGGAGCGGATCGGCGACAACCGCTGTCTGGGGCCGTTGTATGAATGTTTGTCCCGGCGATTTCCTGAACGGGTTTTCCATATGTCCGCGCCGTTGTCGGCGGGAGAACTGAAGGGCGTGGTCAAAGAGGCGGATGCATTGATTACGGCGCGGATGCATCTGGGAATCGCCGCTCTGTCTCAGGGAATTCCCGCCGCCGGTTTTGGATATCAGGGCAAATTCAATGGACTTCTGGCACATTTCCAACTTCCTGAGACCTGCCTCTTCCCGATCCCGTCGGATGACAACACGGAAGAGATCAGAAGAGGAATCGGAAATTTTCTGGAACAGATACCGACCTTGAAGGAGAAAGTCCGGGAAAATCTTCCCGGAGTTCTGCAATTGGCGGAAAGGAATTTTGATTTTCAGTGAAAAATATTTTACTCATAGCCCCGGGAGATCCCCGGGATCTCTCCGCCGGCGGGGCGCAGCGCACCAATTTTCTGTATGAGGCTCTCCGGCGGGAGGGACGTGTGTACACACTCATTCCGGTGGGTGGGACTTTTCTGGAGAAACAGGATGCCGAATGGAACATCGCCTGGGTGTGTCCGATGAAACGTTATTCGCCGACATGGTTTCTGGATCGACTGCTGTCCCGTGAGGTTCCGTTTCTGCACTGTCCATCGGGCGGGATTCTTCCGCAGCTGGCGCAACTCTGGCCCGGGGTGAAATTCGATTATGTGGTTTGCAGGTATGCCGCCTGGGCGGTCTATACGCGCGCCTGGCAGGTTGCCCCGCTGTTGCTGGATGTCGATGATCTGCCGCTGGAGAGTTTTCAGACGATATATGCCTCGCAATGTCGAATGCCGGCATTTCTGCGTATGCTGGTTCGGCGTTGGCAGGATGCGATATTCCGGAAATCTGCGGGTCTCTGGATTGCCAATGCGGAACAGTTGTCGTCTCTGCCCGCAATCCCCAAGGGCTGGCTGCCCAACCTGCCGCGGGAACCGGAACGGGAATATTCTCCATCGGATCGTTCCCGACCGCAGATCATCAGTGTCGGGTATCTCGGTTATCCGGCCAATTACGAGGGAATTGATACTTTTCTGACCGAAGTATGGCCGACGTTGCACCGGAATTATCCTCAATTGCGTTATCGGATTATCGGGCGGGAACTGCCGTTACGCTTTCAGGAAAGGTGGAGTGCGTATCCGAATGTGGAGATTCCGGGATTCGTCGAAGATCTGGAAGAGGAATACCGGAATGCGTTGTTTTCGGTGGCGCCGATTTATTCCGGCAGTGGAACCTGCATCAAGGTTCTTGAGTCGCTGCGAATGGGCCGGGTTTGTCTGTGTACGCCTTTTGCCGTGCGTGGTTTGAAGGATTCGAAATTGCTTCAGAACGGTCTGCTGGTGGCGGAAGATGCGGACGCTTTCCTGAAGCAGGCCGTTTCCCTGCTGGAAAATGAACCGGAGCGTCACCGTCTGGAATCGGCGGGTATGGCGGCCGTTCAGGCGGAGTTCAATTTCAAACTCTTTTCCGACAGCGTGGAGGCGCTGATTCGTGCGGTTGAGCGTTAACAGCGTCGAGGTTCAGAAATGATGTCGCGCAACATGACCATGCTGGTCAACGCCCTGGCCAGTTATGGCCGATTGGTTTTCTGTGCCGCGCTTGGTTTGCTTTCCAGCCGCTGGATTTTTCTCGGACTGGGAGAGGTGGATTTCGGATTGTTCGCCGTCATCGGCGGGATAACCGGTTTTCTGGCGTTTATCAGCAACACCCTGGCCGGCAGTGTGCAGCGGCACTTTTCCTATGCGATGGGGCAGGGACGTCTCCGGAGTGTTCAATTGTGGTTCAATTCCGCATTGTGCATTCATCTGTTTTTTGCCGTGTTGATTCTGGTGGTGGGAATTCCGTTCGGGCTCTGGATGATTTTTCATGTGCTCAATATTCCGCCGGAGCGGATGAGAGATTGTGTGTTGTCGTTTTTCTGTGTGCTCGGCATGACCACGTTGCATATAGCGAGCGTTCCTTTCATAAGCACCTATATTGCGAGGCAGCGTATTTTTGAACTTTCCCTGTTTGCGGTGGGGACGTCCATATTGAATGCGGCTCTTGCGTTGTGGCTTCTGTATGCATCATGGAACCGTTTTCTTCTGTACAGCGCGGGGTTGCTTGCGATCAACTTCATCGGGAACGGAGTACAGATATTGCGTGCGGAATTGTTTTTTCCGGAGTGCCGGATTCGTTTTGCCTATTGGTTTCATCCGCGCCGGATTCGGGAACTGCTTTCTTTTGCCGGCTGGTCATTGTTCGGTGTGCTGGGAAATCTGGGGCGTTCCCAGGGGATGATTTTTCTGGTCAACATTTTCTGGGGAGCCAAAGTAAATGCCGCATTCGGCATCGCCAATCAGATCGGGGGGCAGACGGAACAGGTTTCCGCCGGATTGTTCGGAGCGATCGCGCCGGAGATCACGGCTTCCGCCGGACGCGGGGAGAAGAAACGAGTGCTGCAACTTTCGCTTCTGGCCAGCAAATACTCGATGTTTTTATCGCTGCTGGTACTGGTGCCGTTGCTGGTCCGTCTGGATCAACTGCTGAAATTATGGCTTCGCAATCCTCCGCCGTTCACAGCGGAATTATGCTGGATTGTACTTGGAATGTTTTTTATTGAAAAATTGACTTCCGGCTACATGGTGATGGTCAATGCATACGGCAGAATCGCCGGTTATCAGGCAATGCTGGGTGGATTTCTGCTGTTGACCCTGCCATTGTCCTGGGTGCTGCATTATTGTGGCGCCGGAGTGGTCATGACCGTGGGGGGGATGTTGATAACGACACTGGCCTGTGCCCTGGGCCGAATCTGGTGGGTACGACGTCTGCAGGGGATTTCGCCGAGACTCTGGCTGACGGGGGTCGGGATTCCGATGGTGAAGGTAGTTGTTCCGACAGCCGCATTCAGTTTTCTGCTGAACCGCTGTTTTCCCGGGGATTTGTCCGGGTTGTTTCTGGCGTGGCTGATTTTTCCATTCATGACCCTCGGTTTTATCTGGCTGCTGGGATTGAGTACGGAGGAACGAAGTTTTCTCCGGGAAAAGGCAAAAGCGAAACTGCTCCCGCGCATTTACGCTGTCACAACCTGGCGGCGCTGATGGAAACCAGAGAGAAGCGTTCAAAGCAAAGATAGTTTCATCAATGAAAAAAATCGGAATTTTCTTTTATGGAGATTTGTTTCCGACCGACGAGGGCAACAAACGCCTGACCAGGGAGATCCTCACGTATCTGGCTCGGGATGCGGAATTCCATGTGAGCCTGGTTCTGGTGAGTGACCGGAAAATCGATCGGGAACTTTATCGGACAATCTGCAATGATTTGCTTGTCCTGCCGGCGCCGACCAGCTCGAAATTACTTCATGGGTTGAATTATGTTTTCGGCAAGAGTGGAATTCCGGTGATTCAAGGGCTGGTTTACGCCCTGTATTTCCGGTTCCGGTTACGGAAATGGTTTCCACAACTTGATCATATTCTGCTCAATTACATACATTGGCATTTGATGATTCCGGGCGCGGCGCTGCGGAAGACGACGGTCATCACACACGATCTGCAATTCTTTCGGTCGATGAGTTTTTCCAAGATTGAAAACCGCGTGTTGAGAGCGATTCAGGAATATCTGCTCCGAAAGAGTGAATTGCATTGTCTGCGTAAATTTGGTCATGTGGCGGTGTTGGCGGATTATGAGTGCGACATCCTGAAAAAATCCGGATTTCCGATGGAAAAAGTTGTAAAAATCGGTCTTCCGCTTACGCCGGTATCCCCCCGGGAGACGGATGTCGATGATACGCGTTATGATTTTGTCATGATTGCGGGCAACAGTCTGCAAAATGAGCTGGGGTTAAAATACTTCATCGATCGAATCGCAATGCGGCTGCCGCATTTTCCCAGAATCGCGGTGGCCGGAGCGTTATCGGGAAGTGCATATTGCCGCTCCTTGTTTGACCGGTGGCCGGAACAGATTGCATTGCTGGGTTTTGTAGAAGACGTAAAGGAACTTTATGCGCAAAGCAAACTGGCGATCGGGACATTGGTCAAGGGCAGCGGCATCAAGGTGAAAAATGTCGAGGCGATGATGAACGGGAAATGCGTCGTCGGAACGGCAAAGGGATTCGAAGGCATTCCGATTTCAGAGGCAAGTTGCGTTTTTGTCACGGATGAGGACAATAAAACGGCGCTGATTCAACGGTTGCTTGATGACCGGGAGTTGAGGAATCGATATGGTGCAGAGGCGCGTCGAAAGCTGGAAACGGCGTTTGCGCCGGAGAATTGCCTGGCAGGACTGCTTGGGATATTGAAACAGTAGTGATCCAGGGCAGTTCGGTGATTGAAAATTTTTCTGAATGATAATATTGAAGCGATGCGTGTACTTTTTCTGATTCGTGATAATACGCTGGCGGATGGAATCGCCAGACATATTTTGAACATCAGTTCATTTTTTGTCCGCAATCCGTCGTATGGAGTGGAAGTCGCGGTCTGCATTGCCGGCGGCGAAGGAGATTTGTCCACGGCATTGCGTCAGGCGGATGTCCGGGTTTTCGTAATCGGGGGCGCCAACGGGCACTCGATCCGGATTTTGGGGCGGATTGTTGGCGTTTTACGGGAATTCAAACCTGATGTCATTCATGCGCATGTCGTTGCATTCTGGATACAGGTGATGTTGTCGATCTTTTATCGGCATATTCCGGTAGTGACGACCCGACACGGCATCGTGACGGAGGATTTGTTTCCAGCCCGAAAACCCTCTTTCAGACGGCGTATTTCCGACTGGCTTGTCCGTCGTTTCCCGTTGAATGTGAAGCGGGAGATTTTCATCTCTCAGGGGGTTCGGGAGTTTTACCATGGGAGCGCAGAAAGCTGTGTCGTATATAATCCGATAGATTTTTCGCCTCCGGAAGTTCCCGCTCATAAACTGCAGCGACTTCTCGGGGTGGATGCATCGACTCCGGTGATCGGAACGGTGTGCCGTATCTGTGAAGTGAAAAATCCCCCGGCATTTGTTCGCATTATGTGCGGCGTACTGAAACGTATGCCGGAAGTCCATGCGATGGTCTGCGGTTCCGGAGAAGAGGTTTATCTGGAAAAGCTGCAAAAAATAGTGGTTGCAGCCGGCGTGGAGAAGCGTTTCCACTGGCTTGGATATCGAAGCGATGCTCCGGAATTGCTTCAGGACTTGAGCTGTTTCATCATGACCTCAATTTCAGAAGGGTTGCCCACAACTTTGCTGGAGGCGATCTCCCGAAAAGTGCCGGTGGCATTCATGGAAACCTCTGGCGGTTTGATTGACCTTGCCCGGTTGCATCGGACGGCGGGACCGCTCGGGATTGTCGTTGCGGCGGGAGATGAATCGGGAATGGTGGAGGAGCTGGTTCAGAATCTCGCTCATCCGGAAGCGCTCCGGGCACGCAGTGAACATGCGTTTCAGGCGACCAGAGAAATCTTTGCGCTTGAAACCGTCTGTTCCCGGTTGCAGAAAATTTATCAGGGAGCCGTCTCCGGAAAGATCGTTCCATTGATCGAACATGAATGAAATGAATTCGAAGCTGAAATATGCCGCGTGGCTGCTGGCGCTGATCGCGGTCAACAACGTTATTTACCTGACGCCGAGCCTGGCGTCAGGTTATTACGTGGTAATGGCCGCGGGACTGCTTTATGGATTGGCGGTTTCCCGCGCCCATATCACGTTCAACCCGGCGGGGATTCTTTTCTGGCTTGCCTGTGCGGTCAGTATTGTGGCAAATGAGGTTCCCGCGTTTTTTTCCCCCTGGCAACGTCTGGGGACGTTTGTGATCGTATCCGGACTGCTGGGACCGTTTCTATTTTCGCGTGAACTTTGCCGGATGCGTATTTTCATGTTTCGAGCCGTCAACATTCTGTTTGCAGTGGTGATCGTCGCTTCTTTCCTGGGGCTATTCTGCGGAATCTCACGTTATCATGCTTATTCGGGTTATTTTTGCGGCATTACGACTCATTCAATGCTGCTGGGGCCGATTTCGGGCTGTACCGTGCTTTATATGTTTTACCAGCTTTACCATTGGAAGAATTCCGGAAAGGGGAAAAAACTGTTTTTCCTGATCGTGTTATTCATGAGCGTATGTCTTTTATTCGGCGCGGCGTCCAGAAGTGCGTTCATTGCCACGGCGGTCGGGGTTGTGGTACTGCATTGCATATATGTTCGGAATCGAAAAGCAAAATTATACAAAATCGCGCTGTTCGGCATATTGGCACTTGTCATATTCACGCCGGCATTGGAACCGTATTATGCGAAACTGCTGGCGAAAAACGGTAATGAAGAGTCCTTGAATTTTGATTCCCGTGCAGATCTTTGGCGGCTTCACTGGGAGAGTTTCAAGGAAAATCCGCTTACGGGAGTCGGTTTCTGTGCCGTTGATGTTGAGCCGGGAATTAATACATTGGGCGATAATGGTCGAGTGGAGACCGGAAGTTCCTGGCTGTCTATTTTATCGATGACCGGGATTCTGGGATTTTGTTCCTTCTGCTTCCTGTTGGGGGAAATGGGAGGGGCTCTGTATAGAAATATTAAATGGTTCAATTTACAAGTTGCTTTTAAAACTGGTTTAATAACTTTTTTTTTAATACATATGTTGGCCGAGGGGTATATTCTTGCAGCTGGAAGTTTTTTATTTTTTTATTTCTGGCTTCTGTTGGGAGTAATACTAAATCGCAACTATAATGTATGAAACTAAAAGGTTAATATAAACAATAATAATTTTTCATTTTAAAGCCTCGCCCGGAGCTGGGCGGATTGGAAAAACGCATTCCGGCATACGAAAGAGTTGCTCATCAATTTCGGAGGCGAAAGATAAAGCGTGATCGATTCAAGGAAATTATGGGTCGTGCGCGGCATAATGAAACTGCTGCCGGAGACCTCATGTTGGAAATTGAAGCGGATTCTGCTTCGCTGGTGCGGGATAAAAATCGGCAGCAACAGCCGGGTTTGTTCTTCGGCGACCATTCTGGGGGCAGGGGAGCTGGAAATCGGAGAAGACGTATGGATCGGGCATCAGGCATTGTTGATCTGCGCGGGTCGAATCCATATTGGAGATCATTGTGACATTGCCCCGCGCGTTCTGTTGGAAACCGGAAGCCATGAAATCACTCCGGATT
>CALXNS010000015.1 GCA_944389815.1 uncultured Victivallis sp. | reverse complement strand
CGGTCGCCACAGTCGGCTGTGGAATGGTCATTGAGGTGGTGACGCCGGCGGGAGTCCGGGTCGACGCGTTCCGGAGCGGGGATCTGCTGACCTTCGGCGCGGCGGTCTGCTGGGCGGTCTATACCTTGTGGGGGAGAAAGACGGTTCAGCGCGTGGGCGGGTTTGTGTATACGACCTTCGTGATGCTGGGAGCGGTGCCGCTTCTGGTGCTGCTGGCGCTGCTGCGTCCGGAGAAGGCGACTTTACCGCAGGCGCTGCCGGTCTGGTTGCTGGTCGCTTACATCACCGTATTTCCGACCGCGGTGGCGTTCTTCGCATGGAACGAGGCGCAGCGGCTGATCGGATTGCCGCTGTTGAACATCATGCAGTATCTTACGCCGGTGACGGTGCTGGCGCTTTCGTGGCCGCTGCTGGGGGAGGCGTGTTCGCTTTTCCAGCTTGCAGGCGCTGCGCTGGTGATTCTGGGCGTCGGGCTTGACCCGTCACTTTTTTTCCGTAAGCGGCGCGAACCGGAAAGGGGCGCCGTCGGGCGCGGTGATCCGGAGCCGTAACTCCCACTCCGGGGCGAAACGGACGGTTTTGACGAGCAGGAAATTTTCTCCCTGTTTGAGATTGATGTCGGGAATCTCCTCCGGATCGGCGTCGGGAGATCTGAAATTTCGGGTGTCTGCGTAAAGCAGCTCCCCGTTGAACCAGAGTTTCTGCAACCCGCCGCCGCCGAGGAGAAATTTCAGCCCGCGCCAGCTCCGGCTGGAATCGATCCGCACCGCCAGGTAGGTCACCGCGTCAGGAACCGGAATGAGTTCAGCCAGCGTGGAGCCCGGGTTTCCGGGGGCGCCCATGCGGATTATTTTCCAACGGTTGTCGCCGGGCGTGGGATAAAGGGCGCGTTCGGCGGGGAGAAGTTCTTCCTTGAGGAGCGTTTTCGGGTCGCCGCCCGGTCGGGTGGGAATCGCCAGAAGCGACCAGTTTGTGAGATAGGAGTCGCTGCGGGTGAATTTTCCGGTCTCCGGATCCGGCGGCAGCAGCAGATTGACCGCTTCCTGTACGGGAATGGGCAGCGGGCCGGGTTCCGGAGTTTTTACGGTGGCGGGCACCGGAGGAAGTTCCGGGGCTTTCGTTTCCGCCGGTTCGACCGGAAGAGCTTCCTGCGGGGGAGCCGTCGGGTCATCGGGAATTGCCGGAGGAGGAGGGGCGGCGGTTCGGGCTGTGGAGACATTGGCACGCCAGACGCCACAGCCGCCGCAGAAAAGAAGCGCATTCGGGATCAGGAATGCGGCGAGAAAAAAGGCGAAACTCATCCGCAGCCGAATCATCATCGCTCACCTCCCGGTTTTGCTGAGGAAATTGAAAAAACAGATGAAAAATGAATTTTTTATAATATTACCTGTTTTTTTTGAATTCCAAATTTGAATTCACACGAAAGAGACGTTTTTTTATATAATCGACATTTTCAAAAACAACCGACAAGGAGGATTGTCAAATGTATCTCGGCCGTATCGTCGCCATCGGAATGACCCGTTCCGGAAAAACCGCCGCCATGTATCGCGTGTCATCGCGTTCGTTTCCGAACCGGGAAGCGGTTCTGGTGAACAATCAGGTTTCGATTCTGCCGCGTGCCGGTTTTGAATCGGATCTGCGGCGGAATCCGTATATCAGCTACAACTGCATCCGGGTTGCCGGGGAGTGGGCGGTTGCGACCAACGGTTCGCAGACGGATCCGATCGTGGAGAAAATCGCGATGGGCGTGCCGCCGCGCGACGCGATCGCCTTCGGATTGCTGGCGATGGATTATGAAAAAGATTCGCTCGATACGCCGCGCATCGTCGCGACGGTGAGCTGCCGGAAGCCGTTGGGATATCTCGGCATCATCCGGAAGGATGCGTTGCTGGTGCGTGAATTCGAACTTGCTCCGGGCGAGATTCGTTATCTTTCGACCTACGAGAGAAACCGGCCCTGCGACGAACAGGTGTCGAACGAATTCGACGGCGCCTGCGCCGGTTGCGCCGCACAGTATGTCGTCGACGGCGGAATTTTTGCCGAATTCACCAATCCGGTGACCAGTGCGGCGGCATTTGCTTCGGGCGATGGGTTTGAATTCGCGGTCAAAGTTCTCTAAGAGTGCGATGGATAAAGATACGATTCTGAAACAGCTGAACCCGGAACAGGGCGAAGCTGTTTCGACGTTGCGCGGCCCGGTTCTGGTTCTGGCTGGAGCCGGGACGGGCAAGACGCGGGTGATCACCTTTCGCATCGCCTATATGCTCAGTTCCGGCATTCCTCCGGAATCGATTCTCGGAATGACCTTCACCAACAAGGCCGCCCGTGAAATGCGCGAACGTCTCGCGCAGCTGGTCGATCCCGCGGTCGCCGGCCGGGTGACGCTCGGGACGTTTCACTCGTTCTGCATCCGGGTGTTGCGGCGGGAGATCACGCATCTCGGGTATCTGCCGGGTTTCACCATCGCCGATGATTCCGACCAGCAGGGATTGCTCAAGCAGGCCGCTGGGACGCTCGGGTGCAATTACGAAGGATTTCCGCTGGCGGAAGTTCACGCGATGATCAGCCGCTGGAAGAGCCGGCTGCTTGAACCGCGGGATGCGCGGCGCGCGGCGGAGAGCGAATTCGAATCGACCGCGGCGCAGATTTATGAAGAATATCAAAGTTTGCTCGAACTTCAGAACACGCTCGATTTCGACGACATGCTTTTGCTGGTGTACCGTTTGTTCACCGAGTTTCCGGATGTTCTGGAGCGTTATCGGGGAACCTACCATTATCTGCTCATCGATGAATATCAGGATACGAATGCCGCGCAGTTCACCATTGTGAAAATGCTTGCCGGCGACACGTGCAACCTCTGTGTAGTCGGAGATGACGATCAAAGCATTTATTCGTGGCGCGGAGCCGACATCAGCAACATTCTCGACTTTCCGGAACATTTCCCCGGGGCGAAAGTGATCAAACTGGAACAGAATTATCGTTCGACGTCCTCGATTCTCGACGCGGCCAACGCGGTGATCGGCGCCGGAGCCGGCGGGAAACGCCATGCGAAAAAGCTCTGGTCGCAACTCGGGGAAGGCGAGGCGGTGCGGATCGTGAAGACGGCCAATGGCGAGGCGGAAGCGGATTTCATCGCCGGGATGATTCATCAGCTTCAGGGGGAACATCCGGAACTCGGGTACAAGGATTTTGCCGTACTGTACCGTTCGAATCATCTGTCTCGCGAGCTGGAGATGGCGTTTCGGCGCTCGCGCGTGCCTTACCGGCTGGTGGGCGGACAGGAATTTTACAAACGGCGCGAGATCAAGGATGCGGTGGCGTATTTGAAGATTCTGGTCAATCCGCACGACGATCAAAGTCTGCTGCGGATTCTGGGCACGCCGCCGAGAGGACTTGCGCAGAAGGCGGTCGAACAGTTGAAGATCTGCCGGAAGACGATGCACAAGCCGATGACGGAACTGCTCAGCGCCGATGAGTTCCTCCGCCACCTTACGCCGCGTGCGGCGGAGGCGGCGCGCGAACTTGCCGGAATTCTCCACCGGTATCGCGGGGAGTTCGCCGAACCGGGACAGCTGGCAATGAAGATCAACGCATACTTGAAGGATGTGGGATATCTGGACGGATTGCAGCGGATCTACAAGGATTTGAACGACGCTTTGAAACGGCGGGAGAATGTAGATGAATTCATCAACGGCGTCTCCCAGTTCGAAGGCCGTCAATCGGAATCGCCGACGCTGGGATCCTATCTGGAAAATTTCGCGCTGCTTGAGGAAAACGACCGGGTGGAGGATGATTCCGAGAACGGCGATGCGGTGACGTTTTCAACTGTTCACGCCGCCAAGGGGCTGGAGTTTCCTGTGGTGTTCGTCGTGGCGCTGGAGCGGGGGATTTTTCCGCACGAGCGGGCGTTGGAGGAGGGGTCGGCCGACGAGGAACTGCGGCTCTTTTACGTGGCGGTGACGCGGGCGCGGAAGCAATTGTATTTGTTGCGGGCGGCGGAACGGCTGCAGCGGGGTTTTTCGCGTGCAACGACGGCATCGCCGTTTCTGGAATTGCTGCCGGAGGGAGTCGCCGAACGCGCGCTGCCGGATGATCTGCTGAAGGCGGCCGATCTCAATGATGTGCGCAAGGCGTTTGCGGATATCTTCAAAATGCTTGGCGACTGAGAAAAGATACCGGTCGGGAAAACGGCTTTCTGCCGGAAATTCCCGAACCGGTGCATTTTTGTCTTCGCAGTTCCGACGGAGATGTCGGAAGGAGCAGGAGAATCTTCAGAGTCTGCCGGTTTCCTTGAGATAGTTGAGCGCGGCGGCGACACCGGCGTAATAGCCGATATCGCGCCGGAGTTCGCTTGTGACGATTTCGCACGCCGCCAGCGGTTCCGCCCAGCAGAATTGCGGCAGATATTTGAGGATCGGGTTGATGTAGAGATCTCCGACCGCCCAGGCGAGTGTGCCGAGCACGAGTTTCTGGGGGTTGAAGATGTTGATGTACATGCCGAAGGCCTGCGCGTTGCGCTTGCTCATTTCGTCCCAGAGTGCGACCGCGTAGGCGTCGCCTGCGCGGACCGCTTTTTCGAGGACGACCATGTCGATTGCGTCGGGATTGCCGCCGGCGAGCTGCATGATCATGCTTTCGGGTTTATCTCTGAGCTCTTCGGCCATCCGCTGTGCGAGGGCGCGCCCGCCGGAATACGCTTCGTAGCAGCCTTTGAGACCGCAGTTGCACTGACGGCCGTCAAGTTCGATGACGATGTGACCGAGTTCGCCGGCGCTGAGCGCCTTGCCGCCGCGGACGAGGTGGTTCGCGGCGATGATGCCGCCGCCGATTCCGGTGCTCATGGTCAGATAGAGGAAGTCCGTGCAGCCTCGTCCCGCGCCGAAGAACCATTCCGCGAGGGCTCCGCAGTTGGCGTCGTTTTCAAAGCAGCCGTCGATGCCGAGTTCTTTCTTGAGGTAGGCGAGGATCGGCACATTGCGCCAGAGAGGATTGTTGGCGGGGGCGGTCATGATGCCGTTGGCGGCGTCGGCGGGGAATGGCGCCGAAATGCCGAATGCGGCCAGATCCTTGATTTCGAGCCCGTTTTCATGAGCGAGCCGTGCGGTTTCGGAGACCAGTTTCGGGAGGATGTCCTCGGGGCGGGTGTTGACGTTTTCGATCCGGGCCTTGCCGAGGATCGTACCGGAGTCGGAACCGAGTCCGATGCCGATTTTGGTTCCGCCGATGTCGAAGCCGATCACAAATTTCTTGAACGCCATGAGATTTTTCCTGTTTTATTTCGTTTCTGTCGAAAAAAGTACTTGTAGAATATACAACCGGGATTATATTTTATAAAGTACCCCGGATGACATTATTTTCAAAATTTTTTGCGGAGATTTCACGGACATGCCTTCTTTTTTTATTTTTGCGGCGTCGGCGCCCGGCGTTTATTATGCGTTTGAGAACAGCGACGGCGTCGGGAAGGGGATCGTCGTGCTGCTGCTGATCGGTTCGGTATTCACGTGGACGGTGATGCTGGACAAGGCGATGGCGCTCTACCGGGCGAAGAAATTCTCCGATTATTTCATCGGCCAGTTCCGTTCGAACAAGAAAAACGTCGCCGCATCGTCGCTGTTGCGGGAATCCGAACACAACGACAGCCCGGTGTCGCAGGTTTACGCGGTCGGCGTCAACCGTCTGCTGGAATTTTACGACAGCGACCGCGCCAACGCGATGGTCTCCGGCGGAATCAACAACCGCCCGGTGAAGCTTTCCGAGGCGCAGTTCAACGCGATTGAGGCGGTGATGGAGAGCGCGGTTTCCGCTCAGATTCAGGTGCTGGAAACGCGGATCGGGTTGCTGGCGACGCTGGTGAGCGTAAGTCCCTTCTGCGGCCTTTTCGGAACCGTGTGGGGTGTGATGCTGGCGTTCTGCGGAATCGCCGCGGCGGGGAAATCGGATTTTACGGCGCTGGCGCCGGGTGTGGCGGGGGCGCTGTTGACGACGGTGGCGGGTTTGATCGTGGCGATTCCGTCGCTGGTGGGATATAATCTTCTGACATCGATGATTCGGACGATCACGATCAAGATGGATAATTTCACGGATGAATTTCTGGCCAGGATCAAGCTTGAACAGTTGTCGCTTCGCCAGAGCGAGGCGACCGCTGCCGCGTCGGCTCCGACTGAGCGACGTGAGGGTGACGTTGCTGCAAATCCCGGGGAGCTTCTGTAATCATGGCCCGTCGGAGAAAACAGCGTTCGCAACTGGACGCGATCGATCAGATCAACGTGACGCCGCTTCTCGATTTGACGTTTCTCCTGTTGATCGTTTTCATGATCACCATGCCGCTCATGGAATACGGGACGCAGATTTCGCCGCCGGAAATGAACAGCGGAAAATTGCCGGAGGATAATTTCAAGAGCGTGACGTTGACGAAAGACGGCACGATCATGTTCGACAGGGATGCCGTAACGCGGGAAGAGTTGCTGGAGCTGCTTGCGCGCTTGAAGAGTGAAGCTCCGGAAACGTCGCTGCTGCTGCGGGCGGACGGAGAACGTTCGTACAATGACGTAATCGAATTGATGGCGTTGATCCGCCGCGGCGGTTTCGATGATGTGACGCTGGTAACGCAGCCGGAGGAAAAATGACCACGCTCCCGGGAATGACGGAAACGGATTCCGGCGCCAGACGTTTCTGGATTTCGGTGCCGGTTCTGGTGATTCACGCGCTGGTGATTTTCGGTCCGCTCGGCTGGCTCATGTATCAGAACTGGAAAAATCCCCAGCAGAGCATTTTCAAGGTGAAGCTTGCCGGTCCGTTGTCGACCGGACCTGAAGTCGGTCCGCCGACGCGGCTGCGTCCGTCGCCGAATCCCGGGCCGAAACCCGAACCGGTGGCGGAGCCGAAGCCGGTGGTCAAAGAGACGTCGAAACCGAAACCGGTTTCAAAACCGGAACCGAAACCGGTGGTCAAAGAGACGCCGAAACCGAAGCCCAAAACCACATCGAAGCCGAAGGCGACGTCGAAACCGAAACCCAAAACCACATCGAAGTCGAAAAGCACCGCCACGCGCAAAACTCCTTCGCGGCCGGTTCGGCCCCGGACGGTGGAGGAGGCGCAGCAGGGAGTGTATCGTCCCCCGACGAATTCCTCGAAGATCGGCGACGGCGGCGGTTCCAACACCAACAGTGCAGTGCCGATTGGTTCGCGAGATCTGGCGCAGACCTACGGCCGACAGAATAACGCCACACCGGGCGGCGGAGCCGAAGGCGATGCCGAATACGGTCGCCGAATCGGGGAGTATTTGAAAGTGCGCTGGACGCAGCCGCCGCGTTCACTGCTGGGGAATCGGCTGCCGGAGGTGCTTATCGAGATCGCCATCGCGGCGGACGGGCGGGTGACGTCGGCGCGGATCGTGCGCCGCAGCGGCGTGAAGGCCATGGATGATTCCGTTGAATCGATGTTGGCGGGGCTGGAACGTGTGCCGCGCCCGAAGCATGGTGCGGTTTCGTTACAGGTATTGCTGAAAACGGAATAATCTTACGAGCTGAATGCTGAAAACGGAAAAAAAGCAAATTTTTTCCGTTTTTTTTGTCGATATTGCCAAAATGTAATCTTCCGGCAATCTTCCAGCCATCTTAATTGAGTATACTATATAGCAACACGGAATGAATGGTGAATTCAACCGTCCCCCCGAAATCGGGTTGAATTCGCCATTTCAGCCAATTGTCGAAATGAAACCTCCTGTGCGGTTTCTGGAACCGGTTCGAAGCCCCCCTTCGAGACCGGTTCTCTTTTTTTTGCACGCTGGACTCAATCGTTGAAGGAAAACGGTCAGATCCGGTTGATTTTTCTGTCGCAAAGTGGTACATTGATATATTCACCCAAACAATCGCATTCCGTTTTGCCGCGGAAGGCGACAGGAAGAAAGAGGAGGTTTCCAATGAAAAATCTTACGTTGTTTCAAGGTGCTCAGGTGACGCTTGCCGGAACATTTGTGGCCGCCGGGATGAAGGCGCCGGATTTCCGGCTGGTCAAGGGAGATTTGAGCAATTTTACGTTGGCGGACGGACGCGGACGGAAGCTTTTGCTCAATATCTTCCCCAGCGTGGATACGCCGGTCTGCTCGGCTTCAGTGCGGAAATTCAACCAGATGGCCGCCGGTCTTGACGGAGTTTCGGTGCTGTGTATTTCCAAAGATCTGCCGTTTGCGCAGAGCCGTTTCTGTGCGACGGAAGGGATCGAGAACGTTATTGCGCTGTCGGATTTCCAGTTCGACTCCGAATTCGGGCGCGATTACGGTGTGCTGATGACCGATGGTCCGCTGCGCGGATTGCTGGCGCGGGCAGTGGTGGTGGTCGATGCGAATGGTGTGATCACTTATTCGCGGAAGAGTCCGGATATCGTTCAGGAGCCGGATTACGATGAGGCGCTGGCGGCATTGAAGCGCGCCTGACGTGCTGTTTGCGACAGTGGAAAATACCACTTCCCCCCCCCGGAAAGCAGGAAAGAGACTCTCTCCGGGGGGGGTTTTTGTTCAGTTCCGCCCCAGGCGCCGGAGCCGCAAGCCGATCACCAGCGTGACCAGACCGTAGAGCAGAAGGTAAAACGTGAAGATGAAGTTCACCACCGCCACGCCGGCGATCGGTTCCCGCAGGATCAATATGCCGAAGAGCAGACTGAAAACGCCGTTCAGCGCTGCGAGAACCCGGACGTTGGAGGGGATGGTGCGGGCGAGCCAGGCCGAGATCAGAAGTTCAAAGGCGTGAAAGATCAGCCAGATCCCCAGCACCAGCAGCAGTTGAAGGCCGCTGATCAGCGGGTGTGCAACAAGAAAAATTCCCGCAATCAGCAACACTGCGCCGTAAAGCCAGTGTCCCCAGCGGCAGGAACGGTGAAGCAGCGTAAGCTGCTGAAAGCCGCACCCGATCAGCAACACCCCGAGCAGGATGGCAAGAACGATCAGCGCCGCCTTCACATTGAACAGAAAAAAGAGTCCCAGCAGAATTGCCAGAATTGCTTGAAGCGTGACGAAATTCCATGCGCTTCCGGTCAGAAGATTCGTTGAAATCACAACTGCGGGATGTCGATTCATTGTTTTCTCCTCCTCATTTTTTTATTGAGTTCTCCTTCGAACTCTTACGAGCCTGGCAGGTTATTCTTTTTCACTTTCCGGTACGACCGTGCGGTTCCATAACTCCAGCACGGGAGATTTCTTCATATCCGGTTCATTCCGGATTTTTTCGATTTCCGCCGCGAGGAGCCGCCACTCTTTTTCGAGTCTGATCGGCGCGTTTCCATTGGTGCGGAGCGCTTCGTCCAGCGATGCCTGAACGGAAGCGGCGTCGTGACGTCCCCGCCACTGGGCGAGGGCTAGAATCAGGAAGCTCTCGGGCGTACCCGGCTGATTGAGCGTAAGCGTCTCTTCCGCGGCGGCGTTCTTCCCCTGGGCGAGCTGCGCGAAGGCGATGTGGGCGACGATCTGGCGGTCTTCCGGATCGAGGCCGGCGATCTGCCGGTAATACCAGAGCGCGGAGTCCCAGTCGCCGCCGGCTTCGGCTTCTGCTGCGGCGGCGGTCATGAAGGCGTTCAACTCCCGCTGTTCATCGAGCATCTTGCCGAGTTCGGGTTCGAGTTCCGGGTCGGGTGCGGCGCCGCGGTTGCGCGCCTCGCGGTAAGCGGCGGCGGCATCCTGTTCGGTGGAGGATCCGTCGTGAAGCATGACGCGGGCAAGTTCCAGCCATGGAGCGGCTTCCGACTTTTCAAGTTCGGCTGCTTTCCGGAAGAGTTCGATTGCTTCCGCCGCCCGCCCGGAACCGGCCAGCGCCCGGGCGCTCGGCATCAGTACGGCATAATCGTCCGGTGCGGCCTGGCGCAGCGGATCGAGCAGGGCAAGCGCATTGCCGAATTTCTGCTGTCCGATCTGAGCTTCGGCGCAGAGAATGGTGACGCCTTTGAGTTCCGGATGCTGCCGTCGTGCCGTTTGAAGAAGCTCTTCGGCGGCGGCATATTCCTGACGCTTCAATTGAAGTTTGCCGAAGCGGAACGCGGCTTCGAAGTTTTCCGGATCGATTTCGAGCGCGGTTTTGTAATTCCAGATGGCGACATCGGTTTTTTTCTCCGCTTCCGCCTGGCGGCCTGCGGCGACGAGTTCATCAGGAGTGCCGACGGTGCCCGGATCGGGAATGGCGGCGACCGGCTCGATTTCCGGAATCGCAGGCGCGGTGTTTCCGGTGGCGGGAGCCGTGCCGGATTTTTTCAATGCGGCGATTTCCCGGAGCAATTCCTGCTGAGTACGTTCCAGCTTTGCCCGGACGGCTTCCAGTTTCCGGTTGGCTTCTGCGAGCACCTCATTTTCCCGTTGCTGTTGAACCAGATCCAGTTGGAGCGCCTTGAAATCTTTGAGCTGCCGACCGGTTTCGGCCATCTGCTCGGATTGTTTCTTGTATTCCGCGAGCACCTTTCGATTCTCCGCGTCTTCACGCTGGAGCGCCTGGAAATTGGTGCGCAGTTCAGCCAGTTCCCTGCGGATGGCGGCGCTTTCCGGAGCCAGCTTCTCCAGTTCGGCGAGCCGCTGCTGCGCTTCCAGGAGTTTCGCTTCGGCGGAAGCGGCGGCGGTTTTGAGCCGGAGCTGTTCGGCATTCAATGCGCTCTCGCGTCCTTCGGCCTCGGCCCGGGCCTTGACGGCCTGTTCAAGCTGAACGCGGAGCCCGGCGGTTTCGTCGCGCAATTTATTGAGTTCTTCCCGCAGCTGCTGACGTTCGGCGTCGGCGGCGGTGAGCGCCTTGAAATCCTCCTGATTACGGTTTTCGAGCCGTTTTTCCAGTTTTTCACATCTGGCGGCCCAGTCCTGCATGTCGGATTCAAGTTGCTGATTACGTTCGCGAAGATTCTTCAATTCGCCGGAATTGAGTTCTGCGGCGGCGCGTTCACGTTCAAGCGCGGTTTGCAAATCGCGGTTTTCCGTCTCCAGTCGCTTCCGGGTTTCGTCGAACCGCTGAAGCGTTTCCCGAACCTGAACGAGTTCAAGCTGCAGTTCACGTTGCCTGGCCTGGAGGGCTGAAATTTGATCGCGCGCCTCGGCAGCGCGGGTTCCGGCTTCGGCGAGCGTTTCACGCAGCTGATTGTTTTCGTCGTTGAGTTTTGCGTTCAACGAGGCGGAACTGCCGCCGGATGCAAGAGCTTCTTCAAGTTGTTTCTGAAGTGTCGCCATTGCGGATGCGGTTTCGTTTCGGAGCCGCACGGCCTCCGCCATGCCCGCCTGAGCGGTTTCGAGCTGCTGCTGGAGGCCGGATAATCTCAATGCTTCGGCATCGCGCAGCTTTTGCAGTTCTGCAAGCTCGCGCTCCCGTCGACGAAGGGTTTCGGACATTTCGCTGGAGTGCATTTCGGCAGTACGCTGGCGTTCGGTTCGGACGTTCGCCTCCTCTTCGAGTTTCTGGATTCGGCTTTGTGCAAGCTGCAGCCGACGGGCGACCACTTCGGAATTCAACTTCTCCTCGATGAGCTGATTACGCAGTTCCGCATTACGGGTGTCCGGTTCGAGAGCCTGGCGTTCGAGGGCTTGATATCGCTTTTCCAGCAGGGCGTATTTTTCCTGCATGACACGTTGGTCGCGGAGCAGATTGGTCACCTCTTCGGCGGCAGCTTCACTCTGGGTGAGGCGGCGGCGGAGTTCTTCGACCTCGACCATGGATTCGAGCAGTTTCTCCTTGTATTTCTCCAGTTCCTTTTTCAGGAAGGCGACTTCTCCGGCGTCGACGGAGGAGGATGGTTCTGACGCTCCGGACACGGCGGCGGAGGTCGTCCGTGTGACTTCGTTTTCTCCCAGGAGTTTTCCCACGGCGGCGATGGCCTGGTCGCAGTCGGTGAGACGCGCTTCGATGATTTTCTGGTTCCAGTCGGGGCGCGCCTCTTTTACTTTGAGGTAGTGGCCGCGGGCGGCGCGGAACTCCTCCAGCGCCTGAACGTATTCGCCTTTCGCACGGAGCTGTTCGCCGCGCTCGAAGGAGTTGTAGGCTTCCCGCCACGCGTCCCACGGCGAGAACTGCGCCGCCGTCAGCGTGAGGAACAACGCCGTACTCAGCAGCGGAATGGTCAGAATTTTCTTCTTCATATCCTGTAGTCCTGAAATTTGTGCCAATGCCGTTCGTCGATGGCCAGCACCATTTTTAGATTGCCGTTCTCGTTGTATTCCTCTTCGTAGACGGTGCCGGATGCGTGCGCCAGAGCCGCAAGATCGTGCCGCTGCGGCGGCAGCAAAATCTGCAATACCCGCTGCCGGGCGGCGGCGATCTCTCCGAGACGTCGACGCAGCTGCGGCATTCCTTCTCCGGACCGGGTGGAGATTCGCAGCGCTTCCGGGAAGAGGCCGTTGAGCCGGGCGAGCAGCACGGCGTCCCGATCCGGATCGATCCGGTCGAGCTTGTTGAATACGATTTGAATGTTCTTATCCGCCGCGCCGAGCTCCTTGAGCACCGCAAGGGTGGTCTCCCACTGCGCGTCGAGCAGCGGGCTTGAAATGTCGAGCACCAGCAGCAGGAAATCCGCCTGTACCGCCTCTTCCAGAGTGGATTTGAAGGCGTCGACGAGCGAATGCGGCAGTTTGCGGACGAAACCGACCGTGTCAGTGAGCAGCAGTTGACGTTTCCCATCGAGTTCGATCCGGCGCGTGGTCGGGTCGAGCGTGGCGAAAAGCTGATCCTTCACCAGAATCTCCGCACCGGAAAGCGCCCGCAGAATTGAGGATTTTCCGACGTTCGTGTAGCCGACGATCGCTCCATGCGGAACGTCGTTGCGTGTGCGCGCCTTACGCTGAGTCGAACGCTGTCTGCGGACGGTCTCGAGTTCTTTCTTCAGCATCTGGATGCGTCTGCGCACCAGCCGCCGGTCGGTTTCGATCTGAGTTTCGCCTTCGCCGCGGGTCGTGGCTCCGCCGCCGTGCTGGCGTGAGAGGTGGGTCCATGCGCGCGTCAGCCGGGGCAGCGAATATTCCAGCCGGGCCAGTTCGACCTGAAGAACCGCTTCGCGGGTGGAGGCGCGTTCGGCGAAAATATCCAGAATGACCTCTTCGCGGTCGATGACGCAGATTTTGCTCATGCGTTCCCAGTTGCGCTGCTGCGACGGGGAGAGCGGCGTGTCGAATACGAGACAGTCCGCCTCGCATTCGCGAGCCAGTTGCGCGATCTCTTCGGCCTTGCCGGAACCGACGTAGTATTGCGCCTGCACCTGATGCAGCGGGACGACCACCGGTTCGAGCGGAATGATGTCGAGATTGCGGACCAGATCGGCGAGTTCGTCGAGCTGTTCCTGAATTTCCGCCTCGGATTGGTCGGCCTCGCGGATGCCGACCAGCAGTGCGCGTTCAACTTTTTTTCTGGCCTCTTGTTCGGTTTCGATCATATTGCTGAAATCAGATACTCCGGAATGTGTCAACCTTGATCATGTCATGACATAACAATACACGCCCTCCGGAAGAATCGCAATATGCAAAGTGAAAATTTCAGAATAATTCCCCCTGTTCAACCGTCGTCTCCCGGCTGTCAGGAGAGTTTTTCGCCGCGAACGTGAAGAGGTCGTCTTCTTCCGGCTCCGGTTGAACCGTCGTCTCCGACCGCTCCCGGGCTTCCGGCGGCAGTTCGCGGAGAATGCTTTTAAGCTCGCATTTCCGGCACAGTTCGCCGATTTTCTCCCATTGCGGTTTCCCGCGGCGGAGCGCGGCGCGCGCATCGGATTCGAACCGCGTCGGCAGGTCGGTGCGCAGCTTGATGAGCGCAAGATTGCGGCGGAGGATTTCCGGTGCGTCTCCGGCGAGTTTCGCCGCGAATTTCGATCCCGCGAGCTTCTCCGGGTGATCGAGCCATTCCGAAGCCGGACCGAATTCGCGCAGCAATTGCGCCGCGCCCTTCGCGCCGATCCCGGGAACGCCGGGAATGTTGTCCGAACTGTCGCCGAGCAGTGCGAGATAATCGGGGATCAGCGCGGGGGAAACCGCGAATTTCGCTTCGATTTCCGCGACGCCGCGCTCTTCGAAACCGGTGTTTTTCGGGTCAGGTGCGAGAAGATGGATGCGCTCATCGACCAGCTGAGCGAGATCCTTGTCCGAACTGATGATGCGTATCTGCTGCGGTTCGAGAGTCCGGGCGAAGGCGGCGATCAGGTCATCGGCCTCATATTCGGGTTCTTCCAGCAGCGGCCAGCCGAAGGCGGCGGCCATTTCGCGGATGATCGGAAGCTGTTGTTTGAGCGCATCGGGCATCGGGGGGCGGTTCGCCTTGTATTCCGGAGCGAGTTTGAGCCGGAAACCTACTTTGCCGCAGTCGAAGAACATGGCTCCGGCGCCTGTCGGATACTCTTGTTGAATTTTCAGCAGCAGCCTGGTGAAGACGAAGACGGCGTTGGTTGGTTCGCCCCGGGAATTGCTCAGATGACGGATCGCGTAGAACGATCGGAAGATCTGCGAATAGGCGTCGATTAAGATGATCTGATTTTCCATCGGCCGCACTTCTCCTTCCATTTCAAAAAGGTTCCTGAATCAAAAAAAAATGTTCAAGGTTCGCTGCCCAGACGCTTAGAGGAGTAATTATGAAGAGGAGAAATTGCGTATAGGAGCCTGTACAACAAAACCTTGAACACTACTTACTATAAGTGTTTATTTTTGAAAATCAAATTTTTTCCTGGTGTTTTTCGTTAAAAAATATGGAATTCCGCTTTATTTCGATCAGGAAATTGTCCGCATCCCGGCGAAGTCGTCCGGTATGTGGTTCACGTTATGCGAAAAAAAGTTCGTTTTAAGCTTGCAATCTTCCGCATGGTGCGATAGAGTAGAACCAATGAAGCTTCCGCGTGCGGAAGACGCTGCTGTTCCCCCGGCGGCAGAATTCAACTTCGGGTGATGCGTATCTCATGGAGAAAAACGAACGCAATTCGATCGATAAATGGACCCGGCGCTCGATGTGGGCCGCTCTGCCGGTGGCGCTTCTGGCCAACGGCATCGCGCAGGATGTCGCCCGGGGAGGCGCTTATTATCCGCTCGGCGCGGTGATTCTCGACGGAGCAATGGGGCTTGCGGTGCTGCTTCTGGCATTCATTACCGTGAAACGCCATGAACTCCTCCGGAAACTGCCGGACCGGAAGATGTTTCTGCTGGCGCTCGGCGGCTTCATCGGCGGAATTCTTCTGGCCTTGTTTTATTTGTATCTGGTCAGCGAACTGCGTTCTTTTCAAAATGAAATCAACGCTCAGCTTGAAGTGTTGCGCGAAACCGGCGCCGCCGGGGCTGGAGAAACTCCTCCGTTGTCGTGGGGCGAGGTCGGGCTTGCGTTTCTTGCGATCGTGGTGGTTTTTCTCATCCCCTTTCTGCTGGTGCCGGCATGGATTCTCCTCTGGAGCGTGGTGCTGGCGGCGTTCTGGGGGACGGGGGTCAACTCGATCGACGACGGTCAATGGCATCTGGAGGGCGCGGTGCAGGCGTTTGCCGCTTCTCCCGCGGGACAGGCCAATCCGATGAAGGAGAACCTCAGCCGGAGCGAAACGCTCCGGATTCGGCAGACCGCACTCTGTGCGGCGGGGTTTTTTCTGACCTGGCTGGCGCGCCGGGATGCTCTGGGCGGAATTCACGCGGGGAGGAGACGCGAAGTGGAACACCTTCGCGACGGCAGACTTTCCGGGGCGAATTTTCTGGCTTATTACTGCAATGCCCGGCTCATCGACCGGGACGTCGCTCCGGAATATCTTGAATTCGTCCGAATCTATTATCCGGAATATCTTTCCGATTTCGGCGCCTGGTATCTGGCACACCGCAATCCCGATGACTGGACCTATGTCGGAAATTTTGAAGATTATCTCGAATTCAGTCGCGTGATCGATGAAAATTATCTCTCCTACTCCATTTCCCGCGGAATTCCCTCCGGGGAGGAGGAGGACGGGAATCGTGCCGTAAACCTCCCCTTCGCCCTCTGGCTGGAACGGGGAATTCCCGGCGCGGTGGTTGAGCGCGCGAACCGGATTTGTCAGGAAGCGCAGGACGCGGTCGAAGGATTGGCCGACGTGCCTGAGACGGAACGGGTGACGGCTTTCACGGAAATCTTGCAGCGTTTCGTGCAGGACTTCAACATTCTCGACCGGTACAACTCTTTCATCGAAACATTGGAGCGCGAGGAGATTTACGACGCCGCCCACGCGCTCTTTTGTTTCGTTTGCGAAGAGTGTGCGCTTTCGATGACCGAATCGGAATTTTCCGCCGCGCTCGACCGGAATCGCGAATGGTGACGCGCGGCGCCCCGGTTCTCCGATCGTTCGCTCACCAGCGATAGTAGCGGTAGGGATTGTCCTCCTCGATCACGGGTTCGCAATGGAATCTTTCCGGCGCCGGGGTCGAAAGATACGGCGTTCCGAGAATGCCGCCGTTGCCGCGCAGGTCGTTGACCAGAACCGTCAGGCGGTTGCCCCGGCGTTTGAGCAGACTGCCGTCGACGGTGTATTCGCGCGGAAATGTGTAATAATCGCGCGGATGGGTTTGTTGTGTCACTTCTCCAAGCAAGCTTCCATTGAGATAACACCATGATTCATCGTCGATCGCGCCGAGGTGAAGTTTGTATTTCCGTCCCGGCGCCGGATCCGCGGGCAGATCGAATTCCCGCAGATACCAGAAGGCGCCGTCATAGTCGCGAAGTTCCGGAAAATTGCTCTCGAAATTGCCCGGCACATTGATCGGGCGCCAGTTCGCCTCCTGCGCCTCTCGGAGCGTGAAGTTCTCGAAATGTTCCGCGCGCCCCCGGTTCTCCGGATCGGCGATGCCGACCCAGCCGTCGTCGAGCGCGACGGAGGCGGGCGGAGCACTGCCGCATTCGTCGGGACGGATTATCTCTTCCGGAGGACGCGCGCCGAGATCGATCAGCAGACGGTTGACCAGGCGTCGGTTCCCGCGACGGGAGGCGTGCGCGAAAAAGCCGTCCTCAAGCAGTTCCCGCGCCGTCGCGGAGAATCGAACCTCGCGTCCGTCTTCGGAAACGTGCAGACGGTGGAATTTCGTGCGGGCGTACAGCCCGGTGGTCCACTCCGGCGGCAGCGCGTCGAACGACTGTTCCGTCAGACCTTCGACGCCGAAACGGAACACCGCGCCGTTTTCCGGTACGGCAAAGGCGCTTTGTGCGCCGGTAACCAGCAATGCGTCAGGTTCGAGCGGGCCGGCTTCCGCCGGTTCCGCCTCGATTTGCAACGCTTCGAGGAGTTCACGAATGCCCGGTTCCGAGGAATCGTACCGTACCGGACGGAATTGCCGCGGGGAGCCCGCAGGAGAACCGAGTTCGGTCAGAAGTTCCGTGAGAATGCGGTCCGCCAGCGGATCCGGTTCGGTGCGTCCGGTTACGTCGAGCTGGCAGAAAAGGATTTTGCGCGAAAAGTCGCCGCCGTTCTCGCGCAATTCGGCAAGTGGCGTATATTGAAGCTGGAATCCGCATTCATACCGGAAACGGAAATCGCCGCGTTCGGGTTTTTCGAAAACCACCGAGGCGATGCTCCCGGCATTTCCGCCGCGCCAGCTCCGGCGCTGATAGAACCCCTGCCAGAAATGCATCGGGTAAAATTTTTCGAATTTCTCCGTCTCCAGCCACGGCGCGGTCAACGTTGCATCACCGCGCCAGCGTTCGAGTGCCTCGCCGGTGCGCACGTCGAAGATTCTGCGGAAACCGCGTTCGACCGCCCGGAATCCGAGGGATTCCAGCGTCGCTGCGGATTGTTCCAGAAGAAGTACATTGACCTTCTCCGGCAGCGGATGCTTGTAACGGGGCAGCGCGTTGCGGGCGATGACCGCCGGATGACGATCGCTGAATGTTTCAACGGAACGATACGGGATGCCCAATCGGTTCAATTCCGTTGCAAGCGATGAATCCGGATCGAAAATCTCCACTTCGCGCACCGTTTCCGCTGCCGCAGGTTCAATCCATTGCGGTGTGCGTTTGTCCGTGAGGATTCCCGCCGGGGTCTCCACTTCGAGACGCAGTTCGGCTCCGAAATTCGCGCCGATGGCCGGGAAGGTGATGGACACCGTGTGTCCGGTCGGCACGGGAAGCTCCTGAATGTGTCCACCGCAACGGACACGCCACGTTTCATCTTCCCCGGAATCGTTGCGCAGTTCGATCACCGGTTCAAATTTTTCCCCGGGGCGCAGATTCCAGCCGCGTTCGCCGAAGCGGGCGAGGCGGGGAGCCCAGGCGTTCCGGAGCGCTTCGCCGGAAACGCTCAACATGAAGGCGTCGGTTTTGCGTGTGTAAAGCGCGTCGGTGAGAACCGGATTGAAGAAATCCGGCACGATGCCGGGCTGTTTGAGATTCTTATAACGATCCGGATTGCTCTCGCGC
The DNA here is from genome assembly GCA_944389815.1 of uncultured Victivallis sp. Lineage (GTDB taxonomy): Bacteria > Verrucomicrobiota > Lentisphaeria > Victivallales > Victivallaceae > Victivallis. The sequence continues at coordinate 20,322 of CALXNS010000015.1, read as the reverse complement.
CGTTCCGGTTTCCCGAGGTGGCGCCAGAAGAGATATTGATCCCACGGCAGCACGCCGGAGACGCCCCGCATCCGGAAATCCGTCAGGACGGTTTCGATGTGTTCGGCCAGCACCCGCTGATTATCCGGCAGGTCCGCCGGGGGGCGAATCCAGCTGTAGGTGATGTTTTTGCCGTCGGCGAGGAGTTTTTCTTCGCGGAGAAGTTGTTTCAGCTTTTCCGCTCCGGGACGGAAGGCGGCATGCCCGAGGTATTCGGCGTTGTATTCATCCAGATAATTGGTCTGTTTCGCCCATGCCGTCCAGATGAACCCCGGCCCCCGGTAACTCGAATACGACGCGACATGCGGCAGCCCGTATTCGACCAGAAAGAGCGGCAGCTCCCCCGATTCGGACCACGGAACGAAATAGTCGGCGCGTTCGCGCGGCGGCAGCCAGTTGAGGTAACAATTGAGCGTCTGCACCACACCGAGCTTGCCGCTCTGATGATGGTAGGCGGGCCGGGTGGGATCGAGTTCGGCGGCGCACCGCCGGGCGAGTTCGGCCTGACGGCGGCGGTAAAGACCGGGGTCGAATTGCTTGAGCAATGCGTCAGGATCGTATGAGCTGTCGGTTTTGAGTGGATTCTGATCGGCGAAATATCCGGTCGCATTGTGATTCATCGCATAGAGCACCACCCCGGGATTGTTGCGTACCTGACGGATCAGGAATTGGGCAATCTTCCGGTAACGCGCCATCTCCTCCGGATCGTCGAGTTTCCAGTTGAACTCCTTTGCGTGCGGGAGCGTAAAGGAGCTCAACAGTCCGGCACGGGTGGTTTCGCGATAGAAATTCTTCAAATAGGTGACGCGTCCCGGAGCGAAATCGTAATTTTCCGGCAGCAGAAAATTGGCGTTGAGCATCTTTGCCTGACGGCAGAGATTCCGGGTGATCTCCACTCCGGCGCGGTCGGCTTTGCCGAGCACGTGACATGAAACCAGCGCCCGCAGCGGAAACGGAACACCGTTCAACAGGAAATCCCGCCCCGAAATCGAAAATTCGCGGAAGCCGAACTCCACCGGATAGTATTGGTCAAGCAATGTCCCGTCCGCCTTCTTCAGGCGCACCTCCGCGGTATAAATCCGCTCCGGGTGCTGCGGCGACCAGAGCTCCGGATTCTCCCATCGGGCCTCTTCCCCTTCGAATTCGAGCACGATTCTCCCGTTCCGGTCGCGGACGGTCACCTCCTGCGTGCCGGAAACGGTTGATTCCGGCACCACCTTGATGGTTTTTTCCGCCACGGAGGTGGTGACGGCGACTGCTTCGATGTGACCGGAAGAGGGCAGCGATTCCAGATAAAGATCGCCGGTAATGCCGCGATTGGCGAGCTGGGCCAACTCGGTGGTCATCCGTTCGGGCGCGGTGAAGTTGACCGCACCGGCTTCCCCCGGGCGGCCTGAAACGAGAATCGCCAGATCATGCGTCGTTCCGGGGCGGGCGCCGGGAAGATCGAAGGCGCCGCCGGGGAAACGCAGTGTCCCGACGTGTTTTCCGTCAAGATAAATCAACGCGCTCCCCTGAAGCAGTTCGAAAAACAGCCGGATTTTCCGATTCCGCCACGAAACCGGAATGGCGACGGCGCGCCGATACCAGGCGCAGAGAAGCTTTTGATCCATATATTTGAGGAGCGTTGCCGGCGGCAGATGAAGTTCCTGCGCATCGTTCGGTCCATCGCTGTCGCCGCGGTCGGGCCAGATGCCGGGCACTTTGAAATATCCCCATCCGGAGTTTTCCGGCGGAACTGCGGCGCCCGGTTCGCACTCTTCCGGCCGGAAGCGCCAGAGGCCGTTGAGCGAAATTCGTTCGCGTGTCGGGGTGCTCTCGCGGTATGCGTCCTCCAGTGAATCGATTTCTTCCGGCGTGGAACCGTCCGGCGGCGGCAAATCTTCGGGGTGTTCCAGTTCGGCGGCGGTTATGCCGGTGACGGCGATCCGGTCGAACGTCACCGTGCCCGAAGTGCCGAAGTTGGCCGCTTCGGCCAGAAGAACGTGCGCTCCTTCGGGAATTTCATGATAACGTGTTCCATTTACGTTGCCGTCTCCTGTAGCGTGAAAGACGCGCGGCAGCGGACCGACACCGCGGTTTTCCGCATTGAGAAAGCGCAGTGCGAGCCGCCCGTCCTGCCAGGACTCCGCACCGGTCGTCACGCCGGAGCAGCGGAAGCGGGTGTCGATCTTCAAATATTTCCATGCCGGATCAAGTTTGATCCGGAAGGGAATCGATTTTCCCGCCGCCACCGGGAGCGGTTTTTCCGGGATAAGCTCTTCCGCCGTAACCGCCGCGGGCACACTCCATTGCAGCAGAAGCAGCAGCGCGGCGAAAACGGCACCGGGAATCGAAACACGGTTCATGAAATTATTTTCCCATGTCTGAGATGCTGTCCGGCTCGAAGGCGTAGGTTTCGATCAGCTCTTCGCGGGAGACCGCCCGGACACTGCCGTCGTTGAAGCCGACATTGGCGCGGCTGCTGTGCGCCCGCGCCCGGGTCTTGTAAGTGTAGGAGGCGTCGCGCGGCGCAAAGACGTAGCCCTGCCGCCACTGGCCGGTGTCGCCGATGTTGACCGTGTCGATGAAAAGCGCTGCCTGCGAGGGTTGGAGTTCCCGGTCGCCGAGTCCGTTGTCGCTGGTGGCGGTATAACGGTATCCCTTGTTGGTGACCGGCTTGGAAATGTCGATCTTCTCCTGGTAGGAGGCGGCGTAGGTGTTGCCGCCCCGTCCGCTCCAGCAGGCGCGGCCGTAGGCGCGGAGCCAGTTGTAGGGATCGGCGCCGTCGAACTGGTAGGGCGGAATGGCCGGACAATAGATCATGTTACGGTTTTTCAGATAATCGGTGTGGTACCAGAATCGTGGCCAGTCGCTGGAAGTCTGGCCCGCGACCGGGTTGTTCGAGAAGAAGGCCGGGTTCAGAAAACGGTTGTCGGAGGAGTAGATCGCGGCAATCATGCCGAGTTGTTTGATGTTGTTCATGCAGTGGGCGGCTTTTGCGCGGTCGCGCGCCTGATTCAACGCCGGAAGCAGCATCGAGGCGAGAATGGCGATGATCGCAATTACGACGAGCAATTCAATCAATGTAAAATGTTTGCGGTGCGTTTTCCTGCTGAGGGGCAATGTCTGGTAAGAACGGTTCGGCATGATGATTCCTTTCTCTGTTGAAAACGGATATTTATCGTTACGACATCGGTTGAAAATTCAATACAAAATCCTCAAATGCGCGCGCCCCCTTCTCCAGGCGAAAAGTAATGCGGCAGAGGTCGTTTTCGCCTGCCGGAAATTGTTCGATCGGCTTTCGAACCTGATTGTGGAAAAGGAGACACTCGGTCGCGCCTGCGGGAACCGGCAGGAGAAGTTCCACGTCGGTCCCGGCATTTGCGGCGTGAGTGCGGAGTGTAAGTTTGCATTGTCCGGCGGTTTGTTCGAGTTCCCAGGAGAGAAATCCGCCGCCGGGCAGGGGGCGTTTTTCCAGCGTCGCGTGCTGGAAGGCGGGCAGAGACGGGGCGATGAGAACGCCGCCGTTTTCCGTTCGTCTGCAGCCCAGAATGTAATTGAGAAAAATGTTGCAGAACACCGCGCATTGTTCGCAGTTGCCGCTGTCGACGGTGTGATCGCCTGCCGGATCTTCGGTGAAAGGCACCCATATCCCGGAAAAATGAGCGAAGAGATCGCGGAAATAGGGAGAATCCTCCGGGCCCGGCGCGTGGTGATACCAGAATTCCGGCCAGAGGTCAGCGGGACGGCGCACGGTCGTCTCGATGAACGAAAAAAGTTCGGCAAGTTTCGCCCGGCGTCCGGTCTCCGCACAATAACGCATCAACACTGCCACCACTTTTCCGAGCGTGCGCAACGAAAGATGCGGCGGTTCGCAGCAGGGAATGCGCAATCCGTGCCAGTCGTTGGCGGTTTCGTTCCAGAGCCGTTCGAATGCACACTCCCATGCGTCGGTCCGTCCGGCGTAGAAGCGATACGGATAGATGGACAGCCAGTTGAAAAGTTTCATCCGTTCTCCGCCCGGAGTGATCGCGGCGGAATAGCGATTCTCCTCCGGGTCGAAAAGATGCGCTTCAATGCCGGACGCGAGCATTTCAGCTCGTTCGTCATGTTTTCGAGCGGCGCGGTCGCCGTCGTATTTTTTCGCGATCCCGGCGAGCGCACGGAATCCTGCGTGATTGGCCGCATTCGAGAAGAAATCGAGCAATGGCTCCCGGGTGCCGCCGAATCCCTGTTCATTGAAATTTCCCGAGTCGAGCAGTTGGAATTCCTGCCGGAAATGTTTGCGCCACAGGGCGTCGGCAAGATGGTCAAGCGAATGGTAGAGCGTAACGACGCGGACCGCATCTTCATTTCGCAGATTGCCGCGCGCAAGGATTTCCAGCGCGAGCGCCGAGTGGGCGGGAGTGTCGGTTTGAAGATTGTTGTGGATCACGCCGCCGGAGCTGTCGTAAACGTGGGGGATGTAATCCTGTCCGGACGGGATGTGGTGGAGATTGAATTCGAGAATCCGCAACGCCTTTTCGGTTTCGCCGGTATCCGCGAGCACCTGTGCGGCTTCGGCGGCGTCGCGGGGATAATGACGCTCCGGATAAGTTTGAATGCCGTTCTCTTCGCCGAAGCTGGTCGGACAGAAGCCGTTTTCCCGCACCCGGTCGCGGAGCGAACGAAGCGTGCCCAGGTATAGCCGGTCGAAGAACGGGCGGTCGCTCTGCATGCGGGGAGTCATCGGCGCCCTCCGGTCGCATGGCTGGAATTGCGTTGCCCGAACCGGAACACCGGCCGCGGAGGCACCCGCAGAATATGCGGCGCATCCGGGGTCGCATGACGGGCCAGCAGATGAATCGCCTGTACGCCCATCGCGCGGAAATCGATTTCCATGGTGCTGAAATGGTGATTCTCGCTCAGATGAGGGAGAATATTGTCGTACCCGGAAATTTCCACTCTATCGCGCAGATCATTCCGCTCCAGATAGTGTGCCGCACCGGTGGCGAGGAGATCATTGACGCACAGCAAGGCGGTGGTTTCCGGGTGGCGCCGGAAATGGTGTTCGGCAAGTTCTTCGCCGAGACGGAACTGCTGTTCGATGGTGTAATTTCCCGGTAGCGGCGCTTCGACGTGGATGTCCAGCGGATTGACGCCGAAGCTGTGGAGCGCTTCGCGGAATCCCGCCTTGCGGAGCTGATAGTTGCAGTCGGCCAGCTCCAGATTGAATATGGCGAAATGACGGTGTCCGCGGGCGGCGAATGCGCCGGCCAGTTCGAAGCCGCCGGCGAATTCATCGTTGAACACCGCGCCGATGTTCGCGGCGGTCGGTTCGAATTGGCCCGGATCGTAGTTGACGAAGAGGAAATAAAGTTCGGGATGACTTCGCACCAGGTCGAGGATTTCCTCGCGATTGCTCCAGTAGAGCAGCAGGACTCCGGCCAGTTCGATCTCCCGGTTGGCGCAGTAGCCGTCGAGCCGTTCCGGACTGAGGCTTAGAATGTCGAAGTTCCATTTTCTCGCCTCGGCGGTCATGCCGGTGTAGATGGGGCCGGTCACATCCTTGTCGGCGAACGCCCCCGGCTCGGGTCCCTGATTGATCAGTCCGCAGATCCGGAATGACGGAGAAACGGGAGCGGCGACGAAGGTTCCTTTTTTGGGGCGGCGGTAACAAATGCCGCGTTCGATCAATTGCTGCAGCGCCAGGTCCGCGGTCCGGATGCTTACCCCGAACTCCTCCGCCACGCGGCGGATGTCCGGCAGTCTGCTGCCGCCGGGCGGATTATGCACGGAAATATAATCCTCGAACCGGGCGGCAATCTGCCGGAAAACCGGTTCCCGTGCCGTCCGTTCGAGCGTGGTTTTCAAATCCTTAAAATAATCGATCGTTGATTCCATGAGATTTTTTCCATCAGGTTTCCGTTTTTAATTATACTTTGATTATACTAAAAAGGCAACAGTGATTATAAAAAAAATGCCAAAACATGCCGAATCCGTTCGCCGGAAGTTGCGGAATTGCGGAAAAATTGCCTGGCTCCGGCGGGAAAAGAGGGTTGAAAAAAGAAAAATGATATATTATGTTAACGAACGATATCATTTCCGCGGCGGTCGTGGTGACTGTGCGGAAACGCAGAAATGAAGGAGAAGGGAGATGATCAGGAAGATAACCGGATGCATCGGCGCCATTGCGGTGCTGGCGATACTGAGCGGCTGTTCGACGACTACGCTGCCTACGGGGCGTTATGTGAGCGAGAAGGATCCCAATGTGTATGCGATGGTGTATAAGGATCTGATTTTCGTCACCGTGCGCGCGCCCGAGGGGAGCGAAGGAAAGTACGCGGACTGGGTGTGGGCGGGGAATTACTCGGTCAACGGTCTCGGCGAACTGGAGTTCGATATGGATTCGGCGGCAGACAGGGAATGGCGCTTTTATTACACGTTCACGGCGACGAACCGCGGCATTCTGCTCAATGACTGGAGCAGCAACGACAGCGAACTCATGCGCTATGTCGCACCGGAACGGCTTCCGCAGAAGCCTGAACCCGCGGTGCGTTATGAAGAGGATTGACGTTGATCGTGGAAATCCGGAACAAAAAAGAAAGCAGGCTTTATACTCTCGCGTCACATACCGTACAATAAGCTCAAAAGAGAGCCCGATGCTTAAATTGTTCCGAGATTGACCTGCTTTCTGATATACACTATATACGATTTGAGGAAAAAATCAAGGGGATTTGAGGCGAAAGGGCACGGAAATTCCGGAAAAGCGGTTGCGGAAATTTTTTTTGCGAAAAAAATCCCGATCCGGGTTGAAAAATCCGGAAATCGGGTTATCTTAAGAAATCGTTGCCATCGGCAGTGAAAGTCCGGTGGGTTGATAGCTCAGTCGGTAGAGCATCGCCCTTTTAAGGCGGTGGTCCCGGGTTCGAGTCCCGGTCAACCCACCATTTTTTGATGTAAAATCAAGTTTGAACATAACACATGGCCGGGAAATTCCGCACGTCGGACCCCGGAGCGGAAACGAGGAAGAAAATGAGCAAAGTTTGCGAAATGTGCGGCAAGGTCAAGGCCCACGGCGGCTGCATCACCCGCAAGGGGTTGGCGAAGAAGACCGGCGGTATCGGTATGCACGTGGTCAAAAACGTCAAGCGGACGTTTGAAGTGAATCTCCAGAATGTCAAGATCAATGACAACGGCACGGTCAAGACGGTCAAGATGTGCACGAGCTGCATTCGCACCGGGAACTTCACCAAGGCGTAACCGACGTTTGAGCAGTTGAAACATTGATTGACGGTTGAATCGCGGACGGGTGCGCTCGTCCGCTTTTTTGTTTTTCCGCGGGAGGATGGCACGATGCTGATGGGATTGGGAGATTGGCCGACGGCGCTGGCTGTTTATTGCAGCGTAGCGGCGACGGTGTTCGGCGTGATCTACGGAACCATCTGCTGGAACCGCAGCGACGAGCCGGCCGCTGCGGAACCGATGTCGGGCGCGCGGCGTCGCGGCGGTTCCCGCCGCCGGAACCGGCACCACCGCTGACGAAGGGGCGCGACGGAGGAAATGCGATGAATACGGCATGGGTTTTGTTCGGAGCCGCCACCGAAAGCGGAATGAACACGTTGATTCTCGGAGCTCTGATTGCGATTTACATGATCGTGATCAGTTATCTGGGGTTTCGCGGCTTCCGTCGGACGCGCGACAAGCAGGATTATCTGCTGGCGGGGCGTTCGGCGCATCCCTTTGTGATGGCGATGAGTTACGGTGCGGCGTTCATCAGCACGTCGGCTCTGGTCGGATTCGGCGGGATCGCCGGTCAGTTCGGGATGGGGCTGATGTGGCTGGTTTTCATGAACATCGCCATCGGAATCGTCGTGGCGTTTCTCTTCTTCGGGCGGCGGACGCGGCGGATGGGCGCGGCGATCGGCGCGAACACCTTCCCGGAATTCATCGGAAAACGTTTCGATTCGAAGGGGTTGAAAATTTTCCTCGCGTTGGTCATATTTCTTTTCATGCCGTTGTATTCGAGCGTGGTGCTGATCGGCGGGGCCCGGTTTCTGCAGGAGGTCATGCAGATCGATTATTACTGGGCGCTGGGCGTCTTCGCCGCGGTGGTCGCCGTTTACGTGGTCTTCGGTGGTCTCAAGGGGGTCATGTACGTCGATGCGATGATGGGGACGGTGATGATCGTCGGAATGGTTTCGCTGCTGATCCTCTGTTACTGGAAACTTGGCGGCGTGGTCTCCGCTCATCAGGCGTTGACCGATATGGCGCCGCTGGTCGCCGAACGTATGCCGCAGGAGGCGGCGCTCGGTCATCGCGGCTGGACGGTGATGCCGCAGTTCAATTCGGTCTGGTGGTGGACGCTGGTCTCCAGTTTGATGCTGGGTGTCGGCATCGGAGCGCTGGCGCAGCCGCAGCTGGCGGTGCGGTTCATGACGGTCAAGAGCGGGCGCGAACTCAATCGCGCGGTGCTGATCGGTTCGGTGTTCATCCTTCTGACCGTCGGATCCGCTTACATGGTCGGCGCATTGTCCAACGTTTTCTTCTATTACACCGGAACCGGAATCGCCGATCATATCGAGGGGAAACTGGCGATCGAGGCCGCCGGCGGCAACCCGGATTTGATCATTCCGCTTTTCATCCGGCAGGCATTGCCGCCGGTGATCCTCTATATTTTCTCGTTGACGCTTCTGTCGGCGGCGATGTCGACCTTGAGTTCGCTCTTTCACGTGACCGGGAGCGCGATCGGACACGATCTGGTCTGCACTCTGTCGCCCGGGAAGGGGGATTCGACGCTGGTGACGCGATGCGGGGTGGTTTTCGGAATTCTGGTGAGCGTGCTGCTGGGAGTGGTGCTGCCTCCGGGGATCATCGCGCGCGGAACGGCGATTTTTTTCGGAGTCTGCGCGGCGGCGTTTCTGCCGTCGTACTGGGCGGCGCTTTACTGGCGCGGAGCGACGCGGTTCGGCGTGTGGTTGAGCATGTCGGTTGGAGTGGGAGCCAGTCTGGTCGGATTGTTGTTTCTGCACCGGAAGGAGTCGGCGGCGCTGGGGATCTGCGAAGCGCTGTTCGGTCGCAGTGAACTGATTTCCGCGTTTCCGTGGCCGTATGTGGATCCGTTTATTTATTCGATGCCGCTCTCGATTGCGGCGTTGATTGTGGGGTCGCTGTGCAGTGCGAAACTGAGCGAACACCATATCCGCAAATGTTTCTATTAAAGTTATATTTACCAATCTGGATGCAGTAACAGGGTAACGATCATGGCGTTTCAAAACATCTCCAATCAAGTCAATTTCCCGGAACTGGAATGTGAAATTCTCCGTTTCTGGCAGGAGTCCGGCATTTTTCAGAAATCGCTCGACCAGCGTCGCGGTGGCCGGGAATTCGTATTTTACGACGGCCCTCCGTTTGCGACCGGGCTGCCGCATTACGGGCATTTGCTGGCGGGTACGATCAAGGATGTCGTGCCGCGTTATCAGACGATGCGGGGCAATTACGTCGAGCGGCGGTTCGGGTGGGACTGCCACGGGCTGCCGGTGGAAAACGAAATGGAAAAACAGCTCAATTTGAACAGCAAACGCGACATCGAGACCTACGGGATCGACAAATTTAATGAAGCGTGCCGTTCGATCGTGCTGCGTTACACCGCCGAATGGGAGAAGGTGGTCAACCGGATGGGGCGCTGGGTCGATTTCCGGCACGGTTACCGGACGATGGACCGCAATTTCATGGAATCGATCTGGTGGGTGTTCAAGACGCTCTGGGATCAGGGGTTGGTTTACGAGGGGTATAAGATTCTGCCGTATTGCCCGCGCTGTGCGACGCCGCTGTCGAATTTCGAAGCCAATCAGGGTTACAAGGATGTGGTCGATCCGGCGATCACGATCCGTTTCCGGGTGAAGGATGAGGAAAATACCTGGTTTCTGGCGTGGACGACCACGCCGTGGACGCTGCCGTCGAATCTGGCGCTGACCGTCGGACCTGAGATCGATTATGTCAAGGTGAAGGACGGCGACGATTTCTACATCATGGCTGCGGCACGGGTCGGAGCGTATTACAAGGAGACGCCGGAGATCGTCTGGCGCGGGAAGGGAACTGAATTAATCGGGCGTCGTTACGAACCGTTGTTCAATTATTTTGCCGATCTCGCTGCGGAAGGAGCGTTTCAGGTGCTTGGCGGCGCCTTCGTCAGCACCGAGGACGGCACGGGAATCGTGCATACCGCGCCGGGGTTCGGCGAAGACGACAACGCGGTCTGCAAGGCGGCCGGATTGCCGGAAGTCTGCCCGATCGATGAGGAGTGCTGTTTCACCGCCGAGGTTCCCGATTACGCCGGGCGGCCGGTGAAATCGGTGGACAAGGAGATCATGCAGCGCCTGAAGGATGAAGGCAAGCTCATCCACCGCGGCCAGATCAAACACAGTTATCCGCATTGCTGGCGGGATGACGGTCCATTGATTTACCGGGCGATTTCGACGTGGTTCGTCAAGGTGGAGGCGATCAAGGATAAGATGATCGCGAACAACCGGACGATCAACTGGGTTCCGTCGCATCTCCGCGACGGGCGGTTCGGGAAGTGGCTGGAGAATGCACGGGACTGGGCGATCAGCCGCAACCGTTACTGGGGGACGCCGCTGCCGATCTGGCGCAATGCCGAGGGGGAGGTGATCGTGGTCGGGAGTGCGGCGGAGCTTGAAAAATTAAGCGGCCGGAAGGTGGAGGATCTGCATAAGCACTTCATCGACAAGATCGAGATTCCGTCGCCGACCGGGAAATCGCCGCTGAAGCGCGTGCCGGAAGTTTTCGACTGCTGGTTCGAATCCGGTTCGATGCCGTATGCGCAGCAGCATTATCCGTTTGAAAACAAGGCCCATTTCGAGGAAAATTTCCCGGCGGACTTCATCGCCGAGGGACTCGATCAGACGCGGGGATGGTTCTATACGCTGGTGGTGCTGGCATCGGCGCTCTTCAATAAGCCGCCGTTCCGCAACGTGGTGGTCAACGGACTGGTGCTGGCGGAGAACGGCCAGAAAATGTCGAAACGGCTGCGCAATTATCCTGATCCGATGGCGGTGATCGATCGTTGCGGAGCGGATGCGTTGCGACTCTTCCTGCTTGGGTCTCAGGTGGTGCGCGCCGAAGATTTGAAGTTCTCCGAGGCGGGTGTGCGCGAAGTGCTGCGCGGCATCATGATTCCGATGTGGAACGCGCTGGCGTTTTTCGTCACTTACGCCAATGTGGATGGTTACGAACCGGCGCCGGGCGAGGTGAAAATGCCGTCTCACCCGACGAACGTGCTCGACCGCTGGATTCTCTCGTCCGCGTCGCAGATGGTCGAAGAGATCCGCAGTGAAATGGACGCCTACAACCTGCAGAAGGCGGCGAACCGTTTCAGCCGTTTCATCGACGATCTGACCAACTGGTACATCCGGCGGAGCCGCCGCCGTTTCTGGAAGTCGGATGACGACTCCGACAAGAAGGAGGCGTATGCGACACTGCATTATGTACTGCTCACGTTTGCGAAGAGTGCGGCGCCGTTCATTCCGTTCACCACCGAGGCGATCTACCGCATATTGCGCACGCCGGAGATGCCGGAATCGGTTCATCTCTGCGATTATCCGGAAGTGGACGCATCCTGCCGGGACGAATATCTTGAGCGTCAGATGAACTTCACGATGCTTGCCGTGTCGCAGGGGCGTTTCCTGCGGACGGCGCACGATTTGAAGGTGCGCCAGCCGCTGGCGCGCGCGGTGATTGCCACCGGGAATGCTGAATTGCGCGGCATGCTGGAAGGAACCGCTTCGATCATCGCCGAGGAGCTCAATGTGAAATGCGTCGAGTTCAGCGATGACGAGGAGGCGCTGGTTCACCGCAGCTGCAAAGCGAATTTCAAGGCGCTCGGCGCGCGTCTCGGCAAGAACATGAAGGAGGCCGCTGCAAAGATTGCGGCGTTTTCCAGCGGTGAAATCGGAGGAATTCTCGCAGGATCTCCGGTGAAGATTTCGCTGTCGGACGGGTCGGAAACGGAAATCGCCGCAACCGATCTGATCGTGCAGCGTGAGGAAAAACCCGGATTGGTCGCGGCGAGTGCCGACGGAGTGACGATCGCATTGAGTACGGAACTTACGCCGGAACTGCGCGCGGAAGGATTCGCGCGGGAACTGGTCAGCCGGATTCAGAATCTGCGCAAGGATCTGATGTTCGACGTGACCGACCGGATCCGGATTTGCTGCAAGGTGCCGACGGAATGGGTCGATGCGGTGCGGCAGTTCCACGATTATATTGCCGGCGAGACGCTGGCGCTGGAATTGAATTGCACCACCGCTGCCGCCGGAACCGGAAGCGATGCCGGCGCATTCCAGGAGATCGACGTCAACGGTGCGACGTGTTTCGTCGCGGTGACGAAGGCCGAGGCGTGATGAATGCGTCGGAGAGTCGGTGGCGCCGCTGTCGCGCCGGCTTGGCGCTGGCGGCGATATTGCTGGTGATCGGAATCGGCCTGTCGCGTTATGCGGCGGTAGATTGGCGTAATCATCAGTGTCTCGTGCGCCGTTTTCCGATCATGGGGACGGTGGCGGCGTTTACGTTGTACGGAGAACTGGAGCGAACTGAAAAAGCCGCGGACGCTGCGCTTGCGGAATTCGAGCGTGTAGTGAAGCTGTGCAATCTTTACGACCCGGAGAGCGAGTTGTCGCAATTGAATCGAACGGCCGCCACCGGGGCGTTTTCATGCAGCGAAGAGCTGTGGAGGCTGCTCTCCGAGGCGCGTCGGGCGTATGAATTGAGCGACGGCGCGTTCGACATTTCCGCGAAACCTTTGATGGATCTCTGGGGCTTTTACCGTCGCCGGGGCGATTCGCCGCCGACGGCGGAGGAGATCCGGGAGACGTGTGTGAAGGTGGGGTTGGAAAAGGTTCGGTTCGACGAGGCGGAGCGCAGCGTTTTCTTCACCGTGCCGGGGATGGCGTTCGACCTGGGGGGGATCGCCAAAGGCTACGCGGTCGATCGTGCTGCGGAGGCGGTTGTCGCTGCGGGTGTCCGGCGCGGAGTGATCGATCTCGGCGGGAATCTGCGGCTGCTGCCGGAACCGCCGCCGGGCGCGGATTGTTACCGGGTGGGGGTGCGCGATCCGGAAAAGCGCGATGCGGTTCTGCCGGAGGTTCTGGAAGTGCTGGATATATCGATCTCCACTTCCGGGGATTACGAGCGTTTCGTGACTCTTGGAAATCATCGCTACGGGCACATTATGAACCCGTTGACCGGGGTTCCGTCTCCGGGGAAATGGGCGGTGACGGTGCTGGCGCCGTCGGCGCTGGAGGCGGACTGGATGTCGACGGCGGTATTCATCTGCGGCGGGTCGCTGGCGGAAGAGCTTGAGGCGAAGTTTCCGGGGGTGGAAGTTCTGATTCGAACAGTGAACGCCGGGAGATGAGGAAGAGTGGCGATAGCGAAAGTCATCGTCGATCTGTCGCTGGACCGGGTGTTCGATTATGAAATTCCGGCGGAATTGACCGAACGGCTGCGTCCGGGGTTGCGTGTTCGGGTTCCGTTCGGCAAATCGACGCGTGATGGGTATGTGTTGCGCATAGCCGAAACGAGCGATTATGCGCAGGGACATTTGAAATCGCTGCTGGGAATTTGCGAGTCGCGCGCCGGAGTGCCGGAACATTTGATCGCACTCGGACGTTGGATGGCGGAATATTATTGCTGTACCCAGGAACAGGCGATCCGCACGCTCCTGCCGGCGGCGGTGCGCAACGGTAAAGTCAAACGCAAAACCCGTAAAATTTATCGGATTGCCGACGTCGGCGCGGCGCAGAAATTCGTTTCGGAAAACAGCGGGAAAATCCGGGCGTCGGCGCGGGTGGCGATCGTCAAGCGGCTGCTGAGTTCGGCGTCGGCGCCTCAGGAGGAGCTGGCCCGGGAAATTCCGGAATTTTCGCCATCCGGTTTGAAGACGCTCGTGAAGAACGGCGTGCTGGAGACGGTAACCGAATTCGTTCGCCGGGATGTCTTCGGCGACAGCAAGGTGGCTCCGAGCGTACCGCTGGAACCATCGCCGGATCAGGCTGCGGCGCTGGCGACGATTTCGAAGATGCTTCATGGGAGGAGTTCCAGTCACGTGCTGCTGCTGCACGGGGTGACGAATTCCGGAAAAACCGAAGTGTATTTGCAGGCGATCGGTGAAGCGCTCGAACTGGGGCGTTCGGCGATCGTGCTGGTCCCGGAGATTTCGCTGACGCCCCAGACGGTGCGTCGCTTCCGGGCTCGTTTCGGCGATCGACTCAGCGTACTGCACAGCCGGTTGACCGACGGAGAGCGTTTCGATGAGTGGACGCGAATCCGGGAAGGGGAGGTGCAGATTGCGGTCGGGGCTCGTTCTGCATTGTTCGCTCCGTTTTCCAATCTTGGATTGATCATCGTGGACGAGGAGCACGAATCCAGTTACAAGCAGTCGGAAGCGCCGCGTTATTCGGCGCGGGATGTTGCGGTGATGCGCGGGAAGCTGGAAGACGCCGTGGTGATTCTCGGATCCGCGACGCCGTCGGCGGAGAGTGCGTACAACGCCCGAACCGGAAAATTTCTGCTGGCGCGAATGGCCTCCCAGGTCGAGAATAAACTTGCACCGCACATTCGGATTGTCGACCAGCGGCTCGACGGGGAAATGCAGCCGGGGAAGAGTTCGTTTTTCTCTTCGGAACTGGTGGAGGCGGTGTTCGATCGGCTGCGGCGCGGAGAACAGAGCATTCTGTTTCTGAATCGCCGCGGTTATGCGCGGGTGATGATCTGCGAAGCGTGTGGTTTCGAAGCGCATTGTCCGGATTGTTCGGTTCCCTACACCTATTCTCGGCAGCGCGAAACCTTGAGCTGCCATCTGTGCGGCGGGGTGATTCCCGCTTATGTTGAATGTCCGCAATGCCGTTCTCCGAAAATTCGTTACGCGGGATTGGGGACGGAGAAGATCGAATTGGTGGCGCAGTCGGTCTTCCGCGGTGCACGGATTGCGCGGATGGATTCGGACACCATGCGCGGCGCGGATGATTATGAGTCGGTTCTGGAGCAATTCCGGCGGGGCGAACTTGATATTTTAATCGGAACGCAAATGATCGCGAAGGGACTTCATTTTCCGAATGTGACGCTGGTGGGGATCATCAATGCCGATCTGGGGCTGGCAATGCCGGATTTTCGCGCACCGGAACGGACGTTTCAATTGATTACTCAGGTGGCGGGCCGGGCGGGGCGGGGCGATATTCGCGGCGAAGTGTATTTGCAGACACGGAATCCCGACAATGAAACGATCCGTTATGCGGCGGCATTGGATTTTGATGGATTCAGCGCCTTCGACCTGGAGTTTCGAGAGGCGTTGGCGTATCCGCCGTTCACTCACTTAATTGCGGTGCATTTTCGTGGAGAGGACGAGGCGCAGGTGGCGGAATACGCGGCGCAATTCACGGACGAACTGCGGAAATACGCACACCCGGAGGTTAATTTTTCCGGACCGTTGCCGTCACCGATCGAACGAATCAAGGGAAAATTCCGTTACATGCTTCTGATCCGGGGCATCAAATTGAAGTTGATCCGTCAGGCGCTGCGGGTTCTTACGCTGCACCGGACGCCGCCGCGCGGGGTGGAGGTTTATGCCGACGTCGACGCGCAGTCGCTGCTTTGACCGTGGGTGGGGGAAGACGCGCGTTCCGCTCCGCCATTTCCGTTTTTTCGTGTTTGCGCTTCCGGGGGGAGGCGCTTCACTGCGGTTCGAGTGACGCATAGGAAAAATGGTGCGCGGCGCGGGAGTCGAACCCGCACATCTTTCGATACAAGATCCTAAGTCTTGCGTGTCTGCCAATTTCACCAGCCGCGCATTATGAGTATCCGTCCTCAGTAAAACGGCTTATAAATATAGCACAAAATCCTTGAAAAGCAAATTGCAAAAGACCATTTTATTTTTTGGGACGCATAATTGATTCGCTGAAAAGAAAATGCCTCTCCGCAACGCGAAGTACGCAGCGGAGAGGCATTTGTTTCATGGAAATGACGTGACTGCTGTTATTTGGTCAAATCCGGCATTTCAATCAGGAACTTTACATTGGCGGCCTTTTCCAGTCCGCTGATGTAGTCCATGAGCGCGACCTGGGACTTCTGGGCGCGGAGCATGTTCATGATCGCCTCCTGATTGGCTTCGAAAGGCTCGTATCCACCCTGCTGCACAGCGTCGCGGCGGACGATGTGATATCCGAACTGAGTTTCGACCAGTTCCTGGGCGATGGTGTTCGGTTCGAGACCGAAGGCGGCCTTCTCAAATTCCGGCACCATCTGTCCCTTGCCGAAGAGTCCGAGTGAACCGCCGTTGACCTTGCTCGGGCAATCGCTGTTGGCCTGGGCGAGAGCTTCGAATTCGGCGGGATTCTGTTTGAGCTGATCGAGAAGGTTCTGAGCTTTTTCGCGCGCGGCCTTCTTGTCGGCCTCGGAGGCGTTTTCGTCCACTTTCACGAGGATGTGGGAGGCACGAACCTGATCCGGGCCGTCGGCTTCGATCTTGAACTCCTCCTTGTGCTCATCGTAGAACTTGCGCGCCTCTTCCGGCGTGACGTTGATGTTGTTGAGGACGTTCTTCTGCAAAAATTCGTCGAATGCGATCTGCTGCTGCATCTGCGGATTTTTGGAAAGCTCATCGACATAGGATTCGAAGGTCTTGCCGGTCATCGCGAGCTGCTGTTTGAACATCTCCTGCTGTTCGGGCGTGGCGCTCTTGAGATCCTCGGTGAGCCGCTGCTTGACCAGTTCCGGGGAGGCCTTGATGCCGGCCTTCTCCACTTCAGCTTCGAGCAGCGGACGATCGACGAAACTCTTGACCAGCCCGGGGAGGATCATTTTGATCATCTCGGCGTTGAGCATCGGCGGCAGTTTGCCGTCGGGCATCTGGCTGGTCAGGAATTCGACGACTTCAGCTTTGGTCACCTGTTTGCCGTTGACTTCTGCAAGCACATCCGGCACACCGGCCCAGATATCCGCCGGGGCGGCCTGCTCCGCCGCGGGTGCGGCCGGCTGTGCGGCCGGGGCCGGGGTCTTCTCATCCGCCGCCTGGAGCGACACG
Organism: uncultured Victivallis sp.; assembly: GCA_944389815.1. GTDB lineage: Bacteria > Verrucomicrobiota > Lentisphaeria > Victivallales > Victivallaceae > Victivallis. The sequence continues at coordinate 3,224 of CALXNS010000015.1, read as the reverse complement.
GCAAGGAAGCCGGTTGCCAGGAAGGTCATTATCTTCGTGGTTTGCTTCATAATTTCTTTCTCCTTCATTTTTGCCGGAGAACCTGCCGGTTCATCCGGATTATGTTGAAAACATCGTTTTCTTTCCCACTGCATATTCCTGAAAATCAGGACCCTTTTTACAAACTACACCATGGAAGTGATTATTGCAAATCAAATTGAATTGTTTTCGCATATTTTCAATGATCCGGGAGGGGCGATTTTCGATTTTTAGAAAACCGTTTTCTTGATTTTGCGGAAAATTCCGGAAAAAAGCTGATTTTTTAAAAAATTAATATTGACAAATAGCTGATTTTCAATCATAATTAATAACGCAAACTGATTGCTAGATGATGAAGGATTTCAATCGATGACACTGAAGGAAATCGCCGAGGAACTGAACGTTTCTCCCTCAACCGTCAGCCGGGTGCTGAACGGCTGCAGTAAAAATTTCACCGTGAAACCGGAACTCCGCGCCCGGATTCTCGATCAGGTCGAACGCTCCGGGTACAAGCCCAACCGGGTGTTCAGTTCTCTGCGGAGCAAGGAGAATTCACAGATCTCGTTCTTCTTCTACAACCGGGAACTCTTTCAGTCCGTCAACCCGGTTTCCGACGCGGTCAATGCGATCGGGCCGGAGTTGATGCGGCGCGGTTATTCCTTCAATTTTCAGGCGTGTGGTTCCGTTCAGAATCTCTATTATCCGCTGCCGGACTGGAAGGTTGCCGGATTGATCGTGCCGGATGTGATCTATCCCAGACAGCTCAAAAATGTGGAAGCCGCCGGACTGCCTTACGTCGTGGTGAATGGAATCTGCGGCAAATCCGGCAGTGCGATCATGAGTGATGAGCTGGCCAATGCCCGCATGGTCATGGAGTATTTGTACGGACTCGGCCACCGCCGGATCGGTTATCTGGACGGCTTCGTGCCCGGCAACCATCATTACAGCTTCAATGAACGCAAACGCGGCATTCTCGACTTCTGCGAGGAATACCGCCTCGAACCCCTCCTGAGCGAACCGTGGAAACGCGCTCCGCTGGAAATTCAATTTGACGAACTTTTGAAGATCGGCATCTCCGCCGTAGTCTGTTACAATAATGAAATCGCCCGGCAGCTGCTCTATTTTGCCTGGCGGCGCGGGATTCGGATTCCGCGCGATTTAAGCGTGGTCTGCTTCAATGAGGCACCGGGGAACCAATACACGATCCCGCCGCTGGATACGCTGGCGGTGCCCGGCAGGGAGATGGGCGTGACCGCCGCACGGGTGATGGTGGAGAAATTGCATGATCCGGAGTCGTATCGCGGGTATTCGGTGCGTATTCCGGGAAAATTGCTCTGCCGTGAATCCTCCGGGCCGTTTGCCGGAACCATCCGCCGTTACAACAAGGCGACCCGCTCTGCCGGCGGCGCCGCGACCGCGAAAACGAAACCGGAACCGGAACCGGAACCGGAGGAAAAATGAATTTAATGCAACATCGGAACTCTTCCAATTTCAAATTCAACCCGAACCAAGGAGAAAACATGTCTACAAAACATCGCTTCACTCTAATCGAATTGCTGGTTGTGATCGCGATCATCGCGATTCTGGCCGCGATGCTGCTTCCGGCACTGAATCAGGCGCGGGAACGGGCGATGCGGATCGATTGTTCGTCCAATTTGAAAACACTCGGGCTGGTGTTCCAGAGTTACATGGATGGTTCCGACGGTTTTCTGCCCGCAGTCAGTAAGGACAATCTTTCATGGCGCGATCGGCTGGCGATTCACTGGGGTTCGACCGAGACCGATTCGGAGAAGCGCATGGAATTTCTGGGCCGCGCCGGCATGCTCTGCAAAACCAACGCCGCCAAAAATCCCGCCAAGAAGAATCCGGTCATCAATTACGGCATGAATGACCGGGTCGCATGGTGGCAGGAGATGTTCGCGAAATTCAATCAGTTCAAATATCCGTCGCGCCTCTGCCTCGCTTCGGACGGGAATTTCACCGATGTCGGCTGGAACCAGTGGTATGACAATCACATCAACGAGACGACGCCGCGCTTCATGGAGGTTCACAAGATCGGCGGTCCGGCGCAGATTCTCTTTCTCGACGGCCACGTCGCCTCGGTTTCGCTCGGCGATATTCCGACCTCGCGCATGACGCCTTTCTGGTGGGGGAAAGATTGATGAATTTGAAACGTCTTTTTCAAGGCGGCCTTCTCTGCGCCGCCTTTTTTGTCGGCGGTGCGGAGTTGCCGCGTGAACTCGTACTCGAAAACGCCGCTTCGCTCGCCTGGCACAAGGTGAAATTCCAGGTGACCGGCATCTACGACGACTGGCGCAGCGCCGGTTTCGGCGAAACCGCGCGCACTGCCAATGCCGACGGTTCCGTTTCGATGCGCGCTCCGATGGAATATGGATTGAAAACCGGAGAGCTGCGAACCAGCATTACGCCGCTCGGGAAAAATACGTTCCGATTCCGGGCGGAAACGCTGCCGCCGGATGGCTTCAAACCGAACCTGGAGTATTGGAATATTTCCATCCCCTGCGCGGATGCCGCCTTTCTCGACTGCCGCAACGCCGACGGCGTCTGGAAAAAACTGCTCTTTCCAGCCGAACTCGACCGGATGGAATTGATGAACCGCCACAACATCGTCGAAGTGGTTCTCGGACTCAATGACGGGAGACGCATTACGTTCCGTACCGGGAAGACGACGATCTTCGTGCAGGATGACCGTCAGTTTCACGTGAATACGTTTGCGCTGCGTTTCTGGTTCGTTTCCGGGCAGCCCTTTGAGGCGGAAATTTCCCTTGAAGAGCAGCAGGCCACCCCGGTCTCCCTGATCGGCGCGGCCAACCGTTCGTTCCGGGACGACATCGCCGACGACCATCGGGGCGGCTGGACCGATCAGGGAGCGGCCAATGATCTGCGCATGCTGGAACCCGGCACGATCACCTATGAAAATTTGTCGTTTCAGGTGATCGACGAAGCGAAGGAGAATTCCCCCGGTGCGATCGTCGTTGCCGCTCCGGAGCGCGGTTTTGCCCCGCAGGAGGCGGAATTACAGCTCCCGGCAGTTCATGCCCGCGGCATAAGTTTGCTGCATGCGTCGGCCTGGACGCCGCCCTCGGGCAAAATCGGCGAACTTGAAATCACCTATGCCGATACCGGAGTGGAGACAATTCCCGTTCAGGCCGGCGTCGATTGCGGCAACTGGTGGAATCCCGGCG
>CALXNS010000014.1 GCA_944389815.1 uncultured Victivallis sp. | reverse complement strand
GTCTGCGCGGCAAAGAAGCGATACATCGCCATCCGGCTCTTCTCGTCGTAACCGTGCCCGCCGGGGGCAAAATGGAGTTTGAGCGCGTCCGGCTGGCCGAGGAGGGTGTAGATTTTTTCCGCCTCGGCGAAACACTCGCGCGTGCCGCGCGGATCGAAGAAATCCTCTTCCTTGGCCAGAATCATCGCCGGAAGCGGCGCGCGGCAGATCAGGAAATCCGCCATCTCAAAACCGGCGGCGGCAAGGCGCGGAATGATCTGTTCGGCATCCACCGGCAGTTCGTTGTCGTAATTCCGGAAGAAGCTGGTCAAATAACAGCACGGAGCCGCCATCGTCAGCCGGTCGTCGAGCGCCCAGAGGTAACTTGAAAGCGTTCCGCCGCCGGAACAGCCGGTAACTCCGAGAACCGACCCGTCAACCTCGGGCCGTTCCATCAGGTAATCGAGTGCGCGGATCGCGTCCCAGACGCGCCATTTGCCGAAGTGGTCGTCAAATAAGCCGAGCATTTTTCCGGATTGATTGTGTTCCGAGCAGCAGTTGTCGCGGAAGCGTTCCGCCCCGGGCACCTTCGTGAATTGATCGCGTTCGCCCTGTCCGGCCGGGTCGATCAGAAACGAAACGAAGTTGCAGCGTGCAAGATTATAACAGAAACTCCGATAACCGATGTAATTTTTACCGTTCTCCGAATGCCCGCAGAGCCCGACCACCCCCGGATATTTCGCCGCCTCCGCCGTCGCCGTTTCCGGGCGGCAGAGCATCCCCGACACCAGATAACCCGGACGACTTTCGAAAAGCACCGCCTCGATGACGACTCCATCTTTGACCGTACTGGACACCACACGCGCATTGAGCGGCGTCCGTTCCGGAAACGGTCCGAATGCCTCCCGTACCGTCCGCCGCGCCCAGTGTACATATTTTTCCGCATCTTCGGCCGTGCGCAGTTGCGCGAACCTCATCGTCCGCTCCGAGCGCAGCGCATCGAATTTGGAAGCGTAATAATTCTGCAGCATGTCACTGTACGGCGAAAACATCATTTCCGTTCTCCTTGTTGTTTTTTTGCCAACGATGGCATGGCTCGTCATTCCCATCTCGGAGCAAAAATCGAATCATGGAAACAACATACTACCGATCATAAGTGAAATCAAATTCCAGTTGTATATTTTCTTCACTTTCGCCCGGGTCGGGGAAATTGCTCACGGTGACGCCGAGCAGTCTGACGGGTCGTTTGTCCCATTCGGTTCTGGCCGCAAGTTCGAGGGCGATTGCGCCGATTTCGGCGCCGTCGCAGGTCGGACGGTGAAACGATGTCGACCTGGTCACGGTCTGAAAATTTTCATAACGCACTTTGACCGTCACGGTTTTCCCGGCGAGCGCGCGGGCTTGAAGGAGGCGTGCGACTTTCAAACTCAAGGTTCGGATCAGAATGCGCAGCCTGCGCGGATCGGAGCAGTCCTCCGCGAACGTCGTCTCTTTTCCGATGGATTTGCGTTCCTCCTGCGGGTCGACCTTTCGATTGTCGATGCCGCGGACAATATTGTAATAAAACACCCCGATTTTGCCGAAAAGCGCGGAGAGAACCGTTAAATCGAGCTGCCGCAGATCGTGGCCGGTTCTGACGTTGATCGATTGCAGCTTCGCCGCCGAGACGCGGCCGATGCCGTGGAATTTCTCCACCGGAAGCGAATCGAGAAACGCCGCCGCCTGATCCGGCCGGATGACGGACAACCCCGCCGGCTTGCGCAGATCCGAGGCGACCTTCGCGAGGAATTTATTGTAGGAGACCCCCGCCGACGCGGTCAGGCGCGTCTCTTCGAAGATCCGACGCTGAATTTCGCGCGCCAGACGCGTTGCGGAGGGGTTGCGCATCCGGTTTTCGGTCACATCCAGATACGCTTCGTCGATCGAGACCGGTTCGACCAGATCGGTGTATTCGTGAAAAATCGCGCGGATCGTTTCCGAAACCGCGCGGTATTTCGCGTAATCTCCGGGCAGGAATACCGCGTTCGGGCAGAGCCGTTGAGCGGTCTTCATCGGCATGGCCGAGTGCACCCCGAACGCCCGCGCCTCATACGAACAGGTCGAAACCACTCCACGCCGTTCCGCCGAACCGCCGACGATCACCGGCACTCCGCGCAATTCGGGACGGTCGCGCTGTTCGACCGAGGCGAAGAAGGCATCCATATCGATATGGATGATCTTGCGAACCGGCGTTTCCAAAACGAACTTATTCTCCCGGAATCAACCCCGACATCGGCACGAGCGTCTCCGAGAAGACCGAGGTGTCCGCGAAATAAATGTAAATGATCGCCACGATCACCAGAAGCAGAACCGAACAAAGTCCGGTGTGTTTCCACGGCGTCATATCGATCTTATTGGCGTCTTTCGGGGTGTATTCCGTATCGCGGGGAGCGACTTCGCCCCAGACGAAGATCATCAGCAGCAAATAGAGGAATACCGTGCCGAGAAACATGTATTCGTTCATCGATTTGACGATTTTGTCAAATGGCGGCACGAAATAGCCGACCGCGATCAGCACCACGCCGCCGATCAGCGTCCAGTTCGCCGCCCGCGCCGGAGCCCGGCGCGACAGCATGCCGCCGAGCACGACCGCCAGAAGCGGAATGAAATAAATGCCGTTCATCGTCTGAAGATAACTGAAAATACTTTCCGTCCGGTCAAGCAGCGGCGCGATGACGATCGAACCGGCGGTGATGATCCATCCGAACCATTTCCCCGAGGCGACCACCTGCTGATCGGTCGCATTCGGCCGGAAATAAGTCTTGTAAAAACCGAGACTGAAAAGCGTACAGGTCGAATTCAACGCCGAATTGAAGCTTGAAAGAATCGCTCCGACCATCACGCCAGCGAAGAATCCCGTCAGCAGCGGCGGCAGCACCTTCCGCACCAGTGAACCGTATGCGAGCGAAGAGTCGATCGTGACGCCGTCCGCCTTGAGCACTTCCGGCAGCAGTCCCTGCCGGAAGAGATGGAACGCGATCAAGCCCGGCAGCACCAGATAGAGCGGTCCGATCAATTTGAGCAATCCGGTCAGCAGCACGCCCTTCTGACCTTCGGAAAGCGAACTTGCACCGAGCGTCCGCTGGATGATCTGCTGATTGGTGCACCAGTAGAAGACGTTGATGATCAAGACTCCGCTGAAGAGCGTCGTGAACGGCACCGCCTGATTCGGTCCGCCGAGGCTGTTGAACATCTTCGGTTCGGTTTCCACCACTTTGGCCAATCCCCGGAAGATCCCTTCGCCCGCGCCGACGTAATCGAGCGCGAAATAAACGATCATGAAGCCGCCGATCAACAGACCGACGCCGTTGATGAGGTCGGAGACCGCCAGCGCCTTCAATCCGCCGAACAAGGCGTAAATCGCGCCGATGAGACCGATTCCTCCGACGATCACATACAAGAGCACCATCGGGTCTTCTATCGGCAGCAATGTACGGATGTCGAGAATGCTGATGAGTCCCTTCGCTCCGGTGTAGAGGATGATCGGCAGCAGAATGAGCATGTAGGCCACCAGAAAGATGATGTTCGCGATCGAACCGGTGCTCCGGGCGAACCGTTGCTCAAGATACTCCGGCACCGTCGTGATGCCGACCCGCAGAAAACGCGGCAGAAAGAACAGCGCCATCATGACCAGTGCCGCCACCGCGACCACCTCCCAGGCCATCACGCTCAAACCATAGGAGAAGGCGTCGCCGTTGAGTCCGACCATCTGCTCCGTGGAGAGATTGGTCAAAAGCAGCGAACCGGCGATCACCGGAAATGTCAGGGTGCGCCCGCCGAGGAAGAACCCTTCGTTCGTACTTCGGTTGTCGTTGCGCGTGAAGATGATCGTCAGAATTCCCACCAGCGCGGTGAAGGCGAGAAATGTGACCGGTGTGACCCAGTCGATCGCCGCGGCGATGACCGTCATTGACGACGTGACGCTGAAATTCATTGCGACCACCTCCTTATTTTTTACATCAGGACTATATCAACATCCCAAACTGACAACTTGTTACGCCAGCAGATCCGCGTCACCGTTGGAAACCGCGAGGAAACACGGCGGCATTCCTTCGAAGTCGCGTTTGAAACTGGCATGAATTTTTTGCTGAATTTCCGGTTTTTCAATCCGGAATCCGGAGAATTCAAGAAAGACCAGTTCCGCATCGCGGGAATATTTCGTTACGGCGATGCGCATATTTGCATCCGGGTCGAGCCGGACGATTTCCGCTTCGATTCGGGCCGATTCGAGCATTCGTGCCAGTTGCCGTTCGTGCCCGGGGTCCTGTCGGATGAAGATCCGCAGTTTGCTCTTGCGCCAGCCGCGGTCGAGTTTGACCAGATAGGCGAGGATGGTTATCAAGGAACCGCCGGCCGCGGTCTCCCACCAGATGTCGATCACGCCGCTGTCGTTATGACGGGGAATCAGTGTTGCGGCATGTGCGTTGACCAGCACCAGGGCGGTTCGCCGGAAATCCCGGACGATCGTCTGAAGGTGGCCGAAAAACGGACGGATCCGTTCCGGATTCTCCGGCCAGCCCATCAGCACGATGTTGGGGCGCACCGGGTCGAGCGAATGACTCTGGAGAATGATCCGCAGCGCGCTGTCGAATTCCGGTGCGATCACCACGGTCGGAAAGACCGGCCAGTTCCGTTCCCTGGCAAGTTTCCGCAACGCCCGCAACCGCGGCGTCCGCCGTTCTCCGATCCGGCGCGGGTCGTCGGAAATGACGATTTGAATCATGCTCACGATGCCGCGCCGGTTGCTCAGGAGCAACGCGTATTCGACGATCGCGCCGCGGTGTTCGGGCGAACTGGTCAGCACGACGATGGTCGGTCGCCAGTTTTTCGGGTGACGGGGCAATTTCGTCAGAAGCTGGAGGTTCGACTGGATCCGGGAGTAGACGAAGCCGCGCCGCGCGTCACCGTAACTCATTTCCAGATTGCGGTAACGTGTCCAGATGTAAAGGCCGCCGAGAATCACCCCCGCCGCCACCGAGAGCAATGGTTCGATCAGGAGCGAGGCGACGATGCAGGTCGCCGCTCCGTAGGCGGCCACCCCCCAGTGGAAGAACCGGAACCGCGGCCGGAAGGAGGGATTCGCACCCAGCGACTCCACGAACGCCGCCAGATTGATGATCGCGTAGGTGAAGAGGAAGAAGAGCGATACCAGTTCGCTCATCACCGTGATCGGCGACGTTTCCGGCGTCGCCGCGCTGCGTCCGGTCAATCCGGTCAGGAAGAGGATCGGCAGAATCAGAATGATCACGAGCGTGATCGCGCGGCGCGGTTCGTTTTCCGGTCCGACGCCCTTCTCGAAGTAACTGATCCGGGGCAATACGTTGTCCACGCCGAGGCTCTGCAGCACCCTCGGCGCGCCGAGCAGCCAGCCGAGCGCGGTCGAGAGCGTCGCCGCCTGAACGCCGGCAAGCACCATGAACCCCATCCCGAAGAGTGCGTTGCGCGTAAGCACCAAATAGGGGGTGTCGATCATCTCCTGCCTGGTGAAACACCCCGCAGCGATGATGATCTGGATGAGATAAAGCAGCACGGCCGTGCCGAGTGCCGCAAGCGTGCCGCGCGGAATCGAACGGTGTGGATTGCGCAGATCTCCGGACATGTTCACTCCGGCCATGATGCCGGTGACCGCCGGGAAGAAAATCGCAAAGAGGTGGATCGGATTGTTGTTGCTTTCCGCGGGCTCCCAGTTCTCCAGCAGCCGCGCCCACGAGAAGTCGGCGATGGGGCCGAGCATGAACACCGCAATCGAAATTCCGAGAATCGCCATGATGAAGAACTGCGCACGAATCGCCCAGTCGGCTCCCTTCCAGACCAGAAACGCCAGCATTCCGCCCAAAGCCAGATTGAGCAGCGGAAAATAGGGCCGCAACGCCGGCCAGCCGGAGACGATCGCTTCGGCCGCGCCGAGGATGTTGAAGGGAATCGCCAGCACCTGCGCCGCGAAGAGCGCCAGTCCGATCGAGGTGCCGAAGGAGGGCCCGAGCACGCGACTGATTAAATAATAGGCGCCGCCGCCCTTCATTTCGGTATTGGTGGCGATGGCGGCGATGGAGAGCCCGGTCGCGAGCGTAATGCTTCCGCCGACGACGAGAATGAGCAGCGTTCCTCCGAGTCCGGCGCAGCCGAGCACGAAGTTGGTGCGCATGAACATCACCAGCCCGAGAATCGTCAGCAAGGCAGGGGTGTACACTCCGGCAAAGGTGCCGAAGTTATATCCCGCGCGGGGTTGTTCCATTTCCGTCTCCGCCATCGGCGCGTTCCTCAAAGATTAAAAAAACGAAAAAAGTTTGAACTTCCGTACAATATAGTATGGAAAAGTTGTTTTTTCAATGGCGCAATCTTGAATTTGTTGATCTGAACGGTTATTATATGGCGGAAAGCATTCAGAGAAATCGAAATGTGAGGAGGAAAATCATGAATTTCTATAAAAAGGTCGATGCTCTTTTCACCCGTCAGGAGGAGTTGCTTTCTCGACCGAACGTGCCGGTTCGCGGCAACGGCGTCTACAACCGTTACAAATATCCGGTGCTCACCGCCAGACACACTCCGGTGATCTGGCGTTACGACCTCGACCGGAACTCCAACCCGCGCCTCGAAGAACGAATCGGCATCAATGCGGTGATGAATTCCGGAGCGATCAAGTTCAAGCGCCGCTACTGCCTGGTCGCCCGCGTCGAGGGCGCCGACCGAAAATCGTTCTTCGCCGTGGCGGAGAGCCCGAACGGCATCGACAATTTCCGCTTCCGCGATTATCCGATCACCATGCCGGAGAACGACGATCCCGACACCAACGTCTACGATATGCGGTTGACCGCGCATGAGGACGGCTGGATTTACGGCATCTTCTGTTCGGAACGGCCCGATCCGAAGGCCGCCCCCGGCGATCTCTCCAGCGCCGTCGCCGCAGCGGGGATCGCCCGGACCCGCGACCTGGAGCACTGGGAACGGCTGCCGGATTTGAAATCTCCGAGCCAGCAGCGCAACGTGGTGCTTCATCCGGAGTTCGTCAACGGTAAATACGCGCTGTACACCCGACCGCAGGACGGCTTCATCGACGCCGGTTCGGGCGGCGGCATCGGCTGGGCGCTGATTGACGACATCACCCATGCGGAAGTGAAGAGCGAACGGATCATCGACTTCCGGAAGTATCACACCATCAAAGAGGTCAAGAACGGCGAAGGACCGGCTCCGATCAAGACCGATTACGGCTGGCTGCATCTGGCGCACGGAGTACGCGGTTGCGCCGACGGGCTGCGTTATGTGCTTTACATGTACATGACTTCGCTGGAGGATCCGGCCCGGGTGATCGCGTCGCCGGGCGGATATTTCATGGCGCCGAAGGGGAAGGAGCGCACGGGAGACGTATCGAACGTGCTCTTCTCCAACGGCTGGATCGCCGATGACGACGGGACGGTATACATTTATTACGCGTCGAGCGACACGCGCATGCACGTCGCGACCAGCACGATCGATCAACTGGTCGACTACTGCCGGAACACGCCGCCGGACCGCGGTCGTTCGGCGGCGTCGGTGGAGACGCTCAACGCGCAGATTTCGCGCAATCTGGAAATCCTGAAAAAATATTAAAAAACAATGGACTGAGGGAATCGGCATGAATCGGTTTTACGCTCGCTACCGGGTGCCGGAAGGCAGAAGAATTTCGTTGAGCGATTATGATCCCAACGAGACGCTTGGATTCAACAACAAATCCGAGGCGCAGGCTCTTCTGGCGCGGAACAATCACCGGATTGCCCGGCTTCAGACAGATCTTTATTCGGAAAACAAGCAGTCGTTGCTGATCGTGCTTCAGGCGCTCGACGCCGGCGGCAAGGACGGCACGATCAACAACGTTTTCGCCGCGATGAATCCACAGGGATGCCGGGTGCAGTCCTTCAAGACGCCGACCGCGCTGGAAGGAGCGCACGATTTTCTCTGGCGGGCGCATCCGGTGACGCCGAAAACCGGGGAGATCGTCATTTTCAACCGTTCGTATTACGAGGCGGTTCTGGTTGAGAGGGTGCACGAATTCGCCTCACCGGAGGAGCTTGATTTCCGTTACAAGGCGATCAATCACTTCGAGGAACTGCTCTACAACCGGGGCACGCGGATCGTCAAACTCTATTTGCACATCGACAAGGATGAACAGCTCCGCCGTTTCGTGCGGCGGTTGAAACAGCCGAAGAAGCACTGGAAGATTTCCGCCACCGACTACAAGGAGCGGCAGTATTGGGATAAATACATCGAAGCATTCGAAGTGGCTCTGTCGCGCTGCTCGAAAGAGTACGCGCCGTGGTTCGTGATTCCGGGCAACTGCAAATGGTATCGGAATTTAGTGGTGTCGCAGATCATCCTTGAAACGCTCGAATCGATGAAGATCAAGTTGCCGGAACCGTCGGTCGACCTTCAGGAGACCCGCCGGCTGGCCGCGATCGAACTCGCGCAGCAGCGCAAGGAGATCAATTTGCGCCGCAAACAAAAATCCGGTCACAAATAGGGAATTCAGAAAAAAAAGCACCGGATCGGTTCGCCCGGAAAGAGAGAATGAATGCCCGGAAGGTTGAGAAACACTCCCGGGCGTTCCGTTTTATTTTCCGCCTCTGGTTCAGGCGGAGAAAACCGGGCTCAAAGTTCTTCGATGTTCGCGCCGATGGCGCTGAGTTTTTCAATGAGGTTCTCATAACCGCGGTAGATCACTTCCGCCGAATGGATCGTGCTTTCGCCGCGGGCGCACAATGCGGCGATGACCATCGCCATGCCGGCGCGGATGTCGGGACTGGACATCGTCACGCCGTGGAGCGGCGAACGGCCGGAAATCACCACGCGGTGCGGGTCGCATACGATCGCGTTGGCGCCCATGCTGATGAGCCGGTCGGTGAAATAGATGCGGCTTTCGAACATCTTTTCGAAAAACATGACCGTTCCGATGCACTGCGTGGCGGCGACGATCGTGCAGCTCATCATATCCGAGGGGTATTGCGGCCAGGGCCCGTCCGAAATCTGCGGAATGTGACCGCCGAAATCGCATTCGATGTGCGGCGTCTGGCCGCCGGGCAGGAAAATGTGATCGGCGTGAAGCGTCATTTCAATTCCGAGTCGCTCGAAGACGCGCCGGAGCATCCAGTAGTGACGGGGGGCGGTGCCGCGGACGGTCAGCTCGCCGCCGGTGGCGGCGCCGAGGGCGAGGAAGCTGCCCGCTTCGATATGATCGCCGACGACGGTGTAATCGGTGCCGTGAAGTTTTTCCACGCCTTCGATCTCAAGCGTGTTGCTGCCGGCGCCGGAAATTTTCGCTCCCATCGCATTGAGCATCAGCGCGAGGTCGCGCACGTGCGGTTCGCATGCGGCGTTGTAGAGCGTGGTCGTGCCGCGCGCCGTGACGGCGGCGATCAGAATTTGTTCGGTCGCGGTGACGCTGGCTTCATCGAGGAAGAGTTCGCGTCCTTCGAGGCCGTGCGGAGCGTGGAACTGATACGTCAGGTCGCCGGACATTTCCGCGCCGAGCCGGGTCAGTCCGTAGAAGTGACCGTCGAGCCGTCGCCGTCCGATCACGTCGCCGCCGGGCGGGTAGAGTTCGGCGCGACCGCAGCGCGCCAGGAGCGGCGCACCGAAGAGAATGCTCGTGCGGTTGCGCGAACAAAGTTCCCGATCGATGGTCGTCGCAACAATGTCGGGGCAGCGGAAGGTGAGCGTATTATGTTCGAACCGGTACTCGGCGCCGAGTTCTCCAGCGATGTCGAGCATGGCCCGGACGTCGAGGATATCCGGCACGTTGCGAAGGATGACCTCTTCATCGGTGAGCAGCAATGCCGCGATCATCGGCAACGCCGCGTTTTTATTTCCGCTGATAGTCACTTCGCCATGGATTTCGGCGTTTCCCACCACGTGCAAGCTGCGCATAAAAAATAAAACCTTTTGAAATTATTCAGAGCCCGTTACAGAGTATATCGCAGAAGCCGGGAAATTCAAGTGATTTTCCTGTTTTTTGACTTGCAAAATTGCGATGGAAGATTTATTTTAAGGAAAACCTAACAGATTACGGCGGAAAAAAGACGGAAAATCCGGAAAACAGGAGGCGGTGGTTCAATGAAGAGTGCGGAGGCGACACAGCTGTGGCGGCAGCTCTTCTGTATCACCGACCGAATGCGGGAGGCCGGAAGCGGGCATATCGGGGAGGAGGTCGCCTCTCTGACGTTCAATCAGCTGCGGATGATCAAGCATGTGCATTTGCTTACGCGCGACTGTCCGGATGGCGTGACGCTCAAAATGCTTGCCGAGGCGTTGGAGATCACTCCCGCGGCCGCGTCGGAAATGGTCGATTCGCTGGTGCGTAAAAGCGTTCTCTGCCGGGAACACAATCCCAATGACCGTCGCGCGGTGGCGATCACGCTTGCGGAAGGCTGTCGGAAACGTTTCCGGGAGAGCGAGAAGAAATTCGACGAGATGACGATGGATTTCCTCAATTCTCTCTCCGCCGAGAGCCGGGAGGAATTCACTTCGGTGGTGCGCCGTTTCTTCGAGCGGATGAAGAGCATCGAGATCTGAAGCGCGTGATTGATTCTTCCGGTTGCGGCATCTCTGCGTCGGCGCAGCCGATTTCCTGGCAGACAAAATGCAATAATGATGTTGAAAAGCGCCCCGGACGGTGGTATTGTATGCAACAGGCAATATCATATCAACCGATGGAGGACGTTCGTTCATGGGCAGAGAAATGATGTCAACGCTCATGGAACGACGGAGTGCGTCCCGGGCGGCGGCCGCGGTCGGAATTGCATTGCTCTTCGGATTGTTTTCTCTGCTCAGCGTCGATCCGCATCACGATGGAGTGGTGTGGAAGAGCGCGCTCGATTTCGCTCGCGGGATGGTGGTGTTCCGTGACAGTTTCAATCAATATGGTCTGCTTACGACCGTGCTGCAGGGAGCGGCACTGCGGGTCTTCGGCGAATCGCTCGTCGTGTTGAAACTCCTGACGGTATTGTTTTACCTTCTCTCCTTTTTCACGCTGGATCGGCTCTGGCGGCGTTTTCTCTCCCGGTCATTCCGACTGTTGCTCTGGGGATTGTGCGTAACGCTCGCGCCGTTTTATCTGGTCGTCTTCCATCCGTGGTCGTCGGTTTATGCGCTGTTTGCGATGTTGTTCGCTGCGGATCGGATGGTCGTGTTTCTGGAAACGGGCGAACGGCGCGAACTTTTCTGGTCCGGCATCGGAACCGCGCTCGCATTCGGCTTCCGGCAGCCGTGCGGTCTGGTGACGTTGTTCGCGGGAATTCTTTCGCTCGGATTGTGGAGTTATGTCATGCGGGCGAAGCGGGGGATGGAAAGCGTGGCGGAGACGGAGACGGGGGAAAGCAGAACCGCAATCGGCGCCGTTTCGATTCCTGCCGCGTGCGGATGGTATTTCGGAGGAGTCGCGGCGCTGCTGGCGCTGCCTGCGCTGTATCTGACGCTGACCGGAGCGTGGACGGATTATTTCCGACAGAGCATCGGGTTCGTATTCCATTTCGGCGTGTCGCGCGGCGGCGGATGGGAACAAATTGCCGCCGCGCTCTTTCCGTTTGATTCCGTTTTCGTTCTCTTTCCTCTGGCGGCGCTCGGCGTTTTCTTTTATTCGCTCTTCCGGATTCGGGACGGCGGCGGGAAACGTTTGACGCTGACGGTGGCGACACTCTTCGCCCTGGCGTCGTGGCACCAATATTTTCCGGTGCCGTGCGTGCGGCATCTTTACTGGGCGGCGATCCCGATGTTCGGAGCGTTCGCATTTGTCCTTCAGAGCATCTGGCGCGCGCCGTGGCGCAACACGTTCCGGATCGGCGCCGTGACTTTGCTGCTGCTGCCGGTCGCCGGCGCGGTTCTCTACCGTGCGGCGGGGGCGTGGTACCGCCTGGCGGCGTTTTCCGAACGCCGTTCGCCCGGGGTCGTCGGGTTGGAGGGAATGCTTCTCACTGAGCCGGAAGCGGGATATTTTGAGGCAATCGCCGCCGCGGTGGCTCGAATTCCGGAACCGTTTCGGAACCGTCCGATCCTCAATCTGACGCCCGACGGGCTTTATGCGGCGATTTTTCCCGAAGTCGAACCTGTGCCGCATCCGATGTTCGTTGACTGGGGGCGGCAGGTTTACGCGGATTACCCGGAACGGATGGCCGATTATGTCAAACGGGTACATCCGGTGATTTTTTCAACGATGCCCGCGCCGATGCCGGGATATCGGGCGATGGCCGGATTTGTCCGGGAGGGCGGATATTATTTTCTCTCGCTGCCGCCGCAGTGAGGATGAAACGAGGACAAGTATTGAAAAATTACTGAATATCGACAGAAATACAGTGGATGTGAAAAAGGAGGAAGCATGCCGGCAAAAATCATTGACGGAAAGGCCATCTCGGCCATGTTGAACGAGGAAACCAGACAGCGGGTCGAAGCGCTCCGCGCCGCCGGGAAAACTCCGGGGCTCGCGGTCGTCCTGATCGGCGACGATCCCGCCTCGCAGATCTATGTTAATTCCAAAGTGAGGAAATGCGCCGAACTCGGAATTTATTCGGAAAAACATCTTCTTCCCGGCGATTCGACCATGGCCGACGTGCTCGCCCTGATCGACAAGTTGAATTCCGATCCGGCGATCGACGGCATCCTGGTGCAGTCTCCGCCGCCGCCGCAGATCGATGAGGCGAAGGTGATCGAGGCGATCAACCCGGACAAGGATGTCGATTGTTTTCACGAACGCAACGTCGGGCGGTTGCTGATCGGAGAACGGGAGGGATTCCGTCCCTGCACGCCGTGGGGCGTGATGGTGCTGCTGGAGAAATCCGGCATCGATCCGGCCGGGATGCACGCGGTGGTGATCGGCCGCAGCAACATCGTCGGCAAGCCGATGGCCGCCTTGCTCATGCAGAAGGCGCGCGGCGCGAACGCCACGGTGACGGTGGTGCATTCGGGTACGCGGGATATCGCGCGTTACACCCGCGACGCGGAGCTGCTGATTGCGGCGATCGGGAAAGCTGAATTCGTAACCGGCGACATGATCAAGCCGGGAGCGACCGTAATCGACGTCGGGATCAACCGGATTCCGGATCCGGCCGGCGGGAAACCGCGTCTGGTTGGAGATGTGAAGTTTGACGAGGCGCGCGAAGTCGCCGGTGCGATCACTCCGGTTCCCGGCGGAGTCGGGCCGATGACCATCGCCGTTTTAATGAGCAATGCCGTGACCGCCTGTGAACGGCGAAAGTAACGGGGGACAACTATGAGACACATCTGGATGTTGGGCGGCGTTGCGCTGTTGCTGGCCGCAGGTGTGGTCGGCGGAGGCTGTACCGAGGAGAAACATGCCGCGGTGGAGACGCCGTTGCCGAAAGTCGAAGTCGTTCCGGCAACGGAGGGATACATTGATGAGGCGGCCACGGCGATCGGAGAACTCAAACCCTTCAATGAAGTTGCGCTGGTCGCCCGTGTGGAAGGTTTTTTGAAGAAGCGCAATTTTGAGGAGGGGCAGCTGGTGCGCGCCGGTCAGCTGCTTTATGAGATCGAACCGGAAATTTATGAGGCGAAAGTAAAGGCCGCCGAAGGCGCGGTCGAGAAGGCCAGGGCCGCCAAGCAGAATGCCGACGGCGATTACGACCGACAGAAACAGTTGATCGGCGACGACGCTACCAGCAAGCGGGCGTTCGACAACGCTTCGGCGGCGAAGATGGAGGCGGATGCCGCACTCAAATCCACCGAAGCGGAGCTGGCGCTCGCAAAACAGAATCTCTCCTATACGAAAATTTTCGCTCCGTTCGACGGCCGGATCAGCTTGAGCAAGTTCAGCGAGGGCAATCTGGTCAATCAGTCGAGCGGCACGCTGGCGAGCGTGGTCAGCGTTGATCCGATGCGGGCGGAATTCGTCATCACCGAACCGGATCTGCTGCGTCTTCAACAGTTCCGGAAGGGAGACAAGAGCATTCCTCCGCTCCGGATCCGGCTGCTGCGGCAGGACGGTTCGGAATATCCGCATCAGGGGAAGATTTCCTATTGGGACAACCGGGTGAATCCCACGACCGGCACGTTCCGTATTCAGGCGGTGTTTCCGAATCCGGGGCAGGATCTGGTTCCCGGAATGTTCGTGAAGATCAGCATCGCGCCGGAGACGCCGCGTAAGACGCTGTTGATTCCGCTTCAGGCGATTATGAACGACCAGGCGGGCGAATATGTTTATGTGGTCGACCCCTCCGGCACGGTTGTCCGGCGGGATATCCGCGTTTCGTTCCGCAACCGTCGTCTGGCGGTCGTCGCCGAAGGCTTGAATCCCGGCGAACAGGTCATCACCTCCGGCACCCAGAAAGTCCGTCCCGGCGCCAAGGCCGTCCCGGTGGTCGATCAGGCGCTGCTTGGAGAAATTCCGTTGACGCCGGAAGCCGCCGTCGCCGAAACCACGCCGGAAAAAGCGCCGGAAAAAGCGCCGGAGAATGAGAAGAAATGATCAGCCGCTTTTTCATTGAACGCCCGCGGTTTGCATTCGTCATCTCGATCGTCATCACGCTGGCGGGGCTGGTTGCGATATTCACACTGCCGGTGACGCAGTACCCGAATATCACGCCGGGGCAGGTGGCGATCACCGCGGTTTATCCCGGAGCCGACGCGAAGACGGTGCAGGAGACGGTCATTCAGCCGATCGAGGCGCAGGTCAACGGTGTGAAGAAAATGCTCTACATGTCGAGCAACGCCACGGATACGGGGTCGGCGACGATCACGGTGACGTTCGACATCGGAACCGACGGCGATTCGAATACGGTCAACACGCAGAACCGCGTCAACTGGGCCTCCGCGCAATTGCCGGAGGAAGTGCGTCGCCAGGGGGTGATCGTCAAGGAAAAGTCGCCGAGCATGCTGCTGGTGGTGGCGCTCTATTCGCCCACTGGGAAGTACGATTCGCTGTTTCTGAATAATTATGCGTCAATCTACCTCAAGGACGAACTCGCGCGAATCCCCGGTGTGGGCGAAGTGCAGCTGCTCGGCGAACTCAAATATTCGATGCGGATCTGGCTCGATCCGGAGAAGATGGCGTATCTGAAAATGACCGTCGAGGAGATCACCGCCGCGCTGAGTGAACAGAATGTGCAGGTTTCGGCCGGAGCGCTCGGCGATGCGCCGGTTGACGCGGGGCAGGTGTTCCGTTATTCGCTTCAGACGCAGGGGCGACTGTCCACGCCGGAGGAGTTCGGGAAGATCGTCGTTCGCTCCACCGAACGCGGGGAACAGGTTCGGCTCCGGGATGTGGCCCGGATTGAACTTGGCGCGGAAAATTATGCCTCCACCGGAAGTTACAACGGACAGCCCGCCGCGCTGCTCGCGGTCTATCAGCTCAACGACGCCAACGGCCTCGACATCGCCCGGACGTGTGTGGAGCGGCTCAACGATTTGAAGGCGTATTTCCCCGAAGGGATCGATTATTCGGTGCCGTTCGACACGACGGAATTCATTTCCGCCTCGATTCATGAAGTGGCGGTGACGCTTTTCGAGGCGGTGCTGCTGGTGATTTTGATCACCTGGCTTTTCCTGCAGGACTGGCGGGCGACGCTGGTGCCGACGCTGGCGATTCCGGTGTCGCTGATCGGGACGTTCGCGGTGATGAGCGTGATCGGGTATTCGATTAATCTGATTACGCTTTTCGGGTTGATTCTGGCGATCGGGATCGTCGTCGACGACGCCATCGTCGTGATTGAAAACATCAACCGCCTGATGGAGGAGGAGAAACTTCCCCCGAAGGAGGCGGCGATCAAATCGATGGAGCAGGTGACCGGGCCGGTAATCGCGACGACGGCGGTGCTGCTGGCGATGTTCATTCCGGTCTGCTTCCTGCCAGGGATCACCGGGGAGATGTATCGTCAGTTCGCGGTGACGATTTCGGTAGCGGTGACGATTTCGAGCGTCAACGCTCTGACGCTGAGTCCGGCGCTGAGCGCAATTCTGCTTAAACCGCTCCGCGCGGGGGAAGAACAACGCAAATTCATCCTGTTCCGGGCGTTCAACTGGTTTTTTGACCGGTTGAGCGGACGTTACTCCGGGGTGGCGAATTTCATCATCAAGCGGGCGTTCACGTTCATGTTGCTGTACGCGGCGCTGATCGTCGGGTGTGGCGAATTATATTCGAAGCTGCCGACCGGTTTCATCCCCGATGAGGATCAGGGGAAGATTTTCGTCAACATTCAGCTTCCGGACGCCGCAGCGCTGCCGCGGACGACGGCGTTGACCGACCGTATCGCCGAAGAGATCCGCGCGCTTCCCGGCGTGGTCGATGTGCTGGCGGTGCCGGGATACAGCATTCTGAGCAGTTCGCAGGCGTCGAACAACGCGATGATTCTGGTGTCGCTCGCGCCGTGGGAGGAACGGAAAACGCCGGAGCTCCAGCAGAATGCGATCATCCGTCGTCTGCAGTTGATGTTCGCCGATGAGCCGGGAGCGGATATTTCCGCCTTCGGCATGCCGACGATTCAGGGGATCGGCACGACCGGCGGTTTCGCATTCGTGGTGGAGGACACCTCCGGGACGAATCCGGAACGTCTGGAGAATGCGGTGCGCGAACTCTGCGCCGAGGCGCGGAAAGATCCGGCGATTCAGGCGGCGTTTTCGACCTTCCGTTCGAGCGTGCCGCAGATTTTCCTGGAGATCAACCGGGAGAAGGCGTTGAAAATGGGCGTTTCGATCGACAGCATCAACACCGCGCTGCGGGGGTTGACCGGTTACACCTACGTCAACGATTTCAACAAGTTCGGAAAATCCTACAAAGTTGAACTTCAGGCCGATCACGGTTACCGGGACGAAATTCCGGATCTCAACGGCATCTTCCTCAAGAACGACCGCGGCGAAATGGTTCCGCTCGGGACGCTCGTGCAAGTCGAACGACGCCTGGCGCCGCAGTACCTGAACCGGTTCAACATGTATTCATCGGCGACGATCAACGGTTTGAATGCTCCCGGTTACAGTTCGGGTGAAGCGATGCGCGCGATGGAGACGATCGCCCGCCGGACGTTGCCGGAGGGGATGAAGTTCGAATGGACTGATATGTCCTATCAGGAAAAGAAATCCTCCGAACCGATTTATTTCGGAGGGATTCCGATTGGAATGACGGTGATCATTTTCGCGCTGGCGCTGCTTTTCATGTACCTCTTTCTGGTGGCGCAGTACGAGAGCTGGATGGTGCCGGTGGCGGTGCTTTTGTCGGTGCCGATCGCGTTTGCCGGAGCGCTGCTTTTCCTCTGGTTCGGGAAGGTGGACAACAACATCTACACGCAGGTGGGGTTCGTGCTGCTTTTCGGGCTGGCGTGCAAGACGGCGATTCTGATCGTGGAATTCGCCAAGAGCAGTCATGAAGGAGGCATGAGTATTGGAGAAGCTGCGCTTCGCGCGGCGAAGTTACGGTTCCGTGCGGTGTTGATGACGGCGATCTCGTTCATTCTCGGGGTGCTGCCGCTGGTGACGGCTACCGGAGCGGGGGCGGCCAGCCGGGTTTCGCTCGGGACGGCGGTGTTCGGCGGAATGCTGGTCGCGGCGATCGGAGGAACGTTGTTGATTCCGGCGTTTTACGTCGTTATTCAACGAGTGCTTGAATTCTTCACCGGGCGGAGGAAAACGGAATGATTTTCCTGACCAATCCGGTATTGATTTCGGTTGTGCTGCTGCTGATTTTCGCGGCGCTGCGTTTGAATGTATTTTTTTCGCTGGTGCTCTCGGCGTTTCTCGGCGGCGTGATTGCCGGGCTCGGATTCAATGGAACCGCCGAAGCGTTTCAGGCGGGGATCGGCAACGGCGCGGGAATCGCGATGAATTATGCGATGCTGGGCGCCTTTTCGATTGCGATTTCGCGTTCGGGGATTACAGAACTTCTGGCGAAACGTTTATTTACGGTGCTCGGGCGGCAGACGACGGCGAAACAAATTTTCCATTTCAAATATGCGCTGATCGGGCTGCTGACGCTCGCGTCGGTTTCGTCGCAGAATCTGATCCCTGTGCACATCGCATTCATCCCGATTCTGATTCCGCCGCTGCTGCCGGTGTTCGAACGGCTCCGGCTCGACCGGCGGATGGTGGCGTGCATTCTGACGTTCGGGTTGATTACGCCGTACATGGTTCTGCCGGTCGGGTTCGGGAAAATCTACCTCAACGAGGTGCTGCTCGGCAACATCGTCCGCAACGGCATGGAGGTGACCCCGGCCCAGGCGCCGGGGGCGATGCTGATCCCGGCGCTCGGGATGGTCTGCGGGCTGTTGATTGCCGTCTTCGTGAGTTACCGGCGGCCGCGCGATTACGACCGGAGCGTCACGGAAGCGGAAACCCGTTCGGTGGAGCCGATTGAAATCCGGCCGTGGGCGGTCGGCGCGGGCGTGGTCGCAATTCTGCTGGCGTTGGTCGTTCAGATTTTCGTGGAATCGCTGGTGGTTGCGGCGCTGCTCGGAATATTGGTTTTTGTGATTTCAGGCGTGGTGAAGATGCGGGACACGCAGGATATTTTTGCCCGGGGCGTTCATCTGATGGGCGGAATCGGGCTGGTGATGATCGCCGCATCCGGATTCGCTGAGGTGATGCGTGTTTCCGGCGGAGTGGATTCGCTGGTGCAGGCGGTGGCCGTTGTCGCCGGAGAATATCGCGGCGTCATGGTGTTTCTGATGCTGCTGGTGGGATTGATCATCACGATGGGGATCGGGTCCTCGTTTTCGACGGTGCCGCTGATTGCGGCCATTTACGTACCGCTCTGCATGACGATGGGGCTCTCGGCCGCGGCGACGATCGCGATCATCGGGACGGCGGGAGCGCTCGGCGATGCCGGGTCGCCGGTTTCCGAATCGGTGCTGGGGCCGACGGCGGGACTCAATGCCGACGGGCAGCACGATCACATTTACGATTCGACCATTCCGACGTTTCTGCACTACAATCTGCCGCTTCTCGCCGCCGGATGGGTTGCGGGAATGGTGTTGTAGTTCCCGCTTCTGCCGAAGGAGAAATTTTCCCCCGCCGTTTTCAGGTGCGGAATTTTTTGATGCCGGGTTTGAATTTACGATCGGGCGACATTTCTGCAGCAGGTGTGTCCAGGCCGGCGTCGCACTCGAGTACGGCGCCGGCAATGCGTTTGCAGGGTGACGGCATTATCTATTTCTTCCGAAAGTGAGGAAGTGATATGATGCTGGACACCGGGTATCATCATGCACGGAAACATCTTTCTGCCGTCCTGACGAGGTTGCCGTGGTTGACTGTGCGATTTGGAGAATGCAAAAGCGGAGAAATTCTTCTGATCTTTTTCACAATCCGCATCTGAAAGCGGGAAGACTGAAAAAACACTGAAGGTTATAAAATTTTTAGGCAGATACGACAACCCGGAACCGGAGGACTTTTTGACGGCGGAACCGGGTTGTTCCTTCTTGATGAGCGAAGAAATTCAATCATATTTCTTCAGCACAGACGCTTACTGCTCAACGACAACCCCCGCACCGGGAGTGATCCGGACCGGTTTTTCCGGAGTGTCTGCCAGAAGATTGTCCGCGATCCTGGCTCGAATCGGCACCTTGCGGCTGTCAACTTCGATAGCCGCATATTTCTGCCCGCTGAATGTATTGCCGACACAAGTGACGAATTGTGGAGTCCCGTCCAGCTTTTCATTTTTAGCTTCTGCATTGAACGGTTCCAGACTGGAAAGGTAGAATCCTTTTGCCCCGCCGGTTACGGTATTTCCGACCACGGTCACATTGCGGACCAGATCTCCGGTCACTTGTATGCCGATGGGCGAGAAATAAATTTCAGCGTTTTCCGGAGAAGCTGTTTCCTGTTGATCAGGAAGCAGAACGAAGTCGTGGTCATAGACCAGAGTGTTTCCTGTGATTGTGATGTTTTCCGTCGGGATGTCGCGAAGCAGTCCCCAGTCGGTGTGAACGAAAATTCCGACAGTCTGTTTGAAGTTGCCGGATTCATAGAAGTTCACAACCGGATCGAGCCAGTCGTGAATGATATTGCCGCTTACGGTCACGTTCATGCAGTTGAAGATGTCAATGGCGTGGCAGCCGATTCTGCTGATCAGGTTGCCGTTGAGCAGTGTCCGACGGGTTCTGATGCCGACAACAATCCCGGTATCCCAGGAACCATAGATCTGATTGTCAATGACCTGGGTGTCATAGGCGTTGTAGCCGCGGTAGTTTCCGCCGATTGCGATGCCGTGCCGTGCTCCGTAGGTGGTACAGCGGCTGATTCTGGTGATTTCTCCGCAGGTGACCCGAATTCCATCGTGCGCGGGAAATTTGACGACACAGCCGGTGATCTCCAATTGTTTTACTCCGTTGATGCTGATTCCGGCGGATGGATTGCCCAGGTGGGGATTCTGCCAGTCCGGAACCGTGAAGGCGAGATTCTCAATACGAATATCCTGCATCTGACGAATTCCAGGAACCATGCTGTTGGTCAGAAATGTATAGTCTCCATCGTTACGTTCACGAAATAACTCCGGCAGGCCTTCTCCTGTCAGAGAGGTGTGAGATTTGCGGATGACAAGCTGGCTATCGATCCGGTAACGGCCGGAAGGAACACGGATTCTGCCTCCCCGGTCGAGTGCCTGCTGAAACGCTTTTGACGAATCTTTTACACCGCTGGGATCAGCTCCGAGTTCAACTACATTCTGAACCAGGTTTCGCGGAGCCGCCCAATAAGAACATTCCAAAAGTTCACCCGGGGGAGGGGGGGGTAATTTTTCGAACACGACGTTCATTTTTTCCACCCGGCCGGCAATGCCGCCATTTTTTGTGGTCGGGGTTGTTATAATAACATAGAATTCCTTTAATTCCGGAGGAACGACCAGCAAATCAGCATTGCCGAGTTGCCAGAGGGAACCATCATTTCTGCCGGTATCGATCGTAATTTCCGCATTATCGTTTGTGGTAAAGTAATTTGTGGTTGCATGTTCGCCGGAGAATTCATCATAGCCGACAGAAAGTGCCGGAGTCAGGTTGCTGCCGGGTTCGGCGTAGACATGAGCGTCGATCTTTACGGAATAGGGGGTGTGGTCATTTTCTGCACGGACAAATTTCCAGAGCAGTCGCGCTTTTTCTCCCGTCGCCGCAAATGCGGGTTTTTCTCCTCCGGCGGTTGGCTGCAGGACTCCGGAGAATTGTGCATGCAAAGCCTTTTCAAGTTGCGGTTCCGGACCGATGGTACCGGTTTGTGCGGATGCCGTGTTGTAGTAATAGGCGATACCGGCTGTCGCATTCCAGACAGAAAAGCCGGTTATTGCGGAGAATGCAATCAGGTGTTTCAGCATAGATTCCTTCCTTCCCTTATTTATATTGCAACATCCAAAGTTGCCATGCTGTATCATTCTGAGCCGGGGGCTGGATCACGTGGCCGTCCAGAAAAAGCACGGGAGAACCGCCTCCTGCACGCAGACGCGCATCATACTCCCAGCGCCAGGCAAGCCGAGTTTGTGCAACCGATGTCGGTGCATCGGGATAGTTCGGCGGGACATCCTGGCGTTGCAGGTCCTCACGGGAGCCCCATACCCAGGACATCCAGCTTTCAAAGCCGATGATGACAGGTTTATGGTAGCTGCTGTTCATATTGTCGATCGAACTGATCCAGAAGCTTTGTTCAGGACAGGCAATTGCCCAGATCGTGGGTCCGCCTGCCGTTTCCGTGCCGGAGGAAAAGGCGGAAGAAATCACTTTCCCGAACGGGAGATATTTCTGTGAAATCAGGTAATAGCACAATTGTGTGCGGGAGGCAAGGTTGCCATTTGCTCCCCAGGGGTTCGGCGATGGGATGATCGGAATATATTGGCGAAAATCATTTGCGTACATGGAAGTGGCCAACCCGATCTGTTTTAGGTTGCTGATGTCGCTGCTGTTCAGAGCCGAGTAGCGCGCCTTGTTCAATGCCGGCAAAAGCATGGCAGCCAGGATTGCGATGATCGCAATTACAATTAAAAGTTCGATCAATGTGAAACTGCGGCAGCATGGGCGGCGTCGCGTTTCCGGTTTTCTGAAGTCGAATTTTTTTACGACGAGCAGAGAACATGAGGCAGTTTCACAAGAAAGGTGTGTTTCTTTCATACTCAAATCCTTTCGCTTGTTTATTTGCGTCGTTTTTACGAATGGTCGGCGATGCGATGCTGTTCTGCAGAATTATGCAAAGAAAAAATAATTCGTCTGCATCAGTTTGTCTCGCCCGGCGGAGCGCTTCATCTTCGCGTCTGGAGATTATGATTCCTTCATGCTTCATTGTATCAAGTGGATTGAAAACCGTTTGACGCGTTGCACCGTGATCGGCGAAGCTTGGCTCTGTCGGCAACTGCACGCCTGGCGCGAAGGCTCCGGAGGCGATTGCTCGTCTCAGCTTCTGATACATTTTCCTATATTTGGGTTGTGTAGACATTTTCTCCTGTCACCCGGTGTGAATTTCTACAATCTTCTACTTCTATTATGAAAAAAAAATATATTGATTACAACAGATGTGATAAAAAAATCAAAAAAAAAGCAACAAGATTGCCAATGTTGTATATACAACTTATAGAAATATCCACATCTGACATGCAGAATGACGTGCTGCAGATACTCTTGTTCATCGGAATGTCTTTGCTTTCCGAAGAATGACATCAGCGGGCGGGCAAGAAGATCGTGCAGTTGAAAAATAGAGACGTTTATGCTATCTTAGGTCGCCAAAAAAGAAAATTAATGCGTTTCATAATTTCGAAGACCTCCAATCTGATTTTATGGCGCTTTTCAGACGGGATGTTCCAAAGATGATCGATCACATGGAAATTCGCGGCGCGCGGGTTCACAATTTGAAAAATATCGATGTGGACATTCCGCTCAACAAAATCGTCGGCATCGCCGGCGTCTCCGGTTCCGGCAAATCCTCCCTCGCTCTCGGCGTCCTTTACGCCGAAGGATCCCGCCGCTATCTTGAGGCGCTTTCCACCTACACGCGAAGACGCATGACTCAGGCGGCGAAGGCTTCCGTCGACGATGTGCTGCATGTTCCCGCCGCCCTCGCATTGCATCAGCGCCCCGCCGTCCCCGGGATCCGAAGCACCTTCGGAACTGGAACCGAACTGCTTAATTCGCTCCGGCTGATGTTCTCCCGCCTCGCCAGTCACCGGTGTCCCAACGGCCATTATCTCGCTCCGTCGCTCGCGGTCGCCGCCGGAAAACCGCTCGTCTGTCCGGAGTGCGGTGTGGAATTCTTCGCGCCGTCGGCCGAAGAGCTCGCCTTCAACAGTCAGGGCGCCTGCCGCACCTGCGACGGTACCGGCACCATTCGAACCGTCGACCGGGCAACGCTCATTCCCGACGAATCACTTTCGATCGACGACGGCGCCGTCGCGCCGTGGAACTCTCTGATGTGGTCGCTGATGACCGACGTCTGCCGCGCCATGGGCGTGCGGACCGATGTGCCGTTTCGCGATCTTACCGACAAAGAAAAAGAGATCGTTTACGACGGACC
Organism: uncultured Victivallis sp.; assembly: GCA_944389815.1. GTDB lineage: Bacteria > Verrucomicrobiota > Lentisphaeria > Victivallales > Victivallaceae > Victivallis. Next base: position 10,704 of record CALXNS010000014.1, on the reverse strand, counting down.
GGCGGTGAAGAAACATATCTTTTTCAAGTCGAAGACGTCCGAGAATGCCGGAGAAATTGATTTCACCTATTACAGCGCCGTTCGTACCGTCGAAAACGCCCTCGCGAAAGTCAAGGATGAAAAGGGAATGAAACGCGTGGAGAAGTTCCTGAAACAGGAGCGTTGCCCGGCGTGCGGCGGTTCCCGGCTCTCTCCCGAAGCGCGTATGCCGAAACTTCAGGAAATCTCTCTCGATCAGGCCTGTTCGATGACCCTCTCCGAACTGGTCAAATGGGTCGACGCGCTTCCGACGTCGCTCTCGCCGGAAATGCGCCCGATGGCGGAAAGCATCTGCGAATCATTCCGGAGTGCCGCCCGCCGCCTGATGGAACTCGGGCTCGGTTATCTCGCGCTCGACCGCGCGGCGGCGACGCTCTCGACCGGCGAACGGCAGCGCATGCAGCTTGCGCGCGCCGTCCGCAACCGCACGACCGGCGTATTGTACGTGCTCGATGAACCCTCTATCGGACTGCACCCGGCGAACATCGCCGGGTTGACCGGCGTGATGCGCGATCTGGTTGCGGATGGAAATTCGGTGATTCTGGTCGATCACGATACGCAGATTCTGTCCACGGCGGAGTGGATCATCGAAATGGGTCCCGGCGCCGGAGCCGACGGCGGGCGCGTGGTCGCCGCCGACACGGTGGCGGGAATCTGCCGGAACCGCAATTCGCTGATCGGACCGTTTCTCTCAGGAAATGAAACGGTTGCGAGCCGGAAGAAATTGCCGGCGGAAGATCTCTTCGCCCGGGGAAAAATTCATCTCGAAATCGGGACGATTCATACGGTGAAACCGCTCGAAGTGGATTTTCCCGTGGGAAAATTGACCGCAGTCACCGGCGTTTCCGGTTCCGGGAAGACGACGTTGATCCTCGAAAGTCTGGTTCCGGCGCTCGAAGCGGCATTTGAAGGCCGAAAACTGCCAGACCATGTGAAAACAGTCGATCCCGGCGAAATCCGTCAGCTTAAATTGATCGATGCAACCCCGATCGGCGTGAACGTGCGTTCAACGGTTGCGACGTATGCCGATGTCCATGACGAATTGCGGAAGGTCTATGCGAAGACCGCCGCAGCACGGGAGGCGGGGCGCCGGGCGGGGGATTTCTCCTACAATACCGGTTCGCTGCGCTGTCCGGTCTGCGACGGAACCGGAGTGATTTCGCTGGATGTGCAGTTTCTGCCGGATGTGGATATTCCGTGTCCGGAGTGCCGCGGTTCGCGTTATGCGCCGGGCGCGGGAAAATTCCGTTACCGGAACCGGGGAGGGGTGGAAAAATCCCTCCCGGAGGTGATGGAAATGGATGTGAATCGCGCATTGGAGTTCTGTGCAGATTTGAAAGTCGTCCGGCAGAGGTTGCAGACGCTGCACGATCTGGGACTCGGATATCTGACGCTTGGAGAGGAGACGCCGAATCTTTCCGGCGGCGAGGCGCAGCGGTTGAAGTTGTCGAGCGAAATGGGGCGGACGCAATCGGAATGCATTTTCATTTTCGATGAACCGACCATCGGTTTGCATCCATTGGATGTGCGCACGTTGCTGCGCGTTTTCGAACATCTCCTTGAACAGGGCGCAACCGTCGTCGTAATTGAACATGACCTCGATGTGATCCGCAACGCCGATTACGTGATTGACATGGGGCCCGGCGGTGGAGATGAAGGCGGACGGATCGTTGCAGCGGGTGCTCCGGAGGAGATCCGGCATGTGGAGCAGAGTCGGACCGGACGGTTTCTTTGACGGATTTTTCCGAAATGCTCCTCAATGAGGTTGTCCGGGCGAGGAGGTTGTGCCGTGATATTTGACAAAATCCTCATTGCAGGTTATATTCGCGAAGAGGGATATCCAACCTCTCGGAAAGGAGTATTTTATCATGAAACACACACTATGGATTTTCGCATTGATCGCCGCCTTCGGACTTTGTGCGGATGACGCGACGGATCTCGCCCGCGGCGCGAAAGCGACCGCAAGTTCGGAACAGGGACGGGAGTTTGCCGCGTCCAAGGCGGTCGACGGCCGCGGCAACACCCGGTGGTCATCGAACCGGAACGATGATGAATGGTTCATGGTCGACCTCGGGTCGCCGAAGACCGTCGCCCAGATTCAGATCGACTGGGAAGCGGCTGCGGGCAAGGAGTATGTCGTGCAGTTCTCCAACGACGGCGAGAACTTCACCGACGTGTACACCATCACCGATGGCCGCGGCGGCGCGCAGGAGGTGATCCGGGTCAAACCGCAGGAGACGCGTTTCATCCGCATTCAGGGGAAGAAACGGGCCACGCAATATGGTTATTCGATCTGGAACTTCAAAGTATTCTCCGAAGTGGACAATCTTGCGGCGGGAGCGACGGCGACGGCGAGTTCCACGCAGGACAACTGGGTTCCGGCCAACGCGGTTGACGGGCGGAGCACAACCCGCTGGAGTTCGGGACGGAACGATGACGAGTGGCTGCTGCTCGATCTCGGTTCTGAAAAACAGATCGGTCGGATCGTTCTGAAGTGGGAGGAGGCCGCGGGCAAGGAATACACGATTCAATTCTCGACGGACGGGCATGGCTTCACGGAAGTCTTCCGCAAGACCGACGGCAAGCGGAAGGCCACTGAAAATATCGTCATCGAGCCGCAGAGTACCCGTTACATCCGCATTCAGGGAATCAAGCGGGCGACGGAATATGGATATTCGCTCTGGGAGGTTGAAGCGTATGCCAGATAACCCGGCGCGCGAAGGCGTGGACGGAAAAACGATACGCTGAAGCGTAAAAACAATTCGCGGAACACCGGAAAAACGTGTTCTGCGAATTGTTTTTTGTGAAATTATCTGCCGATTTGCGGCCGGGCGCCACGCCGGTTTACTGGTGGTCACGGCAGGATTGTTTGACCATTTCGAGGTACGATCCTTCCAGGCGGTAGAATTTCCAGTAGACAACAAGATAAATCACCAGAAACACCGTCGGAATTCCGCCCATGATGACCTTGATGCCGGTGACCGCTTCCGGCGTCTGAACCGCGTCGGCGACGAATCCGATCAGGGCAAGGCCGGTTCCGGTGATGAATCCGCTCAACGCTCCGGCAAGTTTCACGACGAAGGTCTGCGTCGAAAAGAGAATGCTTTCATTGCGCGTTCCGAACTTGAATTCACCGTAATCGACCACGTCGGCAAGCATGACCGTCAGAATGCCGAGCGAAAATCCGATCCCGAGATTGATGACCGCGCCGGTCGCGAAAACCGCCGGCAAGAGATATTTTCCATCCTCCGGAAAGAGATTGAAGAGCAGCACCAGGAATCCCGCCATCGGCAGCACTCCCGACGCCGCGAAAACGACCCGCCGCCCGAACCGCGCCGCCCGAACCGCGCCGCAAGAAACGGATAGCCGAAAAGACCGCACAACTGGGCGATGCCCGCCGCCAGCAGATAAGCCGAAACCATCTCTGGAAGGCCGGTTACGTATTTGAAATAATAAACCGAAAATCCATTGGAGAGCTGGAAGGCAAGGTTGAAAAGCAGCGAGAGAATCAACACCACGATCACCTGATCGTTGCGCGCGAGGATGCGGATCATTTCTCCGACCGATGTCCGGTTCTGATTGCGGGGAGTCTGCGTCGTAGAGGTGTTGCGTTCCTTCACGAACGTGAACGTGATGATCGAACAGATCACGAAAACGAACGCGATGATCACACTCAGTCGGGCGAACCCTTCGGCTTGATCACCGCTGCCGAGCGTCTGAACCAGCTTGAGGCCGCAATATCCGATCAGCATCCAGGCGACGCTGGCGAAGATGCGCGGAATGACCGAAATCGTGTCGCGTTCCTTTTCATCGTCGGTCAGCGCCGGGATCATCGACCAGAAGGGAATGTCCATGAGGGTGTAAGTAAGCCCCCAGAGAAAATACGCCACCGCAACGTAAATGAGAAGTTGTTTCCCTTCCAGTCCCGGATTCAGGAAGAGGAATGCAAGCACGATGCCGTTGAGGATCGTGCCGAGCAGAATCCACGGCCGGAATTTTCCCCAGCGCGTCCGGGTGTTGTCGACGACCAGCCCCATGACCGGATCGTTGACGGCGTCGAAGAGGCGCGCGGCAAGAAAGAGGTTGCCGACGAAAATCGGACTGATCTTGCAGATGTCCGTCAAATAAAACATGAAAAACGTCGCGACGATCGCGTAGACCAGATCTTTGCCGAAGGCGCCGATCCCATAGGAAATTTTTGTTGTCCAACTTAACTGCTTCATAAATTATGATTCCTGTATCTGAGAATGATTTTCTTCGAAAATCGAAAACGTGTTCATCCGGACGGGGGCGGAGTTATGATGCGCTCACGGCGCGGGGGAATTTTCCCGCACCGGGCCAAGTTGTTCAAGCAGATCGAAAAAGAGCGCCTGGGGAAAATATTTTTTTCCGCCGCTGCCGAGGAAGATCCAGTTTTTTCCATCCTGCGTGACGATCGCGGTCATGAGATGAAATTCCCGCCCGGGTACGTAGATGGTGAGCAGCGTTCCCCGCCAGTTGCGGAATTCGAAGGAGTCGTTTCGCGTCAGGAGGTTGAACGGAACTTTGAAGCACCCCAGATAGCGTTCGGTTTCATGGGCGATCGCACTGAAGACGTCGCCGTTCTCCTCATTGACCGGTTCGGCGTAAAAGACGAAACGGTATCCGTGATAGAGAATATAGATCTCCCCCGTGGGGTCGTTGCAGTCGAATGCGGCATCCGGCGGAAGCTGCACATCCCAGACACGGCTGCCGAGTTTCACTTCCGTCATGGTTGAACGGCAGGAACAAAGTAATATTCCCAGGAGCGGCAGCAGTAAAATTCCTGTCGGGAGCTTCATCTTACCTCCATTTCAGTTTCCGGAATGGAAGTAAGATAATTCTGAAAACGAAAAATTACAAGGCGATTTCGTCGAAACCGCGCCGGAATTTCTCCGGCACGGACATCATTTCGCTGTAAGTAATGATCTGCTTCCGCGATCTCGTTTAAAACGGCGGTATCCGGTTATGTTTTGGCGTGAGGGTGCAATACGGTGCAGCCGGTTTTTCGGCGGGTCACTCGAGAGTCCAACCATGTTTTCCCGGCCCGATATTCAACACCTGAGCTTTGCCCGGTTCCGTTTCCGGCCCGGGCAGGGTTATCGCCGCTTCAACTGATGGAGGAATTACAACTTGAAGCGCCAGATTTCCCCGCTGTCTGCGCCATGTGACCGCCACCTTTCCGCGGACGGTTTGAAGCGTGGCGGTGACCGAGGTGAGTTGCGGAGGGATGACTGGTTCGATCCGCACGCGCCCGGCTCCCGGTAGTTGTTCATCAAGGGAAATACCCGCCAGATAACGGTAGAACCACCAGCAGATTGACCCGTACATGGGGTGATTGCAGGAGTTCATCGCCATTCCGCCTTTTTCCCATCGTTCCCAGATGGTCGTAGCCCCGTTGGCGATCATGTAACCGTAGGATGGATAGTCGCGCCGGGATAGAATTTCCACAGCCAGATCGGAACGTCCTTCGCGCGTCAACACTTCAAAGAGATAACGGGTGCATAAATTTCCGGTCGTTATGTGCATCCGGTGCGTTTTCAGGTCATCCACCAGCGCTTGAAATGTCTCTTTGCGGAACTTCTCCGGGACAATCCCCAGCCAGAGTGCGAAAGCGTTCGACGCCTGATTCCCACCGCCGTATCCGGCACCGTCTTCCCGATGGAATTCACGTTGAAACGCTGCGGCAATCTCCTCTTCGCGCCGCTGGAAGAAACCGGCATCCGCCCCGTGGCCCAGCACCGTTGCGACTTTGTGCAGAATTCTTGCGTGATAAAGATAAAATCCCGTCGACATCATCGCCCCCGGCGTGCGCGCAGAACACGGCAGCCCTCCCGTGGGAAACTCCGTCGCCGGCGGCGCCCAGTCCCCGTAAACACTGTACGGGAGAATGCCGTCTTCGGACATCGATTCGAGACATTCAAACCATTTCTTCATCGCACCGTAATGCCGTTGCATGGGGCGGATATCACCGTAATGAACATAGAGCAACCACGGCAGCAGCACGAACGAAGCCGAGACCGGATCCGCCGGACGTCCTCCCCAGCGGAACGGTGCCGTGTCGGCAATCGCTCCGGCAGCATTGCAGGTGTCGGCAATATCGTCGATGAATTTAGCGTAGAGATTGCGGAGATTGAAGTGACACATCGCGGCTTCCGCCCTGCTTGTCAGATCGTTGAGCCATCCCATGCGCTCGTCGCGTTGCGGACAATCCGTCGGAATGGAGTGAAGATTGCCAGCTTCCGTCCGCCGGGCGTTTTCGCAGATCCGGTTCAGGAGCGGGTGCGAACACCGGAACGTGCCGGTCGGTTCGACCGCGGAACGGATGATTCTGGCCGTCAGCGTCCCGGCATTCGCATCGGGAACTCCCTCCAGTTGAACATAGCGGAATCCATGATAGGTGAAGCGCGGTTCCCACGACTCCTCCTGCACCGGCCCCAGTTCCTCTTCTTCCCTGCCGCGGCAAATGTAGACATCCGTCGCTTCCGCACTGCGCAGATTGCCTTGGTCGACCAGGCCGTCATCGTGGAGCAGTTCGGCGAATTTCATCGTCACGACCTGTCCCCGGACGCCGCGCAGTCGCAGCGCACACCAACCAACGAGGTTGATGCCGAAATCGAAGACGAATATCCCCGGTGTTACCTCCCGGACTGAGATGGGAAGCTGTTCGCTGATGGTCCGGATCGGTTCCAGTTCCATCGGCGCAGGGATGCCGCCGGGCGGCGCCATCCGCGCGGCGCGCATGGCCCGGCACTCCGCCGGAAGCGGACCGCTTCCAGGTACATCCAGATTGCGGTATTCCAGTCGCGCGTCGAACGTCTCGCCGTGGTAGAAACTGTTCCGGGTGATTGCCGAGGGGACAACTTCCCAGTCGTCGCCCCATGAAACCATTTCCCTTTCGGTGGGAATGATCTCCTGCGTACCGTCTTCATACCAGATCATAATCTGAGCCAGTAATTGCGGTCCGCCGAACCAGCCGTTTCCGATCCATATGGCGGCGATGTTTTCGCCGGGACGGAGGGCATTGGTAATGTCGAAGCAGGAGTACAAAATTCGTTTGCTGTAATCGGTCCAGGCCGGTTCCAGCAGCCGGTCGCCGAGCTTTTGTCCGTTCAGGTGCGGTTCGTGCAGCCCGAGGCCGGCCAGATAGAGGCGGGCTCGCGTGACCGGTTTGCGCAGAAAGAAGACGCGCCGGAAGATCGCCGCCCGGGTGTTGCCGCATCCGGGACACCCGATCCAGCCGGCAACCCATTGTTCCGGAGAGAGGGCGCATTCAAACCACGCCTCCTCGCCGGATCGTATGATTCTGCCGCGTTCATCCAGGACACTTACCCGCCAGCAGCAGCGCTCCGTGCCGTGCAGCGATAGTCCGGCATATTCGACGGCGGTACAATTGTCGCCGGCGATGAAGTTGCTGTCGTATTTATCGGCTTTCCCCTGCCGCAGCAGCTCCTGCGAAGAGGCCACTTCCAGGCGGTAAGCGCGCTGAACCGCGCCAGGACGGCGGGTTTCCAGACGCCATGAGAAACGCGGCGGCGTCTCGACTGAGATTCCGAGCGGATTACGGCGGTATTCAGTTTGAAGATCGACTATTTTCATGATTTGATTCCGGAAACGGGGGTGGGAGAATCGAACATCCAGCGGATCCGGTTGTCGCATACGTTGAGGATGCCGTCCTTTTCACGGGCATTCCATATTACTTCATAAAGAAGAATCCCGTTTACTCTTGAATCCTGACTGACCTGGTCGAGGAAGTTCGCACTCCAATCGTGTCCCTGTTGCAGATAACAGTGTACCCAGAGCGGTTTTCCCAGTTCGGCAGCCCGCTGTTTGATGGCGTCGGCCGTTTCCGGACGATATTCCCCGAAGTTATAATTTTTGATGACGATTTCATCGGCAATTTCCGTCATCCGGCGCCAGTCGGGCAGAATCTTGGCGTTGGCCCAGAATCCGGTTTCGTGGCGTTCGGCTGAGAGCGAAGGGTGTTCCATGCAGCCGTGAAACTGGCACAGCAGCCGACGGTTATCCCGATGGAGCAATTCGGCGGCTTCTTCCAGAAAGCGGACGAAAAATTCCCCTCTCAAGCGCATTAACGCCAGCGGATCACAATTTTTATCCAGTGCGAATCCGTAACGCTTTTGCCATGCCTCTGCCAACGGCGGGTTGAACCCGTAATGCCGGAAGTCGACGATGCCGGAACAGTGATTCTGCAAGCGGATGTCGACACCGGCCGCGCCCATTTCCATGAATTTCCTGATCCGGCGCAGCCAGTATTTTCGCACTTGCGGATACGCTTCGCACAGGCAACCGCGCAGCCGTTGGAGTTTCCCCCGGGCAAATCCCCAGGTGGCCATCGGACGCAGGCCGGTTTCGACGAGTTCCAGGCCGCTGACGGCGAAATCGAATCCCGTGACGGTAAACGGCGGTCGGGCGACCGGCGCCGTCGATGCTGTCGTTCCGGTGTTCCGGACGCAGCCGGATACGGTGACCGGCAGTTCCACGCCGCCACAGCAGACACGAGCCATCGTTGCCGGAAAGGAGTTGAGTTCTTCCTGCGGCGTCGTCGGAAAATGCAGCGCGAAAAAAGGTTCTTCGATTTGAAGGTTGGAAATGCGCATTACCCGACATGGAACCGGATGGCCGCCGCAGAGAGGAACGCCGTTGGCGTCGGTCAGTCGACGCGTTTCGTATCGACAACTGAACTGCGGCTTGCTTCGGTTGTAGAGGTGATAAATGTTGTTGTCGCCGCTGCTGTAAATTTGAGTCGTCTCCTGATCGAATTTCTCCCGTTCTGTGTTTCCGGATGCGGCAAAGACGATTTCGACGGCAGTAATCGGCCCGGGGGGCAGAGGTGGTTCCGGACAACGTTCCAGAAGGAATTCCGGGTGTTCGGCAATGAAGGGCTCAACGCCGGCGGCTGTACCGCCGAGCGTATCGAAAGCGGCCATGTCCTCCGGTATGCGAGTGCCGCGGGGGAGGATCAGATTGCCGCCACCTTCATAGGGTTTGAATTCGACGATTACCTCCAACCCCGCCTGGACGGCACATTGGAGTGCCCACTCCAGGGGATCGCGGTCGCCGAAAGCTGCACGGGAACGGGCGAAGATGGAGTCGCACGCCGGGTTGAGGAACGTTGCCGGACTGTAATTGGCCGTCCCGTCGGGCGGAGCAACAATATGAATGCAGTCGAAGCCGTGTTCCGAGAGCATTTGAAGTTCCTGCCGCAGGAGTTCCGGCGTGTGAAATGCGCAGCTTAAATTGTAATCCAGATCCAGTACCGGAAGTAGTTTCCGGTCTGTTTTCGAAGAGTGGAACACCATGAAACTCCTCTTTCATGTCAACGTTTGGGATAGAAGAAGTAATCAACATAGGAGATCGGATAACCGGAAGCGAGCATTCCGCCGAGGATCCGGTTGCGGGAATTCCAGTCGACACGCAGATCCAGCCAGAGAACATTGGCCCCATCGTTGTGTCGGTTGCCGATCGCCAGCAATGAGTTGGCGCCGGTGGTCGACGGTTGCGCCAGCTGACTGCAGCTGGCGTAACTGGTCCCCACGTGGGCGACATCCACGGAATCGGCGATTGCGATCGTATCGGAAATCTTCTTCAATTGATTGATTTTGTACTGCTGATTGCCCGGCAGGAGACCGATCAGTTTGTTCCAGCCGTAACCGCCGGGAGTGGTGGAAGTTGCCTGGTTCAGAGATCGGCATGGCGGCGGCACACTGAAATGGACCTTTGTCCATGCCCTCGAATTTTCCGCCGTAGCCATTAACGTTGACGGCATCCGGGGAATAACCGAGATAGGGGGCGAGCGAATTTTTCCAGCAGGTGGAGTAGTACCCGGCCGATCCATATTGCATGACTGGAAGCCAGCCGGAGAAATCACCGCAATACGCATTCAGCGCCAGTCCCTGTTGCTTGAGGTTGCTCACACAGCTGATCGCCTTTGCCTTATCGCGGGCCTTGTTCAGCGCTGGAAGCAGCATCGAGGCGAGAATGGCGATGATCGCAATGACGATAAAGACAACTTGTCAAATATACTTATATGCGGTATATTAGCGATGATAAGAAAAAAGTGGAAGGAGAATTGGGCGATGAAAGCGTTGATTTATGCACGTCAGAGTAGCGGGAAGGATGATTTTTCGGAGTCAGTAGAGGCACAAATAGCCAACTGCAAAAAATTGGCGGCAAAAGAAAAACTTGAAATCATTGGCATTTACAAGGACCTGAATACCAGCGGGGAGACTTATCCGGTAGGTGCTGAGGAAATTGCCAGGCTTGACAAAGCCTATATGAATTGGAGTCTCACGCAAAGTACGAAAAAGGATTTCCGTCTGGGGCTGAGTCAGGTATTGCTCAAACTTTCCGAGGTTGATTTTGTATTAGTTAACGAGCTGACTCGGTTGTATCGTCCGATCAACGGGAGTTTTCTGGAAGGACACATCAATCAGCTTCTCAAGGAAAATAATGTCAAAGTTCTACAGGTTCAGGGTGGAACGATTGATTTGAGCAAGTTCGATCAGCAGTTGATTACACTGATCAAAAATCAGATTTTGTATGAGGATTTGCAAAAGAAACGGCAAAACAGCATCAACGCTTTTCGGATCAAGAAAGACAGCGGCAGACTTTGCAGCGATGCGAAAA